>JAQGHQ010000034.1 GCA_028288765.1 Gemmataceae bacterium | reverse complement strand
ATCTGGGCCCGTCGCCGGGCTTCCAGCTCGGGGTCCTTGGGCCGGCCCGGTTTTCGGGGGGCAGCGTCCATGTCGGGGCCGGGAAGACGAAATAGTTAACGGACTGGTCAGTCCGAAAACTACCACGACCCGAGCCTTATGTCCAGGGCATATTTCCAGGCCAATCGCCCCCGCGGGCCTACGACATTCCCCCATTTTCCAGATGAACGAAGTCGGTTACAATGGGAGCTACTCCCCGCCGAGAAATGGAATCACCCTGCATGCCCGTGGACTGGTCCCCCCTGGTTGAGTTCCTCCGGAACCACGACCGCCCCTTGCTGATGACCCACATCCGCCCGGACGCCGACGGGCTCGGGTCTCAGCTCGCCCTCCACGACGCCCTGACCAGCCTCGGGAAGCACCCCCGGGTTGCCATCGCCAGCAAGCTCCCTCCGCGGTACGAGTTCCTCGACCCGGGCCGACGGGTGATCGAAGACTTCCGGATGCCCGGTACGGCGTTCAAGGACCGCGACTCGGTAGTCGTGCTGGATACCGGAACGTGGAACCAGCTGGGGGACTTCGGCGACCATCTGAAGGCGAACCCTGACATTCCGCGGGCCGTGGTCGACCACCACCGGACCCAAGATGACCTCGGCGGTTTGCGGTTCGTGGACATCTCGGCCGAATCGACTGGCCGGCTGACCCACGAGATCATGCGGGCGCTCGGGGTGAGTCCGAGCCCGAAGGCCGCGAACCTGTTGTTCATGGCCGTGGCGACCGACACCGGTTGGTTCCGGCACCCGAACACGTCCCCGGCGACGTTCGCCCTCGCCGGGGAACTGGAAGCGGCCGGGGCGAACCCGACCGAGCTCTACGAACAGCTGTACGAGGCGGCCCCGCTCGCCCGGCTGAAGTTAACCGGAGTTGCCATCGAGCGGTTGCAACTCCGGGCCGGCGGGCGTGTGGCGTACACCGAGATCTACCTGAAGGACTACGCGGCCACCGGGGCGGTTCCCGGGGACACCGAGGACCTGATCACCTTCCCCCGGAGCGTGGAGGGGGTCGAGGTCGCCCTGGTGTTCATCGAGCAACCGGGCGGGGGGACGAAAATCAGCTTCCGGTCGCGGGCGCTGGACGTGTCGCAGCTGGCCGAGCGGTTCGGCGGCGGGGGACACAAGCTCGCGAGCGGGGCGCGGGTCGCCGGCAACCTGCCGGAAGTGCGGGACGAGGTACTGGCTGCCGCCATTGCCGCCCTGACGGGCGGGTAAACGTGAATTTTGGAGGATGGATTCGACTCTCGTTCCCAGACCGGGTAAACTTGTAGTGAAAGCCGTCTGCCTGCCGAGGTGACCCACCCTCAGCCGAAATACCAACTGTCGCCCGCTTCGGTGTTGGGATTTCGTGCTTCTTGCCTGGTTCGAATTCCTCAATTGCGGGATTCGGAGTGCGGAATACGGAATAGAAGCTGTCTCGATTCTGGGGTTTTTATTCCGCATTCCGCACTCCGAATCCCGCAATAAAAACTCCGTGAGGAGTCCCGCCGTGTCGGAACCCGCCGCCGCTCCCGGCCCCCGGTTCACCCTCCGTCAGCTCCCCTTCCCGGCCAAACTGGTCCTCACCTGCTTCTTGCTGACGGTCGGGCTGGGGTACACCTCGGCCATGATCCAGCTGCACATGCAGCACTCCGACCGGGACGGGAACGTCCTCCCCACAAAAGACAACGTGATCGCCGTGTTCGCCGGCAAGATGCGGGATACCGGTGCCAGGAAGGTGAAGAGTCGCCTCGAGGCGATCATCGACGGCCCTGAGAAGGGCGGGTTGACCGGCTCGAACATGGCCCCTGCCTTCTTCGACAAGGACGACGCCGATTTCAGGAAGATCGCGAAGGACCATCCGGAGCAGCTGGCCCAGCTCAACGCCGAGCGGGATGGTGAGCGGCGGGCCCTGATCGCCTGGGTGAACGCCGCCCCGGAGGCCCGGCAGAAGGCGTACGACGAGGACCGGTTCGCCCTCCCGGCCGAGCTCGCCGCGCAGCCGTTCTCGGATGCGTACCGGGACAAGGGCCAGCAGGGGGTAGCCAAGGTGCGGTCGATCCTCCGCGACCGGTGCGTCCGGTGTCACAAGCCCGGCGGGGAGAAGAGTGAAATCCCGTTCACGACCTACGAGGAGCTGAGCAAGTTCCTGCCGGCGGTCGCCGCCGTCCAAATGGGCGGCGGGTATGTCGACTCGGGCCGGCAAATCAGTTTGGAGAAGCTGACCCAGTCCACGCACGCCCACCTACTGAGCTTCGCCGTCCTGTTCACACTGACCGGGTTGACCTTCGCGTTCACGAGCTACCCGGGGATCATCCGCGGGTTCCTCGGGCCGGTGGTCCTGGTCGCGCAGGCGGCGGATGTGTCGTGCTGGTGGCTGGCCCGGCTCCCGGACAGCGGGCCGTTTTTCGCCAGCTGCATTATCGCGACCGGCGGGATAGTCGGGCTCGGCCTCGTGGCCCAGATCATCCTGAGCCTGTTCAACATGTACGGGCCGAAGGGGAAGGTCGTCCTCGCCCTGATGTTCATATTCGCCGGCTGTCTCGGGGGTATGGCCTACGTCGAGGTGATCGACCCGCACCTGAGGGAAGAGAAGCAAAAGGCCGCGCTCAAGGCCGAGGCCGACAAGAAGAAGGCCGAGGAGGACAAGGGCGGGATCGCACCGAAGCCGAACGAGAACCCGCCACCGAAGAACGGGGCCGCAAACCCGCCGGTCGTCCCGACGGGGCCGTCGAAGCTCGAGCGGCTACTGACCGGACCGTGGGAGAAGGGGCCGTGGGGCATGGACAAGGCGATCAACGGCGTCCCGGACGGCGGGATGGTCAGGGCGTTTTTCGACAAGGAGACCGTCTTCAAAGACGCCCTGAAGGAAAAGGACCCCGAGTTGCCGCAGCTGATCGCACAGCGAGAGGGCGAGCGGGCGACGGTGCTGGCGTGGATCAACACCCTACCCGGCCCCCGCAAGCAGGCGTTCGAGGAGGACAGGTTCCCGCTCCCGCCTCCGCTGATCGGGAAGCCCGTCACCGCGGAGTTCAAGGCGGATGACAAGGCGGTGAAGGTGAAGTCGTTGTTCGAGGCCCGGTGCTGGTCGTGCCACGGCGGCGAGAACAAGATCCCGCTCGACGGCTACGAGAAACTGGAGAAGTTCCTCGCCCCGATGGCGAAGTAGTCAGGCCGTCCGCCGCCCTGCCGGGTGAGCCTCAACCGTCCGGGGCTCACCCCGTCCGCCCGTTCACGAACCGGTCCAGGAACGCCTTTGCCTTGCGGGCGGTGTTCACGGCGTCGTGGCTGTGCCGGCTCAGCTCGACGTACACCCCGCCCGCGTAGTCCGCGTCCCGCAGTCCGGCGAAAACGTCCGCGAAGTCAACCTCCCCTTCCCCGAACATGACGTGGTCGTGGACGCCGCGCCTCATGTCCTCGATGTGGACGTTCCAGAGGACGTGTTTCCACGCCTTCAGGTGCTTGCTCACCGGCAGTTCGCCGTTGCACACCAGATGGCCGACGTCCACGGTCAGCCCGAACGCGGGGTGGTTCACCCGGCCGTGGAGCTCGGCGAACTTGTCCATCGTGTCGATGAACATCCCCGGCTCCGGCTCGAACGCGAGCCGGGCGTTCCCGACCGGATCGAACTCGGCCAGCCGTCGACATTCCGTCACGAGGCGGTCCATCAGGACGGACGGTTGGGCATCATCGGTCGGCGTTCCGGACCAGAAACTGACATATTCGGCGTCGAGCGAGATCGCGACCCAAAGTGCGAATTCGAGGAATTCGTATCGTCTCGACCGGTCCAAGGCACCCGGACTGATAAGAGTCGGTTGGTGCTTTCGCCGGGTATCGAGGATAAATCTCGAGCCGGTCTCGATCACGCACCGGAGGTCGTGCCTGTGGAGAAGGTCGCGGACCCTGTTCAGGTGCGATTCGAACCCGGGTTCGTCGAACGAACCGAGGGCGTGAAAGTCGAGTGTCAGGGCCACCCCGTCGTATCCCAGTTCGGCGATGATCTCGACGGCATCATCGAGCCGGTGGTGGGCGAACCCGTTGGTGTTGTACCCGAGGAACATGGCTCTCCTCGATCAGAAGATTCGGCCCTACGACACCGCCTCCAGCACCTCGACCTCCGGCACCCTCTTTCGCAACTCGTCTTCGAGAGACGTGATCACCGTCATGATCGTGGCCGGGCAGCCCGCACACACGCCGGTGAGACGGACCTGGGCGATCCCGTCCGAGACGTCCAGCACTTCGATCCCGTTCCCGTCGAGCAGCAGGGCCGGGGCGATCTCGGCCTTCAGGGCGTGCGCGACGCGGGCTTTCAACATTGCGTTCATCATGTGCTCCGCGGTGAATGCCCTACCAGGCACCCAGCACCCGGCGGGCGGCCTCGACGTCCTGCCGCAGTTGCCCGACCAGTTCGTCTACCCCGGCGAACGGCCGGGTGTCGCGCAACCGGATAACGAATTCTACCTCCACCGACTTTCCGTAGATGTCCCCCGAAAACCCGATCAGGTGAACTTCGACCTTACGGGCATCCTCCCCGAAGGTCGGATTCGGGCCGACGTTCGCCGCCGCCGGCCACATCGTTCCGTCGACCATCGCCCGGACCGCGTACACCCCATTCCCCGGAAGCACCGTCGGGACGTCCTCCAGGTTGGCGGTCGGGAACCCGATTGTCCGGCCCCGTCTCGCGCCGGTCACTACCAGGCCCGCGACCCTGTACGCCCGGCCGAGCAGGGCCGCCGCGGCCGCGACGTCGCCCGCGACCAGCGCGGCCCGCACCCGGCTGCTCGACACCGGCTCTCCGTCCACCGCCACCGGCGGGACCTCCTCGAAGCCGACCCCCGCCGCGGCACACAGCACGCGGAGGGTTGCCGTATCCCCAGCCCGGGAGCGGCCGAACCGGAAGTCGTACCCCTCGATGACGGCTCTGGCACCGAGTTGGCGGGACAGGATGTCCCGGAAGAAGGCGTCCGGCGTGAGGGCGAGCAGCTCCGGGGTCGTCCGGAGGACGATGACGTGGTCCGCCCCGGCGGCGTGGAGCAAATCGGCCCGGTCGTGGAGGGTGGTGAGCGGCGGACGGGACGGGGCGGTCGGGAATAGGACCTGGTACGGGGGCGGGTCGAATGTGACCGCGACGGCCGGGCCGCCGACCCGGCTCGCCCACCGGACCGTGGCCGCGATCAGGGCGTGGTGTCCGAGGTGGACCCCGTCGAAATTCCCCACGGTGACCGCCCCACCGGTGAACCCCTGCGGCGGGTGCTCTGTCCAATCAAGTGCTGCGGTCGCCATACCGGCTATCTTGCGGCCGACACCGGCGGACGGCCAGAACCCCGCCGGCCGCCGCAGGCCGGGAGCGACCAGATGGACGGTTTACCCCCGCCTCTTCGGCCGTTTCCGCCGGTCCGGGCGAGGGAGGGGGGTGTCGGCCTGGAATTCCCCCCTATCCGCCGAGGGTAGTTCCGGTTGTTGTCCCCGCATCGCCTGGGCGGCGACGAAGTCGCCAAGGATGCGGGCCCGCTCCTCGGGGCTCAATCGATGGCAGAACCACCAGACCGAGGCCGAGTTCACCTGGGCCTTCGTACCGTCCATCTCCCCGGCGACGCGGGCCAGGTCGTCGGCGAGCCAGGACTGGATGCGAGCGTTGCTCAACGACCGGTCGGCCATAGGAAGAACACCCGCCGAGACTAAGAAACTAGTCCTTACTTACAACTGATAGTACAGGTAAGGATACGGGACGTATACGTATTCGGCCAACCAGGGGCGTGCCGGGACGACGGAAACCCCGCCTTCACCCGCCCGCCGCGACATGATAACCTGAAAGCTCGGATCTGTCGGTCGGCCGGACGGTCGCCCCCGACCCGGGGGAGGAAAGTCCGGGCTCCATAGGGCGCGGTGGTGGGTAACGCCCACCCCCGGTAACGGTTTCGTGCCCCCGGCGCGGGCCGCCAACGGGCGGGACAGTGCAACAGAAAGTATACCGCCTGGGAGCTATCAGCCATCGGCTGATAGCTCCCAGGTAAGGGTGAAACGGTGCGGGGCTTCGGCCCTTAATGTAAGAGCGCACCAGCAGCCGGGTGACCGGCTGGCTCGGCAAACCCCACCGGGAGCAAGGCCAAGCAGGGGACAGGACCGGCCCGGTCCGCTACGATCCCCGGGTAGGCTGCTCGACCCCGCGGGCAACCGCGGGGCTAGATAAATGACCGTCACACGGGGTTTAATGCCCCGTGCGACAAAACCCGGCTTACAGGCCGGCCGACAGATCCGTCCGGGTTCTCACGTCCCTCCTCCCGCCCGCCATACGATCGGCGGATCGTGGGAAATTTGGCACGGATGGTGCAACAAATCGACTGACGAACCCGTCACCCGGCGGGTCTGACTCGAGCGGGAATCACAGGAGGGAACATCATGAAGCGCTTCGCACTCGCGGCGGTTCTGGCCGCCCTTGTCGGCCCCCGGGCCGATGCCCAGGACTACTACTACGCAGCCCCGTCGTACTACACCCCGTCGTACTACCCGAGCAGCGTCACCAGCAGGTACTTCCCGGGAACCGTATCCGGGTACTACACCCCGCAGTACTCGAGCTTCGGGAACGTTTACTATAACAACGGGGTCATCCCGGCGACTGTCTACAGTCCGGGTTCCGTGTACGCCAACGGCGTCGTCCCGGCGAACACCTTCGGCCCCGGCTACCTGTACGGCAGTTCGGCGTACTACAGCCCTAGCTACTACAGCCCCAGCTCCTACGGCTCCGGTTATTACGACTCCGGTTATTACGGCAGTACCTACTACGCCCCGGGGTACACCTCCTATCGGTCCGGGTTGTTCCGCCGCGGCAGGTATTGATAACGCGGCCGAAATCCGGCCTTCGGCGAGCTGTGGGCTCTCTCGCCGCTTGCTTCGTTAGCGGCCGGGGTTAGAAGCGGGTGAGAACCTTAGCTACTGTCCGTAAGGGCGGGTTCTCTCGCGAGTACCTTCTGTCACCTTGTACAGCACTACGCAAACGATGAGCACGCGGTGTGCGTATTACAGGCATGGGCCTCGCTCGCCGGCGAGTTCCCACCAGGAGGAGCACCGATGAACCGCTATTTGATCGTAACCGCCTTGGCGGTGGCCGGGGCGTTCGGGTCCGCCGGCAAGGCCAGTGCCCAGTACGTGTACGGGTACAACACCTACGTCCCCGGCGCGGGCGTGGTGGTGGGCGGAACCACTTACGCCACCCCGTTCGGGGCACAGAGCGTGACGGGCTATTACTCCCCGTTCACCGGGCTGGGCGCTCAGCAGTATTCCTACGGCGACGTGTTCGGCAACCAGGCCGCGCGGGTCTCCGGCTATAACCCGTGGGCGAACTTCGGCTACCGGAGCGGATACTCGTACTCGCCCGGCGGGGTTTACAACGGGTTCTTCGGCCCGTCTTACACCGCCCCGTATGGGACTCGTTACGGCTACTTCTACCGGCGGTAACCCCGCCGGACGGACACCACAACCCAACCCGAGCGGGCCGCGGGACCATCCCACGGCCCACTTCCTTTTTCCGCACACCGTCACGCCGTTTTCCGCACACCGGGCGAGGCAACGGTCAGGGACCGCCGGGGGGCCACGGTCTGCCCGGCGATTGCCCGATAAACCGCCAGCAGGGCGGGCGTCAGCTCTTGAGCCCGCCGGCGCATCACCACGCCCGCGGTGTCGAGAAGGCGATCCAGGTCGTTCGCGGCGGTTAACCCGTCCGTCCCGTATCGTCCGAACGACGGCACCTCGCGCGGGGCGAGCCGGCCGGTCGGCAGCAGCCCGGCGAATGCCCCAATCACGCTCCCGCAGTCGAACAGGACTCCCAGGCCGGTCCGGGTGTGGTCGCCGATGACGCTCCCGAACTTCGTCCGCCCGGTCGGGACGCTGACGCCGTTCAGCCGGACAGTGATCGGTTGGTAGTCGAACCGCAGGTCGCCGGTGGTCGTCCCGGCCGCGAGGTTCACCCATTCGCCGACGTAGCTATGCCCCAGGAACCCGTCGTGGTACTTGTTGGCATACCCCTGGACGATGCTGCACTCGACTTCCCCTCCGATGCGGCATTGCGGCCCGAGAGTCGTCCCGGCCCGGACTTTCGCCCCGAGCAGGTGCGTACCCGGCCCGACCGCGCACGGGCCTTCCAGGCGTGTGAAGGCGGTCACTACCGCCCCGGAGCCGATCCACACCGGGCCGCCCATGGTGTCGGCGACCACCATCGGGTCGATCTTCGCGGACGGGTGGATGAAGAGGCGGTCGGCGGGGCCGACGAGGGCGAACCCGGCCGGGTGGAACCCGGCGTCGGTCGGGTCGCAGACCGCTCCGAAGTCGCGGGTGATCTGGTCCGGGTTGTGGTCGATCAGGTCCCACGGGTAGCGGACCGCATGCCCGCCGGCCTCGCGGGCCGGAAGAGTTTGTGCCCAGTCGTCGAGGCAGTTGTCGACGGTGGTCGGAGAGAGAGCCTGGAGCCGTCGGGTGTCGAGGAGGGCGAACGCGACCTCGCCGTCGCACACACCGAGCACCGGCCCGCGGGCGAACAGGTCGCGGACGGGCGGGGCCAACGGGGTGGCCGGCGGGAGCCAGCGCGCGTTCACCAGGAGAGTGGGGGCGGACCGAAGCCAGGCCGGGTCGTTGACCGGAGAAAGCGGGTCGCGGGCACGGAGGAGGTCGGCCAGGACCGGCCGGCACAGGTGTCCGACGACCTCGGCCCCGAAGTACCGGACCTGCTTCTCCCCGAGCGACCCGAGCCCGCAGAGCAAGTCCGCCGTCGGGCGGGTGAGGGTAAGTGGGCCGAGGTCGGCCGTCCGGCGGTCCTCGTATATGCAGATTCGCATCCGTGCTTCCTCCGGCGATGCCCCACCGCGGGGCGGCATAGTGTAGAACACGAGCGCGGAAGGAAGGAAGGGGAATTTGGGAGTCAGAGGGTGGAAGTCGGAGGCGATTCGCGGGGTGATCTTCTCCAACCTGACCTCTGATCTTTTCAGATCAAGCCTCCCACCCGCAGGGCAATCACGACGGCGATTCCCACGAGAAGCGGAACGGCGACCCGCCGCGCCAGGGTGAACGGGTTCGTCCCGGTCAGCGTCGCGCACATCAGGGTGACCGCCGCCACGGGCGACATGGTCCGCCCGGCGGCCGAGCCGATCGCGACCATCGCCCCCACCGCCGTCGGGTCGTGCCCGTGTTGGACCGCCGGATCGTAGAAGAACGTGTAGAGACTCTGGGTGCTGGCCATCCCCGACCCGCAGACCGCCGCGAACCCGAGCGGGACCAGGGCGGCCAGAGGTTGCATCAGGTCCGGGGCGCGGGCGATCACCCGGCTGACGGCCGTCGCCAGTCCGGCCACCTCGATCGCCTTCCCAAAGCACGTCGCCGTCACGATCAGACTGACGATGTTCGCGAACCCATACCCGGCCCCGTCGAAGAAGTGCTTTACGCACCCCCGGGCCTTCCCCGGTGTCACCACCATCGCCACCAGCACGCCGACCAGCATCGCCAGCCCGATCAGCCGGCTACTGTAAGCGGGGTCTGATTTCCCGTCTTTCGAGAGGATCACCCAGTCGTCCGGGATCTTGAACAGGCGGTACTCGTCGGGCCCCCCGGACGCGAACAGGAGTGCGATCGGAACGACCGGGACGAACGCCTTGGCGTAATTGATCCTGTCCCCTTCTCCCCCCGGGGTCGCGGGGTGAGGGGTAAGCGGACCGCCCCCGCCGTGGGTCTTCCCGTCCGGCGACAGCAGATCGTCCTCCCGCCCGAGGTGGGACGGGGATTTGCGTTCCCACCAGATGCTCATCACCCAGACCACCATTCCGGCCACCGCCAGCTGCGTGAACACGAGCTGGGGGAGGTAGTTTCTCACCTGCGTCAGGGTCTCGACTTTGGTCCTGGCGGATACCGTCAGGAGTTCCGGGGCCCCAGGGTTCAGCAGCTCGCCGCCGACGGACGCCCCGAGCAGGAGGCACGCACCGATCGTCGCCATCGAGTACCCGGCCGCCCGCATCAGCGGGACGACCACCGGCCCGATGCAAACCGCCGTACTCGTCTGGCTGATGACCGGGATGTTCACCAGGAACCCGACCAGCACCACCCCCGGGATCAGGAGCCACCGCACGGACCGCAGCGGCTTCACCAGGAGCAGCACCAAGTGCCGCTCGCATCCCGTGTACCGCAAGACGTAGGCGAACCCCATCGCCGAACAGATCGGGACGACGAACTTCTCGTTCGAGAACGTGGCGAGGAACTCCCGGACCACGGCGGCCAGGGGACCAAGCCGGCCGGCGTCGGCCGTCAGACCGGCCGCGGACGCGATGACGAGCGACGCGGACAGCAAAACCAGCCGAACGTCCCACCCCCGCACGACCAGGACGACCGCCACGACCGCGACCGCTACCGCTACCCAGCCCGCCAGGCCCATGGGATGCCCCTTCGTGCAGAACGACCGTACCGGATCTGCCCGGCCGGCAGGAGATGCCGACCGCGCCAAGAACATGCGTTGATCGGCGCGGAGGGCCGACCAGTGGAGAGTTTTCCGTCACCCCGATTGAAGTCAACCGGCCCGCCGGCGGATTCCGTGGATAATTGCGGCAACGGGCCGAACAGTGGGGCGACCGATGCCGAACGACGCGAAGCTTGGATTCCTGGCGGGGGTTGCTGGGGTGGTGGTGGCGGCCGTGCTGTTCTTCCAGAACCAGCCGCCGGCCGCCGCCCCCGCGTCGCAAACCCCGGGCGGGCCGACCGCGGCCACAGTCCCGCCGCCCGCTGCCACACCGGGAAGGCCCGCCCCAGCAGCCGGGGTCGCCGTCCCGACCGGCACCCTCACCGGTGGGGGGCGGAAGGAAGTCGACGCGCAGCCGGTCTCGCGCACGAGTACCGACCAGGACGAGTAATTCACCCGGGCCGGGCGGGTCGGGTTTCCCTGGGAGCGCGGCCGTCTCGGCCGCTTCGCTGCCCATGCGGCCGAGACGGCCGCGCTCCCAGGGAAGACCTCCGAAGGCCCGCTACTTCTTCCCCCCGATGCACCACAGGTGCTTGTAGGTACGGATCAGGAAATCCCCATCGGACGGGACGACCGACGCCCGGGTCGTCTCCTTGAGCGGGTTCCGGGCGATCACCTCCAGCTCCGGTTTCGCCGCGATTACGAACGTCTCGCCCTGCTGGCCCACAACGTAGAGCCGGCCCTCCACGAGAACAATACTGCTCCAGGAACCGCCCGGGATCGGCTGGTCCCAGACCTCCTTGCCGGTCTTCAGTTCCAGGCAGACGACCCCCGGCTCGTTCACCGTGTACACGTACCCCTCGACGATCACCCCGGACCCGATCCGTTGCGGGTTCTTCGCCACCCGCCATAGCCTGTGGGTGTCGGTCACGTCGCCCGTCCCACCGGGCTTGATACCGATCGAGGGCCCGCCGTACCCGGCCATCGCGACGATCCCGTCCGCCGAGACGAGCGGCGAGGTGTACGCGAGCCGGTCGACCGCCCCGTCCTTTTCGAGCCCCCGGCACGACCAGAGTACCTGGCCGGTGTCCGGGTTATAGCCCTTCACCACACCGGGCCAGCTCATCACCAGTTCGGTCCGGCCCTTCACGTCCGCAACCACCGGCGTACTCCACGACCCGAAGAACTCGCCCGCCTTCTTGCCGACCTCGTCCGCCCTCCACACGTCCTTCCCGTCAGCCTTGTTCATCGCGACCAGGAACGTCTTCTCGTTCGGGCCGAAGTTCAGAAAGACGAGGTTCTTGTAGAGCACAGGCGACGATGCGTTGCCCCAGATGTGGTGACACGGGCCGAGGTCGCGGTGCCAAAGTTCGGTACCGGCGAGGTCGTAGCAGTACACCCCGGCCGACCCGTGCGACACCACGACCCGCTCGCCGTCGGTTGCCGGCGAGGCCGCACAGTAGGTGTTGGTGTCGTGCTTCGGCTCGGCGGCGGTGTACTCGACGGTCTTCTCCCAGAGCTTCGCCCCGTCCTTGCGGGCGAGGCACCAGAGTGCCCGCTTCTTACCCTTGTCGGTCGCCTGGGTGAGGAAGATCTTGTCGCCCCACACGACCGGGGTGGAGTTGCCCGTGTCCGGCAGCGGGACTTTCCACTTCACGTTCTCGGTGGCCGACCACCGGACCGGCAGGTCTTTCTCGGTCGAGACCCCCTGTCCGGTGGGCCCGCGCCACGCCGGCCAGTTCTCGGCCTGCGCCGGGGGCAGAAGCAGGGCGAGAAGCACGAGTAATGAACCGAACCCGGTGGTACGGACGGGCGGCATCGAGCGGACTCCGTGCGGGGACAGGACGGCCAGGCCGATTATCCACAACGGGTCGGGGCAACGCCAGCCGGCGTGTGCCCGTGCGGCCATCGAGACGGAACAGACCGATCCCGGGTTTCCGCCTGTCGAGAGCCTTTCCGTGTTCGTTCGCCGCCCCGCGGGCTACACCATCCTGAGTTCATGCCACTCCCACGGAGCCCCAGATGCTCAGCAAGAAAGTCACCCTCCCTGCCGTCGTCGTTGGTGCCGTCCTGGCCGTCGTCGCGGCGAACGTATTCGCTCTCCAGGAGTACAAGAGCGGGATCGTCTGGCCGGAGCCGAAGGTCGTCGCCCCGGGCGAGAAGCCGGGCGACCCCCCGGCCGACGCGGTGATCCTGTTCGACGGGACCGACCTGTCGAAGTGGAAGGGGGGCGAGAACTGGGAGGTCAAGGACGGGTACGCGGTCGTCCGGAAGTCGGACATCACCACCAAGGACTCGTTCGGGGACTACCAGCTGCACGTCGAGTTCGCGACCCCGGAAAAGGTGTCCGGGAATGGGCAGGGGCGGGGGAACAGCGGGGTGTTCCTGGCCGACCGGTACGAGGTCCAGGTGCTCGACTCGTACGGCAACAAGACGTACTTCGACGGCCAGTGCGCAGCGCTCTACAAGCAATCCCCGCCGATGGCGAACGTGTGCCGGAAGCCGGGCGAGTGGCAGACCTACGACATCGTCTTCGAGGCCCCGCGGTTTGGAGAGGACGGGAAGCTCCTGAAGCCGGGGATCGTCACCGTGATCCATAACGGGGTGGTGGTGCAGAACCACTTCGAGCTGCAGGGCGGAACGTACTTCGACCGCCCGGCGTCGTACGAGAAGCACCCGGAGCGGCAGCCGATCCGGCTCCAGAACCACGGCAACCCGGTGAAGTACCGGAACATCTGGCTACGGGAGCTCACGCCGATCGTCGGGAAGAAGCCCGGGGAAGAAAAGAAGGGGTCGTGAGTAGCGGATCGCGGGGGTTTGTCATCGGGAAGAGAGTTGCCTCTAGTCCCGCGGCCCGCGGCGATTGGAGTCCGCAGGAGAGATCGCGTGCGCTTTCCAGAACGCGGCCACCACGTGCTCCGGCAGGTTCGCCGGCGCCTTGCCCTGGACGCGCCTCAGCACGTGGCAGTACATCATGGGGCCGAGCAAGAGGGCGATGGCGAGATCGCGGTCGAGGCCGCGCGGGAGCTGGCCCCGGGCGATGGCCCGCTCCAGTAACTGCGTGATCTGTACGCGCGGGGGGTCGAAGAAGCGCTGCCGCCAGGCCTCGCCGAAGGCGGGATTGCGGGCGGCGTACGCCATCAGGTGCGGCATGATGCGCGACCGCAGGTCGGAGTCTTGCGGCGGCGGCTGGTAGGCGAGCGCGGCGATCATGTCGGCCCGGACGTCGCCCGAGTCGAGGACCGGCCCCGCTTCGTCCCGGCCGTGGAGGCGGGCCATCACCTCGAGGCACAGCGCGTCCTTGTCCGGCCAGTGGTTGTAGATGGTCGCCTTGCTGACCCCGGACGCCTCGGCAATCGCGTCCATGCTGGTGGCCTCGATGCCCCGCGCGGCGAACAGCTCCAGCGCGGCGTCGAGGACCTGACCGTGGGCGCGGGCGCTGCGGGGACGAGACATTGTCGTGCCCGGAACCTCAAATTTGAATCTTTGAAAACGCCCTGGCACCCAGCGCCAGGAAGCAGACCGCGACGCTGCCGAGGACCGCCAGGTCGACCGCCACGCCGAAGTGCGACTGGCCGATGAGCGCCCCCCGCAACCCGTCGATGCCGTACGAGAGCGGGTCCAGGTGCGTGGCCACCGCGAGCGCCGGCGGCAGGTCGGCCAGGGGGAAAAGCGCGCCGGAGAGAAAGAAGATCGGCATGACCAGGAAGTTCATCACCAGCTGAAACCCCTGCATGTCCCGCAGGGTCGACCCGATCACGGTCCCCAGCGCGGCGAAGACGACCGCGATCAGGGCCATGAACAGAAGTGCGAGCGGCACGGAGGCGAGACCGTGCGGACGGAAGCCCGCGATCAGGCACACAGTCAGGACGAGTATACCCTGGATCATGGCGACCGTCGCCCCCCCGACCGTCCGGCCGACCATGATCTGGAGGCGCGGCACGGGCGCTACCAGCGTTTCTTTGAGGAACCCGAACTGCCGGTCCCAGAGCAGCCCGATGCCGGAAAAGATCGACGTGAAAAGGACCGCCATACCGACCACGCCGGGGGCGATGAACTGGAGGTAGTCGCCCTGCCCGGCCTTCTGAAAGACGGGGCCGAGGCCGAACCCCATGGCCAGCAGGTACATCAACGGCTGGCCGAGCGACGCGAGGATCTGCGGGCGCGACCGGAGGTACTTCTTCACCTCGCGCAGCCACAGGATGTAGACGACGGCCACGGCTCACCTCCTCCACATCCGGGCCATCTGCCGCATCTGGTCTGCGCCGTCGACGCGCTCGTCGCGGATCGAGGAGCCGGTCAGCGCGAGGAACGCCTGCTCGAGCGATTCGGTCCCGGTCTGTTGCTTCAGGTCCTGCGGCGACCCCTGGGCGACGATGCGGCCGTGGTCGATGACGGCGATGCGGTGCGCGACCCGCTCCGCCTCGTCCATGTAGTGGGTGGTCAGGAACACGGTGACCCCTTCCGTCTCGTTCAGGTGCCGGACGTGGGTCCAGAGCTGGTTCCGGCTCTGCGGGTCGAGGCCCAGCGTCGGCTCGTCCAGGAAGAGGATCTTCGGCGTGTGGAGCAGGCCGCGGGCGATCTCCAGGCGACGCTTCATCCCGCCGGAGAACTCCTTCACCCGCGAGCCCCGCCGGTCCCAGAGCTCGAACAGCGAGAGGAGTGTCTGGATGCGTTCGGTACGGACCCGGCGCGGGACGTGGTAGAGGACACCGTGCAGCTCCATGTTCTCGTAGGCGGTCAGGTCGCCGTCGAGGCTGGGGTCCTGGAAGACGATGCCGAACCGGCGGCGCACGTCCAGCGGCTTCGCGGCGGGATCGAGCCCGTCCAGCGTAATCGAGCCGCTCGTCGGGCGGAGCAGGGTCGTCAGCATCTTGATCGTGGTCGTCTTGCCGGCACCATTCGGGCCGAGGAACGCGAAGATCTCCCCGGCCCGGACGTCGAACGAGACACCCTCGACGGCTATCACGTCACCGAAAGTCTTGACCAGGTTCTCCACACGGATCATGGCAGTTCCTCCCGCCTGGCAATACTGAACGGTTTAGTTTGGTTCGTCAAGACGTGTCCGGTGGGGTGGTATCGGCAGTCCGCCCAGAGCTACAAATGGCCGCATCCCTGCGGCTGCAAAACTCTTCCGGAAAAGAGAGGAGGGGCAGGTTCCGATATGCCGGCCGTAAGAGAGGAGAAGCTATGGTTAACCCTAACGGGGTGTCCGATAACAGCCAGGGGAAACCAATGTAACCGGTGGAACCCCTGGACGGCCAAGGACAGCGGAGCCGGTCAACCTTTCACCACTGATTCGCCGGACGGGACCACACGGTGCGGGTCCCGCGGCCGGTACGCCCCCTCTCCAGTAATCAGCAGAGCCGCGCGGTTTCGGGTCACGTAGTTGAAGAACCACTGCCACATGACCAGGACCCGGTTCTCGAACTGAGCCAGGTACAGGATGTGGATGAACAGCCACGCCAGCCACGCGAGATAGCCGCTCAGCTTCAGCCCGCCCGTCTCGGCCACCGCCCGCCCCCGGCCGATCGTCGCCATGCTCCCCTTGTCCCAGTACTTGAACGGCCCCGGGTCGGCCGGGTCGCCCTTCAGCCGGCGGGCGATCAGGTCGGCCACGTATTTGCCCTGCTGCATCGCCACCGGGGCCAGCCCCGGCAGCTGTTTACCATCGCCCCCCTTGAAGTTCGCCAGGTCGCCGATCACGAACACGTCCGACCGGTTCCCGACCGTGCAGTCCCGGTTTACCACCACCCGCCCGACCCGGTCCGTCTCCACCCCCCCGACCGCCCCCGCGATCAGCTTCCCGAGCCCGGACGCCTTAACCCCCGCCGCCCAGACGACCGTTTCCGTCTCGATACGGACCGGCGGGGCTTTGCCCCCGTTCGGCTTGATGAGCACGTAGTCCGGCCCGACGTCGGTGACGTGGGAATCGAGCTGGACCTCCACCCCCATCCGTTCGAGCGCCTCCTTGGCCTTCTGAGAGAGTTTCTCGTGGAACGTCCCGAGCACCCGCCCCTGCCCCTCGACGATCACGATCCGGGAGCACGCGGGGTCGAACGCCCGGAAGTCGAACCGGAGGGTCTGGCGGGCCAGCTCGCTGATCGCCCCGGCCATCTCCACCCCGGTCGGCCCGCCGCCGACCACCACGAACGTGAGCAGCCGCTGCCGGGCGTCGGGGTCGCGCTCCCGCTCGGCCCGCTCGAACGCCGATAGCACCCGCCGGCGGATCTCCGTGGCGTCCTCGACCGTCTTCAGCCCGGGGGCGAACACGGCCCAGTCGTCGTGCCCGAAGTAGGCGTGAGTCGAGCCGGCGGCGAGCACCAGGGTGTCGAACGGGATCTGGTCGCCGTCCGCCAGGAGGACCAGTTTCCCGGTCAGGTCGAACCCACCGACCTCGCCGAGAAGTACCCGCGTGTTCTTCTGCCGCCTGAGTACCGACCGGAGGGGGGCGGCGATGTTGGCCGGGGAGAGTGCGCCTGTCGCGACCTGATACAGGAGCGGCTGAAACAGGTGGAAATTCCGGCGGTCGATGAGGGTGACGTCGCAGGGGGGTTTCCTCAGCCCGAGGGCCGTGAGCAGCCCACCAAACCCGCCCCCGACGATCACCACCCGGTGTCGCGGGTTGCCACCCTCCGCCATGATCGTCTCCTCCCTGGGGGACGGGCCGTCTCGGCCCTTTTATCGTTGGAACCGGGTCCTGAGCCGGGTGGTCACCGGCCGGGACCGCCCCGGACACGCACCGCGGCTGCCGCGAGGTACAGCGCCAGGACGGCCGGGGCGACCCACCCGTAGTCGTGGAGTCCTCCGCCCCGGACGAACGGGATCGTGGTGACGACCAGTAGCCCGGCCGCGAGAACCGCCCCGGCCACCCATCGGCGGCCGCTCACGATCCACACCGCGGCCCGGATCACCGGGACGAGGAGAACCGTCAGGTCGAAGATCCACCCGCCGTACGGGGTCGTCAGGACTGAGACCCATACCACCGCGGGCAGTTCGGCCGTCCAGTCCCACCGAGACCCGCGATACAATCGGTACGCCGCGTACCCGAGACAGGCTAGCCCGCATGGGACAAACTGGACCCAGAACCGATCGGGGGCCAGCGCCATGCGGAGCTGGTAGCTCGCCACCGGGAGGGCCCAATCGGACAGGGATACGGCCCCCGGTCCCGGGTCCCGGACCGCCGCACGGTACTCGTCCACGACCCCGGGGTTGGCCAGGATTGCGAGCCCGAGGCTCGCCGCCACGAGGCCGGCCCCGCAGGCGAGTGCAATCCGGCCCCGGCGGGTGACCCCGTCGAGGACGAGCAGGACCCCGAACGCCGCGAGCAGGTGTGGCTTCAACCCGGTCAGGGCGGCGAACGCCCCGGCCACGGCCGGCCGCCCGGCCTTCCGGTGGTACGCGAACCCGGCCAGTCCGAGCAGCAGGAAGCCGGTGTTCTGACCGTAGATGATCGTCCACAGGGTGCCGCCGAAGGTCAGGCCGACCAGGGGGGCGACCCACCAAAGCGGGGGCGGGCCGTCGAATACCCGCCAGAGCATGACACAGGCCGACCGGACCGCGAGCAGCTGGAGGCCGAGCCAAACGAGAGCCGCCCACCGGGCCGACAGCCACCCGAACGGCATGTACACCGCGAGCGCCCACGGCGGGTTCCACATCATCACCGCCTGGGCCTGGGCGGGGTCGGCGGACTGTTGCCAGGCGAGGAGTTCGGCGGGGTCGTAAGGGTTCCCGCCGCGGAAGATGATGGCCCCGGCAGCCCAGTATTCGACGAAGTCCCGGGGGACGTGAAACTCGGGTTGCGACACGAGGCGGTCGAGGGCGAAATATCCCGCCGCCAGTCCTACGAGCACGACGAACAGGGTGCGGAGGCGAGGCGACATGAAGGGTGTTGTAGGCAGACCCTGGGCGGCGGTGAGGGGCGGGCTTTCGCGCGGGGGCTAATTCGGCCGCCCTCGCGATCCGGTCCACGCGCCCGGGACGCCGAAACCCGCCCCGGATCTAACGCCCCGGGTTCGCCGGTACGGCCCGGAGCCGGCGGATCGCGTCCGGATCGGCGGTCAGGTCGAACAGGTAAATACTTCCGCCGAGGATAGCGGTCGGGGGGCGGGTCCGGAGCCACGCGAACGTGTCCGGGTCGGCGATGTAGATGCCGAGGAGGTTGTTCGCACTCACCGCCACGACGTGCCGCGGGGCGTCAACCGGGGTCAGCTCACCGCCCGGAGGCCCGACCCGGCCGTACCCCGGCAACGGCTGAAACCGGATGCCGTAGGCTTCGGGCCGGTCGGTGCCGAAGTACGACAGGTACACAGCCCCGATCCCTTCGCGGTCCATGTACGCCTTCAACTGCGGAAGATCCTGTCCCCAGTCCGCGTTCGAATCTGCGACGACCCGTACCCCCCCGGCCGGACCGCCGCTCAGTTCGTTGAAGTACGCGATCTGGTGCGGGGCGGCGATCCACCCTGACACGCCCGCCCATGCCACGCACCCGCCGAGCAGGATCAGCCTGACGGCCCGGCCACACCCCGGGGCCGCGAGTCCGGCCGCGACAACGTACAGGAACGCGACCGCCGGTAGCACCACCCGGATACCGAGATCGACCCTCGAATACGAGGCGGCGGCGAGGAACACCAGCGGCGGAACGACGAACCAGACCGGGAGGCGGGAGGGTTTTGTCGACCCATCGGGGCGTCCGAGAAGAGCCAGGAGTGAAACCCCTGGGACCAGGCTCGCCGCGAGCAACCCGAGCGGGAGCTTGACCGCCAGCGCCACGAGGAAGTAGTGATACCACCCGGTTCGCGACAGGTCTCCGCACAGGTAGAAGTGGCCGTCGCCGTGGCCGGCGCGGGTGAGCTGGAATTTCAGCCCCCGGCCCCACTCGTCGAAGTGAATGAATCCGTAGGTCGCGGCGAGCGTCACCAGCCCGATCACTCCGAGCCGGAACGCGAGGTCCAGTGTGGCCCGAAGTCGCGATCGTGTCGTCCACCCGCCGGGGGGGGTCGCACCCGGCAGTGCGAGCACCCCACCCCGCAGGACGAACAGTCCCCCCGCGACCCCCAACCCGGCGACCACCCCGAGCGCGGAGAGCTTCGACCCGACCATTAGTCCCAAGCTCACCCCGGCCGCGATCAGCAGCTGACGGGATGCGGCAGCGGAGTACTCCCAGAGCAGGTAGGAGGTGAGGAGCGCGAAGAACGTGAGCCCGACGTCGGTACTGAGCACGCACGACAGGGCGAGCAGGTTCGGGTCGAACGCCGCGAAGGCACTTGCCGCGAGCCCGGCAAGCGGACTCTTCCACGCCCGGAAGGCCCACCACCCCGCGACCAGCACCACCCCGCACCCGACCGCCAGGTTCATCCGCCGGGCGGGCGTCAGCATAGCCGAGGGCGGTACGCCGGACCCGTAGACGAGCACCGTCCCGACATGCCAGTGGTCGTGGCCCGTCGCCGCGGCCACGTCGTGCGGGAACGGCGGCCGCTCGCCGAGGACCAGTGGGAGCGCCCACCACAGTTTCAGCAGGGGCGGGTCTTCCCGGTTCATCCGGAAGCTGCCGGTCGTCCAGTACGAGTACCCGGCGGCGAGATGGGCGGCCTCGTCGAACGTCGGCCCGTTGGCGGCAATGAACCGCTCGCCCTGCCACCAGAACGCGGCGACGAGCCCGGCCGCCAGAACGACCGCGAGCCCGTACCTCATGACGGATACCGAACGTTGGTGGGTCGCGAGCATCCCTCGGGTTCCGGAAGGCAGGGAACGTCAGTCCGAAGCGTAGAACAACATTCAGGCAGGGGCGGAATTCGAGTGCGGCCGGTGCGGGTCTTCGGAGATGGGCATCTCGCCCCGTTCCCATACAACACCACGGTTATCCCGCACCCACCCGGTATCCGGCCCGCCGTGGACTCTTCTCCCATCTCGCTCGACGAGTTCGGCCTCCTGCCCGTCCGCCGGCCCGTGTCCGTGGCCGAACTGGGCGCGCTCGTGATCGAGGCGGCCGGCGCCGGCCAGGGTCTGTACCCGGTCGGCGGGCGCACGACGCTGGACGTGGGATTGCCCCCGATCAAACCCGGGTTCGCGGTCGATACGACGGCCCTCGACCAGATCATTGATTACCCCGCCCGGGACATGACGATCACGGTCCGGGCCGGGCTCACGGTCGCGAAGCTCCAGGAAGCCCTCGCGGCCGAAGGCCAGTGGTTGCCGGTCGACGTGGCGGACCCGGAGCGGGCGACGATCGGCGGCGCGGTGGCTCTTAACCAGAGCGGCCCGCGGCGGCTCGGGTACGGGACTCTGCGGGACTACGTCATCGGAATCAGCTTCGTGACGGACGAGGGGCAGGAGGTGAAGGCCGGCGGGCGGGTGGTCAAGAACGTCGCCGGGTACGACCTGATGAAGCTCCAGGTCGGGGCGGTCGGCACGCTCGGGGTCATCACCCAACTCACCCTCAAGGTGAAGCCGAGGCCGGAAGCGGCGGCGGTCGTCGGTCTCGGGTGTGAGGCCGAGTCGCTGGCCGCAGTTCTCGACCTGCTGCACGGATCGAGGTCGCGTCCGCAGGCAGTCCACTTGACCACGAACGCAAAGTCCCGCGGCCGGGGGCCGTGGTGGCTCGACGTGCTATTCGAGGAAAAAAAGCTGACGGTGGACTGGCAAGTCGCCACGCTCTTCGGCGAGCTCAAGGGGGCATCGGTCACGGACGTCGACCATCTCCGCGACACGAACCCGACGACACTTATTCAGACGGTCACGGACGCGGCCGCCGGCCAGTTGACGGGCGGGCACGAATCGCGGTTCGGGTTCAAAGCGAACGTACGGCCGAGTCTGACGGCGGCATTCTGCGTCGCGGCAAGGGCATCGCATCCCGACCTCCACATCAGCGGGGAGGCCCTGAACGGGATCGTGTCCGGGCACGTCGTGGCCGACTTGACCGCGGGGGATGCCGCTGCCATGCTGAACATGTTATCAGCAATCGCGGCCGAGGGCGGCGGGAACGTGACCGTCCGCCGGTGCCCGACCGCGTGGAAGAAATCTCTCCCCGTGTGGGGCCGCCCGGGTGGCGATCGCGAGCTCATGCGGCACGTCAAGCGGACCCTCGACCCGAAAGACGTGTTCAACCCCGGCCGGCTGTTCGGGGACGTGTGAGGACGGCATCGAGCACCGTGTAGGTCGCCCAGGGCGTTGCCCTGGGCTATGCTGTCCCAGCCCTTCGGGCTGAAGGTTGGTTTGCAGTCCAAAGGGCTGCGAGCTCTGAGCCCGGGGCAACGCCCGAATCCGCGGGACCGACCCCGACCCCGATCCCATCGGCACCCGGTTGCCGCTCACCAATATGGCTTCCACCACCCCCGGCCTCACCGACTCCGAAGCCCAGAAGACGTCGCTCCCGGTGCTGTCGGCGGGAGTCCCCGCCCCGACCGCGACCGGCGGCCCCGTCCCGGCCCCGCCACACACCTGTGGGCACGGGTCGCACGGCCCGAAGATCGACTACGAGCTCCTCCTCGACTGCGTCCACTGCGGGCTCTGCACCGCCAGCTGCCCGACCTACGTTGAGACCGGGAATGAGGCCGACTCGCCCCGTGGCCGGATCTACCTCATGCGACAGGTGATCGACGGCGTCCTCCCGCTCGACGACTCGGTGAAACAGCACCTCGACCTGTGCCTGAATTGCCGGGCGTGCGAGACCGCCTGCCCGTCCGGGGTGCAGTACGGCCGGCTGATCGAACCGTTCCGCGAACACATGGCCGAGATCGAGCCCGGCCGGCAGACGCAGACCCTCAACGCCATCCAGCGGTTCCTGCTGTTCAAGGTCTTCCCGTACCGGTGGGCGAACCGCCTGTCCCTCGCCCCCGCCCGGCTGATGCAGTGGACCGGGGCCGACTGGCTCCTCCGCAAGACCGGGGCCG
Source organism: Gemmataceae bacterium (assembly GCA_028288765.1). GTDB lineage: Bacteria > Planctomycetota > Planctomycetia > Gemmatales > Gemmataceae > Urbifossiella. The sequence continues at coordinate 12,793 of JAQGHQ010000034.1, read as the reverse complement.
ATCAGCTCATCCCAAAGTCCTTCCGGTCGATGAAGGACATGCTCCCGGACCTCAAGCCCCACTACGGCCAGCTCCCCGAGGTGCTCGAACCCGAGGGCAAGCCGCGGGCCCGGGTGGCTTTGTTCCTCGGGTGCGTCGCCGACGCCCTGTACCCCGAGACCAACCTCAACACCGCCCGCGTACTCCAGAAGAACGGGTGCGAGGTATGGATCCCCCGCACCCAGGTATGCTGCGGGGCGCTGCACTACCACGCCGCGGCGGAGCCGGAGGCGCGGGCGTTCGCGGCCAAGAACTGCACCGCGTTCGGGGCCGACCAGCTGCCCGACTTCGCCAAGCTCGACGCGGTCATCACTAACGCCGCCGGGTGCGGGGCACAGCTCAAAGATTACGCGCACATGATGCACGACACCCCGCAGGCCGAGGCCGCCGCCCGGCTGCAGAGCAAGGTGCGGGACGTCAGCGAGTTCCTGATGGAGCTCGGGCCGGTCAAACCGACTCACCCGGTCCCGATCCGGGCGACCTACCACGACGCCTGCCACCTCCGGCACGCCCAGCAGATTTACAAGCAGCCGCGGCAGCTGTTGGAAATGATCCCGGGGCTGGAGCTGGTCCCGCTGCCGGAGAGCGAGCTGTGCTGTGGGGCGGCCGGGAGCTACAACCTGACCCAGCCGGAAATGGCCGAACGGCTCGGGGACCGAAAGACGGCGAACATCACGTCGACCGGCGCCCGGGCGGTGTTCATCGGGAACGTCGGGTGTCTGATGCAGATCACCCGGCATTTGAAGAAGGTTGACCCGACGATCTGGTGCGCCCACCCGGTCGACGCGCTGTGGGCGAGCTACAGCGGGGAGATGCCGGCCGAGATCCGGTAGCACGGGCGGCCCGTAGCGGCAGATCGCCCTCTTGCGCCAAATCTCCCACTACACCGTGCTTTGGCGAAATCCTCGAGCGATCGGCGGATCTGGGATTTCAGCCTGAAAGGCTGGGACAACATAGCCCCGGGCACCGCCCTGGGTTCCCGGGCCATCGACCTTCCTCTTCCGGCCCGCCCGGCCGCCTGGGGCGTTGCCCGGGGCTATCCTGTCCCACCCCTTCGGGTTGAAGACCGAGGCCGGACCGAGGATCTCGACAAAACAACTACACCGGAGAGGGGTCGGAAACGTCCTCGACGTGACCCGGCTGGTCGTGGACCGGGTTTCGAACACAACATACTTTTACATCGCCCAACGCCTGTCACCAGCAGACGTCGCCAATATCGCGGGTCGGACCGTCTGGACTCGCCCGCGGTGCGGCAAGCTCTCTCCCCAATCAACGCCGACCTCCACCGCGGCGAAAGCGTTTGCTTCCCGTTCTTTGACCGCGACGGCACCCCGGCCGGGTGGTACTTCGCCGGCAACACGATTGACTGATGGTCAATTTCCTCGGGGCGACCCGCCCGCGCATCCTGGACGACTGACACGACGATCCGGGCCGGTCTGTCGGTCTGAGCGGTCGCACGGGTTGCCGCAACTGTGCCGGTCAGTCGCCCTGTCTATTCAACCGTCTGATTCGGCACAGCCGCCATACGTCCGCCAACACGACCCGATCACCCCATCATTGCAGGTTGCGGGCCCGGCAAATTCTTGCTCCGCAGGAGAAATCGCCCTACTTTGCGCTGGGCGTTCAGTTTGCCCAACCTTCCTGTCCAACGCCGAGGGTACATCATGAAGAACCTGTCTCGCCGGACCGCTGACTGGGTTGTGAACTTCCTGAAAAAGGAAGACGGGCCGACCGCCGTCGAGTACGCGGTCATGCTGGCCCTGATCGTCGTCGTTTGCATCGCCGCCATCACGGCCCTGGGGTCGAACACGAACTCGACGTTCAGCTACGTCGGGTCCGCGATCAAGCCGCCGACCACCGGCAGCTGACCGCCGGCGCGGGCCTGGCCGGCTCACGGGCCACCGGCCAGGCCCATGCCATTCCGAACCCGCCCGGCCCCGGCTCAGTTCAGCCCGGCCGCGCGGCGACGCCACTCCTTGAGCTTCTCGGCCGGGATACCGGCCGACGCCTTTTCCCACGCCGCCGCGGCCCGCTTCACACCCTCTTCCGGCTTGACCTCACCCGCCGCGACCTTCCTCAACTCCTCCCCCAGCGCCGCCGTCAGGGCGGCGTGGTCCGGCCCGCGGAGCCCGTAGGTCGGGTTCCTTACCGTCTTTCCAACGTAGTGCCGCAGGGCGTCCTGGAGTGTCTTCGTCCGCTCCGCGTCGAGCCCGTACCCGAGCCACACCAACACCTGCCCGGGCTCCAGATGCGCGTCCCGGAACGGCCCATACCCCCCGGCAGCGATCACCTCCATGCTGCGGGGCGGGCCGCCGAGTTCGGCCAGCAGGTCGAACGACGCGTCCGGCTTCTTGCACCCCTTCCGCACCACCCCAATCCACCCGCCGGCGAAGTGCGGGATGTAGTTCGCGCCAGTCGGTATCAGGGCCCCGGTCGCCGGGTCCACGACCGACCGCGTCCCGGGCAGCGGGGCAATCCCGAACCGGGCGGCGACCTTTCCGCCGCGCTTCAGACGAGCCACGTCTTCCAGCGACAGGACGGCGAGGACCGCCCGGTCCTCGGCCAGAGCCGCGGCCGGATCGGCCGGTCCGGCCGCCGGTCGCCCGGCCGGCTCGCTGACCCGGGCGAGCCAGGCGGCGGCCGCGCGGAACGCGGGGGTGTCGAGCCGGGGGCGGGGGTCGTCCAGCCGGAAGTGGAAGGCCAGCGACTCCGGCCGGCCCGGCCCGTCGCCCCCCCGACCCGGGGCGGCGTCGCTCAGCGCCGGCCGGTCATAACACGCCGCGACCCGGAAGAACACGTCCGCGAGCGGCCCGGCGTCCGTCGGCACCCGGGGCAGGCTCGGGCGCTTGTCCCGCCCGGCGAAGAACGTTGCGACGTCCGCAAACTCTTCCCAGGTAGTCGGGGCGGCAAGCGGACGGCCGAACCGCGTCTGAAATGCCTGTTTCGCCTGCGGGTCCTCGAACCGATCGGTCCGATATACGATGACGTGCCCGGTCCCGGTAAGTGGGAGACCGAGGAGCTGGCCGCCCCACCCGGCGAACGGCTCCACGCGGTACACGCCCAGCACCGCCGACCACTGGTACGGGTGCCCCGGGTCTCTCAAGGCGGCCGGGACCGGGAGTAACTCGTCCCGGTCCGCCCAGGTCCCAAGGTCGGCGAACTCGACGACGCCCACATCGACCGCATCGCCCGGGGCCATCCGGTCCGTGGTGACCTCGACCTTCGCCCCGGTCCGGGCGGCCCACACTTTGGCCATCGGGAACAAGATGGCGGAAAGACGGGCATCCGGGCAGCTTACGGTCAGCGTGGTGCCGGCTCGCGGCCGGTCGGTCTGTCCCTGCTGGTGATTCCCCTCGGTCGTCCCTCCGCACCCGGCAAGGCCGGCCGAAAGAGTGGCCAGAAGAACTGTCCCGGCGACAGTCCCCCGCCCGGAGCTCCACCGGGATGATAGACTGGTGGGAAACGAGAGTTTCGCGCGAGCAAGATGTTGCATCGGTCGTAGCCTTGTGGCTATTATGATTAGGTAAAGTTGCCCGCGGAGACTCGCCCGTGGCCGACGTGACGGCGGTTAGGGTGAATCGTACGCCCGGCAACAGCCCGGCGACAAGTTGGTACGTTTCGGCCGTGGTACGAGTTCGACTTCCGGGCCAAAACCGTTCGAATCACGAATCAGGTGCGCGGACGGGACTGTCGAACCCCGCCGCCAGCCCGCTAGGCGGGTGACCCAACGACAGGCGGACCCATCCATGAAGGTGAGTTTGGTCGTCGCATCGGGGGTGCATCAGGGAAAGGTCGTCTCGATCGTGGGAACCCAATTCCTGATCGGCCGCGACCCGCAGTGCCAGCTGCGGCCGGCCAGCCAGGCCGTCAGCAAGCAGCACTGCGCGGTGATCATCCGGGACGGGGCGGTATACCTGAAGGACTACGGGAGCACGAACGGAAGCCTTCTGAACGACGTGATCGTGCGGGACGAGGAACGGACCCTCAAGAACAACGACTCGCTGAAAATCGGCCCACTCGACTTCACGGTCCGGATCGAGCCGACCCCCGCGAAGGAAGACGGCACCCCGCTGCCGGAGATGAACCCGGAGACGGCCGCCGCCGTCGCCGCGGTCCGGGCCGCGACCGCCGGGGCCGCCGGGCCTAAAGGCAGCACGAGGGACGCCACCCCGATGCCGCAAGCCCCGTCGAAACCAACTCCCGGGTCGAAAGAGACGCCGGCCCTCAAGCCGGGGATGAAAGAGCTGCCGGCGCCGAAGGCCGAGTCGAAGGAAAGTCCGACACCGGCGGGCGCGGCGGAAGCCGCCGAACCTGGTTCGGCGGCCGCGGCGATGGACGAGGCCGATAACGACCGGCTCGCGGCAATGCTCCTCGGGATCGACGACGGCGAGGTGCCCGGCGGGAGCACCGTGGTGGACGTGCTACTCCCCGACCTGGCGGCGGCGGCGGCCGAGAAGGCCAAGGCGGAGGAGAAGGCCGCCGCGGCCAAGAAGGCCGTCCCGACCCGCGAGGACACGTCGAACGCGGCCAGCGAGATCCTCCGGAAGATGATGCGGCGGCCGCGATAGTCTGGACCACGCCGGCCGCCGCCCCCGACCACCTACCCCGCGTAGGTGGTTTTTCTTTTCCCCACTTTTCACTCTTCACTTTGAACTTTTCACTCCCCGAGGGCTGGACCGGCCGCACCCTCGCCGGCCTACGCACGAGGCTCCTGAACTGGTTCGACCGCGAGCGCCGGGATCTGCCGTGGCGGGCCGACCGCGACCCGTACCGGATCTGGGTGAGCGAGGTTATGCTCCAGCAGACCACGGTCGCCGCCGTGGTCCCGTACTTCACCCGGTTCGTGACCGCCTTCCCGACCGTGGCGGCGCTCGCCGCGGCGGACGAACAGCAGGTGCTGAGGTTGTGGGAGGGGCTCGGGTATTACCGTCGGGCGCGGCACCTGCATGCGGCCGCGAAGACGCTTGTCGCGGACCACGCCGGCGCGCTGCCGGACGACGCCGGCGTGTGGGCCGGGCTTCCGGGGGTCGGGCGGTACATCCTCGGGGCGGTCTTGTCGCAGGCCTTCGACCGAAAGCTGCCGATCGTCGAGGCGAACAGTCTGCGGGTGCTGGCCCGGCTGTTCGGCTACCAAGGCGACCCCCGCGAGGGGGTCGGAAAGGAGTGGGTGTGGGGAGCGGCGGCAGCGGTGCTGCCCGCCACCCGTGTCGGCGACTTCAACCAGGCGTTGATGGAACTCGGCGCGCTGGTATGCGCGCCGAGTTCCCCGAAGTGTACCGAATGCCCACTGGCGGCGAACTGCGTGGCGAACCGCGCCGGGGTGCAGGAGCAGATTCCCCCGAAGAAGAAGCCGAAGGCGATCACCGAGGTGGGCGAGGTCGGGGTGGTGATCCGCGCCGAGGGCAACGTCCTGCTCTGCCGCCGCCCGGGAAATGCCGCCCGGTGGCAGAACATGTGGGAAGTCCCGCACGCGGCCCGGGGCGGTGGCGAAGACGTCTCGGCCGCAGCCGTGCGGGTCGCGAAGGAACTGACCGGGCTGGACGTCGCGGTGGACGCGGAGCTGGCGACGATCCGGCACGGGGTAACGCGGTACGCGATCACACTGGTGTGCGTGGACGCGACTCTCGTCGGTGGTGAGTTCGCGTCCACGTTCTACGCCGAGGGCCGGTGGGTCGCGCCCCCCGCGCTCGGCGACTTCCCGGTCAGCTCGCCGCAGCGAAAGCTGATGACCGATCTCATCAACCCGACCCGGCAGCCCCGGCTGTTTTGACCGGCAGGGCCGGCAGGCGAACCACCACCCACCAACCCCTACTTCGGGACCGTCCCGTTCGGCTGGAGCTTCGTCAGGTAGGTGTGCCAGTCCTTCTCGAACGCGGCGAGGGGCTGGCCGACGAGGTCCTCGAACGCGGCCCGCGGGTCGGCCCCGGTGTTCACGGCGGTCAGGTACCGCTTGAACTTCGCCGTCCCGATCAGCCGCCGGTCGAACGTCAGGTCGTGGGCGAGCGCCCAGCACGTCAGGTACGCCCGGTCGGCGACCGCCTTCTCGTTCGCGTGGTGGGCCAGGAACGTCTCTCGCCCGGAGGTGAGCAGGTCCGACAGCGGGACCAGCCCGCCCCCGTTCTTTTGCCGGAGCCGGTCCTTGACCTGGTCGAGCCGGGCCCGGTCGGCGTGCTCGGCCCGGAGCTCCCCGGCCTCCACCACCGCCGTCTCGAACACCTGGGCCAGCCCTTCGTTCAACCACCGCGGCAGCTCGCCGGTCCCCTTCCCCGCACGGACCTGCTCCGGGGTGAGCGGCGGGTAGACGAACCCGGCCGCGTAGGCGTGGAACGACTCGTGGTACAGGACCGCGAACAGCCGGGCGGTGGCGGCGTCGAACTTCGTCCCGTTCGCCCGGTCCGCCGCCCACACCCGCCGCCGCTCCCGGGCGATCGGCTCCAGGTGGCGGTCGAGTTCCGGTTTCCGGTACAGCCTCCGCACCCCCTCCTCGTACCGATCGAGGGCGACGACCTGCTGCGAGTGGTGGACCTTGGCGATCTGGAGTTCGTCGCCCAGGCGGCGGAGTTCGTTCCCACATACAATGAGGTTCGACCGGGGGTCGTACACCGCCTCGTTGAGCAGGCCCGTTTGCCCGAGCGGGGCGAGGAGGAGCTTGTACACCTCCACGTCCGGGGCGAGCATGATCACCGTCGGCCGGGCGTCGGCGACGGTCGGCGGGAGGAACCGGGCGAACGCGGTGTAGATCTGTTCGAGGCGGACCGCCGCGCGGCGGGTCACTTCCTCCGGGGCGTCGGAAACGAGCGCGAAGTAGTCGGAATCGTACCGCTTACCCGCGGCGGGCTTCCCGAGCCATACGGCCGGGGTCAGTTCCAGCGATTCCATCCTCTTCCGCTCGCCCGAGCCGTCCGGGTCGAGCTCGGCCAGCCGCTCCTTCAGCACAGCCCGGTCGGCGTCGGCGAGCCGCTTGACCGCCGCGATGTCCTGCCGGGCGAACTTCGTGGTCAGGGTAAAGGTCGGCTTTCCGGGCGGGCGGCGGACGGTCTGGAACCGGACCTCGGCCGGGTTCTCGTCGAGGATCAGCCCCTGGAACACCGCCCCGTTGGCCAGAGTGATCTCGTCGAACGGCCACTTCGTCAGCCCGGGTGTCGCGGGCTGGGCGAGCGCCGGACCGGCGACGAGCACCACGACGGCGAACAGGAGTACGGACCGCGGCATGAGAAACCCTTCGGCGTGGCCGGTGAGTTCCCCGCCCGGCTTCCGGTTATTCTGAACGAGACGCCGCTCCGGCGATAGTCGGCCGCGCCGAAAACCGGCCGCCCGCCTGGGCCACGGGCCGCGGCGCGTCACGCCCACCGGGCGGGATCAGTGGCCCGATGGAGAACGATCCCGATGGCCGCCGACGATCTGGTGGTGGCGATGACCGGGGCGAGCGGAGCCCCGTACGGGGTCCGGCTGATCGAGGTGCTGCTCCGGGCCGGGCGGACGGTTCATCTCACAGTCAGCCCGGCCGCAGTCGAGGTGATGACCCAGGAGCTCGGGCGGACCGTCCGGCTCGAACCGGACGCGTTCGACCCGCTCGCCCTGCTCGGGCCGGCCGCGAAGGGCGCCGACCTGGGGCTCTTGCACTACCACCACTTCCGCGACTTCCGGGCCGGGATCGCGAGCGGGTCGTTCCTCACGGCCGGGATGGCGGTCTGTCCGTGCAGCATGGGGACGCTCGCGGCGGTCGCCCACGGGATCTCGGAGAACCTGATCCACCGGGCCGCCGACGTCCATCTCAAGGAGCGGCGGAAGCTCGTCCTCGTCCCACGGGAGACGCCGCTCGGGGTGGTCCAACTGCGGAATATGGCCGCGGTCGCCGAGGCGGGCGCGGTGGTCCTCCCGGCCATGCCGGCGTTCTACACCCGCCCCCAGCGGGTCCAGGACATGGTCGATTTCGTCGTCGGCCGGGTGTGCGACCAGCTCGGGGTCGGGCACCGGCTGCTGGAGCGGTGGGGCGACCCGGTCCCGGGCGAGACGGGCGCCTGACGACGGCGGCCGGGAACCTCATCCGCTTGATGACAACCAGCAGGTCCGGTCCGCGCCCACCCGCCGCCGGCCGAGCGCGACGCGGCCCACCGGCGGATGGTCATACACCCATCGCGCCCCAGGAAGAAACGCCTCAACCCGCCGGGCTGCTCCGCCGGCCGAGGACGCTGTGCCCGCGGCCGTACCCGAAGTACACCACCAACCCGATCGCCATCCACCCGAACAGCCGGTACCAGTTGTGGGCCGGGAGGGACAACATCAGGAGCAAGCACGCGAGCACGCCCATACCCGGGACGATCGGGACCAGCGGACACCGGAACGGGCGGGGCGCGTCCGGGTTCGAATACCGCATGACCAGAACCGCCCCGGACACGACCGCGAACGCGAACAATGTCCCGATGTTCGTCATCTCCAGCAGGGCGTCGAGCGGCAAAAGCCCGGCCATCAGGGCGACCCCCAGCCCGACCACCGCTGTCCCCTTGCACGGGGTCTTGAACCCCGGGTGGATGGCCGAGAAGAACGGCGGCAGCAGCCCGTCGCGGGACATCGCCATCAGCACCCGGGCGGACCCGAGGAGCATCACCAGGAGGACCGAGGTCAGGCCGGCGAGGGCGGCGGCCCCGATCAGCGACTTGGCCCACTTCATCCCGACCTGGGCGAACGCCTCGGACACCGCCGCCTTGGTGTCGAGCTGGTCGTACCGCACCATCCCGGTCAGGACGATGACCACCGCGATGTACAGGACCGTGCAGATCACCAGCGACCCGATGATCCCGATGGGCATGTCCCGCTGCGGGTTCTTGGACTCCTCCGCCTGGGTCGAAACCGCGTCGAACCCGATGTACGCGAAGAAGATGATGGCCGCCCCGGCGATCATCCCGATCGGCTGATCCCCCCGGTGCTCGCCGAGGACCTGGTATCCGAACACGTTGATCCCGGTCCACCCGTACGGCGCGAAGTCGTCCCAGTTGGCCGGGTTAACGAACACCATCCCGACCAGGATCACGAACAGCACCGCCCCGACCTTAATCGCCACCATCACCGCGTTGAGGTTCGCGCTCTCCTTGATCCCCTTCATCAGCACCCCGGTCAGGGCCAGGATGATCAGGACGGCCGGCAGGTTGATGACCCCGTCGGTCGCGACGAACTTTCCGTCCTTATACGCGAGGGGCGACTCGTTCAGCGCGGCCGGGACGGTGAGCCCCCAGTCCGGCGGGAAGAGGGTCAGGAAGTTGGAGAAGTAAGCCGACCACCCGGTCGCGACCGTCGACGCCCCGACCGCGTACTCGAGGATCAGGTCCCACCCGATGATCCAGGCGAAGATCTCGCCGAGGGTCGTGTACGCGTAGGTGTACGCGCTGCCCGCCACCGGGGTCATCGCGGCGAACTCGGCGTAGCACAGGGCGGCGAACAGGCAGGTCAGCCCGGCCAGGACGTAGGAGATCATCAGGGCGGGGCCGGCGATCTGGTTGGCCGCCTTCCCGGTGGTCACGAAAATTCCGGACCCGATGATTGCCCCGATCCCCAGTGCGGTCAGGGCCCACGGCCCGAGGACCCGCCGGAGGTGGTCCCCCTTGGCTTCCCCCAGGGCCGACTGTAACGGCTTTTTGGCGAGCAGTCCGCTCACGAGCGTATCCCTTCTGGTGGTGACGGAAAACGGATGGCCGCCCGTCCCGTGGGGAGCGAGGGGGTGGCGGTCGGGCTATCTTAAGTACGTCCCGGGAGAAACGGGAGCCCGAACCAACGGACCTCCCGCTCGCAAACCTTCGTGGGGCGGACTCACCTCAACGGGTCGAAGTCCTGCCCGAGCGTCTTGTACCACCCGGCGAGCCCGGCGAACTCCTTCTTCGCGCGGTCCGAAGGCTTCTTCACCAGTACCGGCCGCGGGGCGACCAGGGCGGCCACATCGGCCACGTCGAACTGTTCCAGCAGGCCGAAGCAGTAGAACTCCGGGGCCGTCTGGACCGGCCTGTTCCCCTCGATCATTTCCTTGAAGCTCCCGAGCGGATCGTGCAGGTCGAGGGCGCCGATCGCCCCGGGGTTCAGGGCCGCCGACACCAGGGCCGCGGTACTCGCCCGCGGCCCGACCGCGACGACCTTCAAGGGCTCGGGGGTCTTCGCCGCGGCCCACCGGGTCAGCGCGTCGAGCTGGGCCGCCTGCACCCCGAGCGGCCGCTCCCCGACCGTCGCCAGCATCAGCCCCCACAACCAGTCGTGGGACTGCGGGCGGGCCTCGCCGAGCGAATACAGGTCCGCCACGAGCACCCGGTAACCCGCCCGGGTCAAGTCCGCGACCGCCGGGACCGCCGCCGCCCGGCCGGCGTCGCACACCACGACCGCCGTCCGCTTCGCGTCGCCCCGCGTGACCTGCACCACCGGGACCGACCACGGCCCGGCCTTGACCGTCCGGTACTCGGCTTTGTATTCGCCCCGCTCGTCGAGCTTGTCCACGACCCCGGCCGCCGGATGATACTCGGGAACCCGCACGACTTTCTTCAAGGCCGTGCGGCGGGCCTTCTGCCAGGTGTCGAAGTCGCCCTTCGGCAGTGCGGCCCCGCGGGGCAGGTCGGCGGCGAGCTTCAGGGCCACCGCGTTGAGTGTGAGGTTATCCTTCGGCAGCTCGACGGCCAGCGCGTCCGGCGTCCCCATCTCCTTGTCGCACGGGATTTCCTTCGCCGAGTAGGACTTGTCGGCCGGGAAGAAGTGGTCGCCGATCATCCGGTAGAGGGCCTCGCGGTTGTCCAGCCCGAAGTTGTGGTCGCCGGGGTCGTGGTTGACGTGGGTGCGGAGGTTCTTCCCGGCGTCGAACAGCTTGAAGAACGGGTCGGCGGCCCGCTGAAGTGGCGGGAGGGCGTACCCGGCCTCGAAGCAGCAGTTGTCCTTCGCGTTGTACGTCAACAGCGTCGGCCGCGGGGCCCGCATCGCGGTCAGGTGGGTGTAATCGACCACCGTGCCGAGGTCGGTGGGCGTCTGTTCCGAGTCGCCCAGGTCCTTGAAGTACCGGGTCCGGGTGCGGAAGCTCGAATACCCGGCCACGGGGTTGGAGAGCGTCACGCGGGGGTCGAGCCCGCTGACGAAGATCGTCTGCCACCCGCCGCCGGAGAGCCCCGACACAGCCACCCGGGTCGGGTCGGCGTTCGGGTGGGCCAGGAGCAGGTCGAGCCCGCGGGTCATGTTCAGGTAGAACAGGGACAGCCCGCTGGTGCCGCACAGGTCGAGCTGGTTCATCGCCCCGTGGTGGTTGCCGGGGACGTTCAGCTGGCCCATCCCGAGCCACTCCACGTTCAGCACGATCACGCCCCGTTTGGCGAGGTTGATGCAGCGCGCCTGCTTGTAATTCACCGCCTTCCCCACCCGGTCGTGGCCGTTCACGGCCAGCATGACCGGCGCCTTGCCGGCGAGCTTGTCGGGCAGGTAGAGCAGGGCCGGCACCCAGAACCCGGAAATGATCTCGTACCGGAGTTTCTTGACCGTGTAGCCCTCGCCCGGGATCGTATCCGCGTACTCGATCCTCGGTTTCGCATCCCGCCAGTTCGCCGCCTCGCCGCGGAACACGACCCTCTCCAGCACCTCCTTCTGCAGGCGAGCGGTTTCCTTCGTCCACTCGGCGGCGGACTTCGCCTCCGGCAGCTGGGGAATGCGGGCGTCGAGGAATTCCTGGAGCTCGGCCACGGTCTGACGTGGGGTGAGGACCGGGTATTCGAGCAGCTTCTTGAGGTCGTCCGCGTCGGCCGCGGGTACGGGAGAGGTGGTCAGGACGAGGGTGAGCAGGGCGAGACCGGCGGATCGCATGAGGTGTCTCCGGGGTGGGATGTCCGGAGCGTACGCGACCGGGCCGCCGGGTGCAACCGTCCCGTACAATGACCGGCGTGAATTCGCCGTCGCAGTCCAGAAGGTCCGCATGCCGCTGATCGATCTGCCCCCGCCGGTGGGCGAGGCCGGAATCCCGCCCGACGTCCGCCGGTTTCTCCGCCAGGCCGATGAGCGGATCGAGGCGTTCCAGGTCTGGAGCCGGGTGCCGGCGTTCGTCCCGAGCGACTTCGACGGGGCGTACCGGCTGCTCCGGGCGCTCGCCGATTCGCCCCTCGCCCGCGGCCCCCGGTTCTGCGAGTGGGGGAGCGGGTTCGGGGTGGTGACCTGTCTCGCCGCGATGGTGGGCTTCGACGCCTGCGGGATCGAGGTCGCGGGGGAACTCGTGGACCATGCCTGTCAGCTCGCCGCCGATTTTGACCTGGAGGCCGAATTCGTCCGCGGGAGCTTCGTCCCCCGCGGCGGGGAAGACCGGGTGTGTCGGACCGGGGAGTACGCCTGGTTCACCACCGACGCCGACGCCGCCTACGACGAGCTCGGGCTCGACCCGGACGACATGGACGTGGTGTTCGCCTACCCGTGGCCGGACGAAGAAGCGGTGACGGGCGAACTGTTCGACCGGTACGCCGGGCCGGGGGCGGTCCTCATTACTTATCACGGGGGCGACGACTTCCGACTGCGGCGGAAAGCCGCGAAGAAATCCCGCCGGCGGTGATTCGCCGAGCGGCCGCGGTCGGTCTCTGATTCAAGAAGGCGGTAAGGGTGTTCGGTTTTTTCCCCTCTCCCCCTGAGGTGCTTTGTCCAAATCTTGGCGAGCGGGGGGCGGGTGCCCCCCGAGTAACGGCAGACGCAACCCAGGCGGTGTCGGTACGCGGGGGGCGCACGCCCCCCGGACGCCGGGTAACGTCAGACCCAACCG
>JAQGHQ010000028.1 GCA_028288765.1 Gemmataceae bacterium | reverse complement strand
CCGAAGTCCGCCCCGGACACGAACCCGATCGAGCGGGTGTGGTGGCGGCTGCACGAGGCCGTGACCCGGAACCACCGGTGTCGGACGATGGACGAGTTGCTCGACCGGACGTTCGACTGGTTCGAGGCCCATGGGCCCTTCCAGGTCCGGTCGGGGGTGTACAACGAAAAGGCCAAGAAAACAAAGCTACTTCCGCATTTGGCGGGAGCTATTCAGGGGTTGGCTCTGGCCCTGTGGTGGCTCGCTCAGCTCAAATGCTGCCGCACCCAGTTCGTATCTGAACGGCTGTAACCCTCGGCCCTGAACGCATACCGCCAGTCAACACTTCCAGGTGGACGGCGGCAGGTGCGGTCGCCGATGATGATGCGGAACCCCGGGAGAAACGCCGATGGCCCACCTCGTCCGCCAGAAGAAGACCTACTACGTCGATGTCGCAGGCAAACGTGTTCCGAGGGGCACGCCCGGGGCGAAGAAGGTGCGGGAGAAGTTGGCCAAGTGGTACGGGGCCAGCATTCCCGGCATGGGCAAGAAGCGAGTCCCGCTCGCCACGGACAAGCGGGTCGCCCAGAAGCTGCTCGACGACATGATGCAGCGGGCCGAGCGGGGCCTTGCCCTGATGCCGGACCTCTCCGAAGCCGGGCAGGCGCTCGGGCCACTCGTCGAGGAATTCGGAGGGACCGTCGCCCGAAAGGCAAAAGAAAAACACACCAAGGCCGTGACCGGGGATGTCCGCAAGGTCCTGGCGGGGCGTCAGTTGATCACCCTGTCCGACCTCCGCGCGAAGGACCTCGCGGCCCGGGTCGAGTCATTCGTCTGGTCCCTGGTCGAAGGGGAGGACGCGGTCGGCCCGGCGACCGCCGCCTACGTCGGGAAGCACGCCCGGAGCTTCACGCGATGGCTCTGGCGGAAGCGCCGGCTGCTCGACTTCGACCCGCTCGCGGGCATGGACCTGCCGTCCCAGGAGACCCAGCAGCACCGGCGGGCGCTCTCGGCCGAGGAGTTGGCCGCGTTGATCGACGCGACCGACGCGAGCACGAAGGCCTTCCGGTTCCTGGCGGGCCCCGACCGGGCCGTCCTGTACCTCGTGGCGGTCGCCACCAGCTACCGGTCGGGCGAACTGGCGAAGCTCACCCCCGCCTACTTCGACCTCGACGCCGACATCCCGGTCGTCCGGCTGAAGGGCAGGCACACGAAGAACAAGAAGCCGGCGGAGCAGCCGCTCCCACCGGCCGTGGTTTCCCGCCTCCGGGCGTACCTGGCGGAGCGCCCGGAGGCCGAGCCGGTGTGGCCGGGGACGTGGTCGGAGCGGTCGGCGGACATGCTCAAGGCCGACCTGACGGCGGCGGGGGTCCCGCTCCTGGTCGACGACGAGTCAGCCCTCTTCCACAGCCTGCGGCACACCTACACCACCCTGCTCGCGCGGTCGGCCCCGGTGAAGGTGACCCAGGAGCTGGCCCGGCACAGCACCACGGTGCTCACCCTCGGCCGGTACGCTCACGCGAGCATGAAGGAGAAGGCCGAGGCCGTCGCGGCACTGCCCCTGCCAGGGGCCGCGGTGCCTACCGGGCCGTTCGCCGGGATGACCCGGGCGGACCTGGAGAGAGTCGCCGAGATGCTCCTGGTCAGTCTGATCGCCTCTCTGGGCAGGGCCGGGGACACACCCCGGGATACACACGAAGTGGAGTCTGGCAGGGATTCAGGGGGATGACCTGGGACGATACTGTCCCGGCTGGTGGTCGCACTACAGGAATGTAACTCTTTATCTGTATCGGCTTTTGGACTCTCTGAAACTGTCCGGGACTCCCCAAGACCAGTACGCCCGGTGGGAATCGAACCCACACGCTTCCGCTTAGAAGGCGGATGCTCTATCCAGTTGAGCTACGGGCGCGTGACCCGATTGTTCCAGCCGCCGCGGGCCGCGGCAAGTCAACTTCCCGCTCGTTCCGCTCCTCCGGAAACTCAGGTCCCCGCGCCCGCTTCTGTCCCGCCCAGCTCCGCCCGCGCGAGGACGGCGTACTCCGGTCCGTCCCGACGGAGCTCGCTGCTGTACACCAGGACCTCGTTCACCACCGTCCGCCCGCCGTCCCAGGCGAGGAGCTTCGTCAGCTCCGGGGCGAGGGCGAGCCCGTCCGCCTCGCTCTTGATCCGGCCGAGCGTCAGGTGCGGGGTGTACCCCCGCTCCTCCTTGCGGTAGCAGCCGAGGTCGTACATCTTCTCCTCGAGCGGCCCATACAGCCGCCGGAGCGGGTCCGCCCCGTCCGTGATCCCCGCCCACAACACCTTCGGCCGGCGGACCGTCGGGAACGCCCCCACTCCGGACACCCGCAACGGGAACGGGGGTTCGCGCTCCGCCACCCGTTCCACCGCCCGGCACACGGACAGGAGGTCGCGGTCGTCCACCTCGCCGAGGAACAGCACCGTGACGTGCATGCTCTCGGGCGCGACCCACTTCACCCCGGCCCCGGACCGGGCGAGCTGGTGCTGGAGGGCGGCCGCCTTCTTGCGGGTCTCGTCCCCGATGTCGACACCGATAAACGTGCGGATGCGGGCCATATGAGTCTACGGTAAGGAAGACGGGTGGAATCGGCCGGACCGCCCGCCCGAGAATCGCAAACAACCGGCCGTTCGGAACCGGCTCAGGGCGGGCGCGGCGGCCGACCCGCGCGGTTCGCCCCGGTCAGACGGCCAGCATCTCCCGGTACCGCGCCAGCCGGTCGTCCACGTCCGCCGGGGTGGTACGGGCGAGTTGATCGAGCCCGAACCCCTCGACCGTGAAGCTGGCGAGGACCGTGCCGTACGCCATCGCCCGGCGGAGGTTCGCACCCGGCCCGGCGGGGTCGGCGTCGAGCCGGCCGACGATCCCGCCGGCGAACGTGTCCCCGGCCCCGGTCGGGTCCACGACCGCGCTCGTCGGGTACGCCGGGAGGGCGATGAACTCGTCGCCGACGTGGAGGACAACCCCGTGCTCGCCCTTCTTCACGATCACGAACGTCGGTCCCATCCCGCGGATCACCCGTGCGGCCCGCAATACGTTCTGCTCACCGCTCAGGAGCTGGGCCTCCTGGTCGTTCACGATCAGGCCGTCGACACGCGGTAAGAGGCGGGTCAGCTCGGCACGGCGGGTCGTGATCCAGTAGTCGATCGTGTCGGCGAGAACGAGCTGGGGGGTGCGGACCTGGCCGAGGAGCCGGGTCTGAAGGTGCGGCGGCATGTGGGCGAGCAGGACGTGCGTGCTGTCCCGGTACTCGTCCGGGACGACCGGGTCATAGTCGTCGAGGATGTCGAGGTCGACGGCGACGTGTTCGCGGGTGTGCAGCCCCGGGTGATACCGGCCCCGCCAGAATTGCGTCCGACGCCCGGCCTTTACCTGCACGCCCTTCAGGCAGACCCCGCGCCCGGTCAGGGTCTGCCGCGCCTCGGCGGTGAAGTCGTCGCCGACCACCCCGACCAACCGGGGTCGGGTGAAGAACCCCGCGGCGAAGGCCGCGAACACCCCCGACCCGCCGAGGACGCGATCGACCACGCCGTGCGGCGTCTCGATCGTGTCGAAGCAGATCGTTCCCGTTACCAGGAGGGACATCAGAGAACCAGGAAACAGAATGGCCGCAAAGAAGCACAAAGCAAGACAAGCATTATAAACTTAGCTTTACTTTGTGCTTTTTGTGCTTCTTTGCGGCCATTTTCTTCACGCCGTCGCGAGGGCTTCGTGCCAGAACTGTTTCGCCCCGTGGTGCAGCCGGGCCCCGATCTGGGTGATCACCTTCATCGCCAGGAAGTTCGCGGCCCTGGCGGCCCGTGCCGGCGGGACCCCGTGGGTGACCCCGTACAGGAACGCCCCGGCGAACATGTCCCCGGCCCCGGTCAGGTCCTTCGGCTCGCACGGGTACGCCGGGACGTGGGCCTCGGCCCCCCCGAACCGGACGAACGCCCCGTTCGGCCCGTCGGTCACCACGCACGCCGGGACCAGGCCCTTGAGCTTCGCGAATGCGTCCGCGGCCGAGTCGGTCTTCGCCACCGCCATCGCCTCGCCCGCGTTGCAGAACAGGAGGTCGGCCGCGTCGAGGGCGCCGAAGAAGGCGTCCCCGAACGCCTGCGGGACGAACGCCTCGGAACACGTCAGCGCGACCCTCACCCCGCCCGCCTTCGCGACCCGCAGGGCCTCCCGGATCGCGTGCTGGCCGGTGTGCGGGTTGGCGAACACGTACCCCTCGACGAACAGCCACTCGCTCGCCGCCACCCGGTCGGCCGGGACGTGCCGGGCGGCCAGGTGGCTCGACACGGCGAGACTGGTCCGCATCGTCCGCTCGGCGTCCGGGGTGATGATGCTGACGCACGTCCCGGTCGTCTCGCCGACGAGCGGCTGGGTGCAGAACTCGATGTCGAGCTGCTCGAACTCTTCGGTGTAGTGCAGCCCGTACCGGTCGTCCCCGACGCACCCGACGAACGCCCCCCGGCCACCGAGCTGGGAGCACGCGATGACCGAGTTCGCGACCGACCCGCCGCTCACCAGGCGCGGCTCGTGGTCCCGGAACTGCTTCAGCAGGCCCGTCTGCTCGACCGGGTCGACCAGCCGCATCGTCCCTTTCTCGAACCCGAGCGGGGCGAACTCCTCGTCGGTCAGTTCGAACAGGATGTCGACCAGCGAATTGCCCAGCCCGCACACGTCGAATTCTTTACCCACGAGTGAGTCCTTTCGAATGTAGAATGCGGAATCAACAGCCCGGTCGGCATCTCTTTCGATTCCGCATTCCGAAATCCTCATTCCGCAGTGGAAGAATTGTTCAGGCTGTCCCGTTCGGCCCCGGGTGGGCGACCGCGGCGGGGACGGCCGGGGACTCGACGTCGCTCCTGCCGGCCTTCGGGAGCGGGCGGCACTCGATCAGGGTGACCACCTCCCCCTCCTGAACCACCTTCCCGTCCTGGTTCAGGATGCCCCGGTACCACACCACCTCGCCCCGCTTCCCCCGCCCGCGCAGGGTCTTCTCGACGACCCGGCTGAGGCACCGGAGGGTGTCGCCGGCGAACACCGGCAGCTGGAACCGCCACTCCCGCACCCGCAGGAGGGCGACGGTCCGGACCGGCGGGGTCATCACCCCGAGCCCGCTGGCGATGGAGAACACCCCGAACCCGTGGGCGATGGGCCGGCGGAACGGGGTCCCCTTGGCGAACTCGTGGTCGATGTGGATCGGGTTGAAGTCCCCGCTGAAGCCGGCGAAGTTGATGATGTCCGCTTCGGTAATGGTCCGCCCGCCGGAGGTCCACTCCTGACCGATTTCCAGGTCATCGAAGTAGAGGTGGAAGGAGGAAAAACTCATATCGCCCTCGGGGTGAGGCGTGGCGAGCGGTGGGCCGAACTCAACAGACTCTATAGAGATGCGGCGGGGCGAAACAAGTCGGGCCGGCGAGGCCGGGGTGGGAGATCCGGGGCCGGGGTCGAATATCGAGACGGGCCGGCACGTCCGGTGCGATAGCCGCCCACGCCCCCGCCGGACTCACGCCCCCGGGTCGGCGGGCCGGTCCGGGAACAGCGCGACCGGCCGGCGGTCGGGGGTGGAGAGGTCGACGCCGACGAACACCCCCTCGGCCTCGGTCACGTGGATCGTCTCCGCCCCGCGCTCGGCGATCACGTCGACGTGGATGGTGACGGACGTCCGGCCGAGCCTGACGAGGGACGTCTGGAACCGGACCACGTCGCCGACGAGGACCGGTTTCTTGAACTCGACCCGGTTCAAGGCGACGGTCACGAACACCGCCTTCGGGTTCCCGCCGCGGAGCTGGACCTCCCGCTGGGCCCCGATCGCCCCGGCCATATCGATGTTGGCCAGCAGGACCCCGCCGAAGATCGTCCCGTGCGGGTTCGTGTCCTTCGGCATCATCACGACCTGGATCGCGGTGTACGGGTCGCTCACGATCAGAACTCCGCGCTGCCGGGGGTCCGCGGGAACGGGATCACGTCCCGGATGTTGGCCATCCCGCTCAGGAACAGGATCGTCCGCTCCAGGCCGAGCCCGAACCCGGCGTGCGGCACCGTCCCGTACCGGCGGAGGTCGAGGTACCAGGCGTACCCCTCCGGGTGCAGCCCCTGCTCCCGCATCCGCTCTTCCAGGATGTCGAGGCGTTCCTCCCGCTGGCTCCCGCCGATGATCTCGCCGACCCCCGGGACCAGCACGTCCATCGCCCGGACCGTCTTCCCGTCGTCGTTCACCCGCATGTAGAACGGCTTCAGCGTCCGCGGGTAGTCGTACAGGATGACCGGGCACTTGAAGTGCTGCTCGGTCAGGTACCGCTCGTGCTCGCTCTGGAGGTCGTTGCCCCAGGCGACCGGGAACTCCCACGTCTTGCCGGCCTTCAGCAGGATGTCGACCGCCTCGGTGTACGGCACCCGCCTGAACGGGTTGTTGAGCACGTTCTCCAGCCGGGCGAAGACCT
This sequence comes from Gemmataceae bacterium, assembly GCA_028288765.1. GTDB lineage: Bacteria > Planctomycetota > Planctomycetia > Gemmatales > Gemmataceae > Urbifossiella. The sequence continues at coordinate 6,269 of JAQGHQ010000028.1, read as the reverse complement.
CCTTGTCGACCCGCTCGGCGAAGAACTTCATGTCCTCGGCGCAGTGGGTGAGGGCGTCCCGGATGATCCGCTTCAGGAACGCCTCGGCCAGGTCCATGTCGTCCGTCAGGTCGAAGAAGGCCATCTCCGGCTCGACCATCCAGAACTCGGCGAGGTGCCGCGGGGTGTTCGAGTTCTCGGCCCGGAAGGTCGGGCCGAACGTGTACACCTTGCCCATCGAACAGGCGAACGCCTCGACCTGCAGCTGCCCGGACACGGTCAGGTACGCCGGTTTGTGGAAGAAGTCTTTCGTATAGTCGACCTTCCCGTCGACCTTCGGCGGACTGTCCGGGTCGATCGTCGTCACGCGGAACAGGGCCCCGCCCCCCTCGCAGTCGCTGGCGGTGACGATCGGCGTGTGAACGTACAGGAAACCCTGCTCCTGGAAGAAGTCGTGGATCGACTTCGACACCTGGTTGCGCAGACGGGCGATCGCGCCGAACGTGTTGGTCCGCGGCCGGAGGTGGGCGATCGTCCGGAGGAACTCGAACGTGTGCCCTTTCTTCTGGAGCGGGTACGACTCGGCGTCGGCGTCGCCGACCCGCTCGACCCGGCTGGCGAGGACTTCGGTCGCCTGCCCCTTCGCCGGGGACGCCTTCACCTCGCCGTCGATGACGACGCTCGCCCCGGTGTGGAGGTGCTTGACCTCCGTCTCGTAGTTCCCCAGCTCCCCCGGGGCGACCACCTGGACGTTCCCCTGGCAGGACCCGTCGTTCAGCTCGATGAAGCTGAACCCGCCCTTGGAGTCCCGGCGGGTCCGGACCCAGCCCCGGAGCCGGACCTGTCGGCCGACGGCCTCCACCCGGCGGGCCTCGGCGACGGTAATCTTGTCCATGAGCGGGTCCTCTGAAGAAGCTCCCCACAAAGGCACGAAGGTCACACAAAGAGCACGAAGAAGAAAGAACATTTCTTTACCGCTTCTTCGTGCTCTTTGTGTGACCTTCGTGCCTTTGTGGGGAGATCCGATGTCTTACTTGCCCTTCTTCTCGATCTTGGCCCACGTGTCCCGTAGCGTCACCGCCCGGTTGAAGACCAGCTTCCCCGGGGCCGAGTCCTTGTCCACGCAGAAGTACCCGAGCCGTTCGAACTGGACCCGGTCGCCGACCTGCGCGGCCGCCAGGCTTGGCTCCAGTTTGCACCCGGTCAGGACCTCCAGTGACTTCGGGTTCAGGTTCGCCCGGTAGTCGTTCCCCTCCGGCACGTCGTCCGGGTCGGGCTTCAGGAATAGGTGGTCGTACAGCCGGACCTCGGCGTCGACGGCTTGGTCGGCCGAGACCCAGTGGATCGTCCCCTTCACCTTCCGGCCGTCCGGGGCGTCGCCGCCGCGGGTCGCGGGGTCGTAGGTGCAGCGGAGCTCGATCACCTCTCCCGTGTTCTCGTCCTTCACCACGCCCACGCACTTCACGAAGTACGCCCACCGGAACCGGACCTCCCGGCCCGGGCCGAGCCGGAAGAAGTCCTTCGGCGGGTTCTCGCGGAAGTCGTCCTGCTCGATGTAGAGCACCTTCGAGAACGGCACCTTCCGCGTCCCGGCGCTCGGGTCTTCCGGGTTGTTGACCGCTTCCAGCTCCTCGGTCTGCCCTTCCGGGAAGTTCTCGATCACCACCTTGAGCGGGCGGAGGACGCCCATCACCCGGGGGGCCGACCGGTTCAGGTCTTCCCGCAGCGCGTCTTCGAGCCAGGAGACGTCGATCACCCCGTTGAACTTCGACACGCCGATGCGTTCGCAGAACTTGCGGATCGCCTGGGGCGTGTAGCCGCGGCGCCGGACGCCGCTGATCGTGGGCATCCGGGGGTCGTCCCAGCCCTTGACGTGGCCCTCCTGCACGAGCTGGATGAGCCGGCGCTTGCTGAGCACCGTGTACGTGAGGTTCAGCCGGGCGAACTCGATCTGCTGCGGGTGGTAGATCCCCAGGGACTGGATGTACCAGTCGTACAGCGGGCGGTGGATCTCGAACTCGAGTGTACAGATGGAATGCGTGATCCCCTCGATCGAGTCGGATTCGCCGTGGGCCCAGTCGTACATCGGGTAGATGCACCACCTGTCGCCGGTCCGGTGGTGCCTGGCGTGCATGATCCGGTACATGATCGGGTCGCGGAGGTGGAAGTTCGGCGAGCTCATGTCGATCTTGGCCCGGAGGGTCCGCGCCCCTTCCGGGAACTCGCCGCCCTTCATCCGCCGGAACAGGTCGAGGTTCTCCTCGACCGACCGGTTCCGGTACGGGCTCTCCTTCCCGCCCTTGATGTCCCCGCGGTACTTGGCGATCTCGTCGCCGGACAGGTCGCAGACGTACGCCTTCCCCTCGCGGATGAGCTGCTCGGCCCAGTCGTAGAGCTTGGGGAAGTAGTCGGAGGCGTAGAACTCGCGGCCTTCCCAGTCGGCCCCGAGCCAGTGGACGTCCTCGCGGATCGAGTCGACGTACTCTTGCTCCTCGGTGGTCGGGTTGGTGTCGTCGTACCGGAGGTTGAACTTCCCGCCGTATTTCTTGGCGAGTCCGTAGTTCAGGCAGATCGACTTGGCGTGGCCGATGTGCAGGTAGCCGTTCGGTTCGGGCGGGAACCGGGTGTGGACCCGCTCGCCGAACCGCCCGGTCCGGTTGTGCTCCTCGACGATCTCCTGGACGAAGTTCAGGGACGGGGCGTCGGGCTTGTCGCCCTTGGCGTCGGACGAGGAGTCGGTGGTCTTGGCCATTGCGGTCTCGGTTTTCGACGGTCGGAGGCTGAGAGGGGTTGGTTGGTCGGACACCAGGTTCTCGCCGGGCGGATGAACCGGTGTCCGGGCTTCAAAGATTCATTTCAATCTATCGAGCTACGGCACGCGGGGCGGATCGGACGGCAGTTCAACCCCACGGTAAACGTCGGCGAGCGGAATCGTCGCCGGGATCGTGGTGAACGAGAACTGACCCGTCGGGTCATCGAACACGGTCAGTAGCCAGCTCCCGTCCGGCTGGCGGACGAACCGCTCGACGTCCGGCCGGTCCTGGGCGACAAGCACGTACTCCTGGAGCGAGGGCAGATGCCGGTAATGACCGAACTTCATCCCACAGTCGTACTTCTCGATCGAATCGGACAATACTTCGATGACGACCACCGGGTTGAGCAAACAGTCGTGCGTGTCGTCTTCGAACTCGGGGTGCCGCAAACGACGAGGACATCCGGATAGGTCTGGAGTCCGGTTGAGGATATTTTCACGCGCATGTCGCTGGAGAGCGTCTGGCACGGACTCCCTCTGAGCTGGGCAAACAATTCTCCGGTCAGATTTTCCTTCACCCGGTTGTGGTTGAACCGAGCACCGGCCATCCCGACCAGCTCGCGCGGTCCCTGCATGGGGAACATTTCGCCGTTGTAGAACTCGCTCTTGAACTCCGCCGCGCGCTCGATGGCGAGGTACTCGGCTTCGGTCAGTTTCTTCTTCGTGATCGCCGACATGGGTAGCTCCGACGTCCGTTTTCGCGTCATTTTACCAGTAGCCCCAGCGCCCGGTCGATCCGGGCCAGGCAGCGGTCGCGGCCGAGGATCGCGAGCGTCTCGTACACCCCGAACCCGACCTCCTTGCCGGTCACCGCGACCCGGAGCGTCTGGGTGACCGGGATCGGCTTCGCCCCGCGGGCCTGGATGAACTCCTCGATCCGCTGCTTCAGGGTCGGCGCGTCGAACGGCTCCGCGGACGCCACGATCGCCCGCAGGTCGCCGATCCACCCGGCCCCCGGGTCCTTGCGGAGGTGCTTGTCGAGCGCCTTCTCGTCGTAGGGGAGCTGGTCGTCCGGCAGGAAGAAGTCGTCGTAGTCGAGGATGTCGCCGAATACCTTCAGCCGCGGGCCGGCGGCCTCGACGATCTGTCCCACCGTCGCGCGGACTTCGGCCGGGGCGGGGTCGGGCACAAGCCCGGCCCGGACGAGGTAAGGCAGCGCCCGCTCGGCCTTCTCGGCGACCGGCACCGCTTGCATGTACCGTTCCTGGAACGCGAACAGCTTTTTCACGTCCAGGCTCGCGGAGGCCTTCACCACCCGATCCAGCGAGAACAGGTCGATCATTTGTTGCCGGGTGAAGTCCTCCGTCTTGTCGTCGAGCGACCAGCCGAGCAACACGAGGTAATTCATCACCGCGTCGGGCAGGTAGCCGACCTGCTTGTAGAAGTCGATCAGCACCGGGTTGAACGAGTCCGGTGTGGTCGTCAGCCCGACCCGGTCCGCGAGTGCCTTCGCGTGGTCGTACATCTTCTTGAAGTCGGGGTTTTTCAGGTACTGGGCGATCTTCCGCTTGCTCAGCTTGTTCTTGCTTCCCGGTTCGGAGACGGCCGGGACGTGGGCGTACTCCGGCCGCGGGTAGCCGAGCCCCTCCAGCATGAAGATCTGCCGCGGGGTGTTCGACAGGTGCTCCTCGGCCCGGATCACGTGGGTGATCTTCATGTCGAAGTCGTCGACCACGTTCGCCAGGTTGTACATTACCGTCCCGTCGGACCGCTGGATCACGGTGTCCTGCTCGCCGGCCCAGGCCACTTCCACATCCCCGCGGACGTGGTCGTGGAATCGGCAAACCCCCTCACGAGGCATCTTGAGCTTCACCGCTGCCTGCCGGCCTTCCGCCTCGAACCGTTTGCGGTCCGCCTCCGTCACGGCCATCCACCGCCGGCTGTAAATCTTCGGCCGCTTCTCCTTCTCGGCGGCCTCCATCTCGGCCTTCGTCTCCTCCGGCCGCGCGTAATCCCAGTACGCCAGCCCCTTGTCGAGCAGCTGGCGAACGGCCTCCTGGTAGCGGTCGAGCTTGTGCGACTGGTAGTACGGCCCACACGGCCCGCCGACCGCGGCCCCCTCGTCCCAGTCGAGCCCGAGCCAGCGGAACCCGTCGAGGATCGGCTGGAGGGCCTCCGCCACGTTCCGCTGCTGGTCGGTGTCGTCGATCCGGAGGATGAACTGCCCGCCGTGTTTCCGGGCGTACAGCCAGTTGAAGAGGGCGGTGCGGACCCCGCCGATGTGCAGGTAGCCGGTCGGGCTGGGGGCGAAGCGGGTGCGAACCGTCATGGGTCAGCGCGTCCGTGGCGGGGAGGGAACCCGGGAGTATCTATTTAGGAAGATGGGCCCGGCCGGGTTGGGGTTCGGCCCCTTACGGCCGTCTCGTGGGAGAGGGTGACGCGGCGGGACCCTCTGCCGGGTTTTCGGGATTCGTTCCCCTTCCTCTCACACGATTTTATTCGCAAGCTCATGGGGCGTCAGCCCGGGCGCGATTCTCGGGCCTTATGGGAACGCCCGGTGGCGCCTTCAAGACTCGGTGTTCTTGATCCGGCCTCGGTCTGCGCTAAACTCATGTGTCGCCCCTGGAGAGGCGCGGTGAACGGGATTCCGAGAGACCAGTTCCTCGCCGTGTGGAAGGCCGCACGCACCCTCGCCGAGGCGGTCGAGGCGATTTGCGAGGCGTCTGGCGGGCGGGTGCCGCGGTGGGCGGTGCTGGCCCGCGCGCTCGCGTACCGCGCGGAGGGGGTCGACCTGAAATCCCTTCCCGACGAGGCCCCCGCCCGACCGGCACTGGCCCGGACGCGGGAACTGGCCGCCCGGTTGATGGCCGACCACGGCCTCACCGGGTGGGAGTTCGGGTTCAACCGGAACGTCCGCCGGGCCGGGGTGTGCCGCTACCCGACCCGGACCCGGCCGGGCCGGATCGAACTTTCCCGCTACTTCGTCGAGCGAAACCCCGAAGCCGAGGTGCTCGACACCCTCCTGCACGAGATCGCCCACGCGCTCGTCGGCCCGGGCCACGGGCACGATGCCGTGTGGAAGGCGAAGTGCGCGGAGCTCGGCGCGCGGCCGGAACGGTGTTTCGGGGAAGGGGTCGCGATGCCCAGGGGCCGGTGGCGGGCCAGCTGCCCGTCGTGTGTCCGGGAGTACGACCGGCACCGTCGCCCGGGTCGGCTGACCGGGTGGTACTGCCGGCCGTGTGGGAAGGACCGCGGAATGCTCCGGTGGCGGGACGCCGGCTGAAGGGTTCCCAGGGTTTGCCGGCGCTGCCCCGGGCTAAAGGGCTCCCAGGGCGTTGCCCTGGGCTAAGGGCTGTCAGTCCTTCGGACTGAAGACACCGGTTTTTTTCTTCAGCCCGAAGGGCTGGGATCGCTTAGTATTGCTTTGTAACTTCTGGGCGGTTGGCCCCCTCTAACGGGGTATGAACGCGACCTCCCGTATCCCCTGGGCCCCGGCGGCGGCCCTGCCGGCGTTAGCCGAGTTCCTCGAACCGTTCCA
>JAQGHQ010000069.1 GCA_028288765.1 Gemmataceae bacterium | reverse complement strand
CTCGGCGACGAATACGTCCGCGTGCGCGACAGCGGGCTCGTCACGGCTGTCGCCCAGTTCCTCTACGACGAGGCCGCCCTGCTCGACGAGTGGCGGCTCGACGAGTGGCTGGCCCTGTTCCACCCCGAGGCGGCGAGGTACCTGATCCCGAGTCCGGAAGACCTCAGCGACGACCCGGCCACGACCCTGCACCTCGTGAACGACTCGATGACCACCCTCTCCGGCCGCGTCGGCCGGCTGAAAAGCAAGCACGCGCATGCGGAGAGCCCGCGCTCGCGCACGCGCCGCCAGATTGCCAACGTGCGCGTGTGGCAGGGGCCCGCCGACCTCCTCAGCCGCAGCGTCTTCGACGTGACCCGCGTGCGCGGGGGCGGGGTGGACCGCTACGTCGGCGTGTACGAGCACCAGCTCCTGCCGAACGATGACGAGGACACGCCGTGGCTCATCGGCCGCCGCCGCGTGTCGATCGACCACAGCATCGAGTCCGCGGGGGGGCAGGTCAGTATCCTGCTCTGACCCCATCTTCACCACCGGAGGCGACAATCATGACGGTCCTGTACAAACCGAAACCGCTCACCGAAACCCCGACGGACTGCGTGGTCGAGGACATCCCGGCCGGGACGTTCCGCGTCAACCGGGCCGCGCTGGCCGATGAGGCCGTGTTCCGCGACGAGACGCGCGCGATCTTCGAGCGCTGCTGGCTCTACGTCGGCCACGAGTCGGAGATCCCGGAGCCGGGCGACTTCCGGGCTCGCGACGTCGGCGACCGGCCGCTGGTGCTCTGGCACGGCCACGACGGCGTCCGGCGGGTCTTCTACAACAGTTGCCGGCATCGCGGGGCGCTGGTCTGCCGGGTGCCCGAGGGCAACACCCGGAGCATGAGCTGCTTCTACCACGCCTGGACGTACGGCAGCACCGGCGCGCTCAACGGCCTGCCCGGCCAGGAGGGCTATGGCCCGACTTTCGACCGGGCGGGCATGGGCCTGCACTCGCCGGCCAAGGTCGACAGCTACCGGGGCTTCGTGTTCGCCTGCTTCGACCCCGGGGCCGTCGACTTGCGCACCTACCTCGCGGGCGCGGCGGCCTACATCGACCTGGTCGCGGACCAGGCCGAGGCGATGGAGATCACGCCGGGGGCGCACGAGTACTCGGCGGACGCCAACTGGAAGCTGTTCGTGGAGAACAGCATGGACGGCTACCACCTGCTGCCGGTGCATACCACCTACTTCGAGTACCTGGAGAAGGTCGAGGGCGTTCGGCCGAACCCCGGCAGTCTCGACGAGGGCATCGATCTCGGCAACGGACACGCGGCAGTCAAGTTGCGCGGGCCGTGGGCGCGGCCGGTGGCCCGCTGGACGCCCGTCCTCGGGGAGCAGAACCGCGAGCGGGTCGAGGCCGCGTACGCCGAACTGGTCCGCAAGCACGGGCCGGAGCGGGCCGATCTGATCGGCCGGGTCGATCGGAACGTGCTGATCTTCCCCAACCTCATCATCCTCGACCTCATGGGCGTGGTGGTCCGCACGATCACGCCGACCGCGGCGGGGCACACGAAGATCACGCAGTGGTCGCTGGCCACCGCGGGAGAGGACGCCGACATGCGGGCGCGGCGGCTCGAGAACTTCATCACCTTCCAGGGCCCGGGGGGCTTCGCGACGCCGGATGACCTCGAGGCACTCGAGGCCTGCCAGGCCGGGTATCGCACCGGCGCCGGCGTGCCGTGGTCGGACATCTCCCGGGGCATGCACCGCGAGCACAGCGGCCAGTCCTGCGGCAGCTCCGACGAGAGGCAGATGCGCGCATTCTGGCGACGGTGGCAGAAGCTGATGAGCGCGAGATGACACTACCTTATCAGTCCATCATACGACAGACCATTAACACCACGAACGAGGGGTATGTTATGACCGGCTTCAGGTTGTTGATCAAGGGACGGCTGGTCCCGGGCGCCGGCGCCCTGGACGTGATCAACCCCGCGACCGGGCGGACCCTGACGGCGGCGCCCCGGGCGGATCGGGCGCAGCTGGATCAGGCGGTGGCCGCCGCGAAGGCGGCGTTCCCCACCTGGTCGGCGACACCACTCCCGCGGCGGGCGGCGCTGCTGGTCAAGCTGGCCGAGGCGGTCGAAGTGGAGCAGGGCGACTTCGCCCGCCTCCTGACCCAGGAACAGGGCAAGCCGCTGCCGCAGGCGGCCGACGAGATCGCCCTCTCGGTCGCCACGCTCCGCTACTTCGCCACGCTCGACCTGCCGCCCGAGGTGCTCAAGGAGGACGCCACGCGGAAGGTGGTCCGGCAGCACAAGCCCCTCGGCGTCGTCGCGGCCATCACGCCGTGGAACTTCCCGGTGGTCCTCCTGATGATCAAGGTCGGGCCGGCCCTCCTCGCCGGCAACACGGTCGTCGCCAAGCCGGCCCCGACCACGCCGCTGACGACGCTCAAGTTCGGCGAGCTCTGCGCCCGGATCCTGCCGGCGGGCGTCGTCAACGTCATCGTCGACCAGAACGACCTCGGACCCGCCCTCACCGGCCACCCCGACGTGGCCAAGGTCGCGTTCACCGGCTCCACCGCGACCGGCAAGAAGGTGATGGAGAACGCCGCCGGGACCTTGAAGCGCCTGACCCTGGAACTCGGCGGCAACGACGCGGCGATCGTGCTCGCGGACGTCGACCCGAAGGAGGCGGCGCCGAAGATTTATGCCGGCGCCATGTTCAACGCCGGCCAGGCGTGCATCGCCATCAAGCGGCTCTACGTCCACGACTCGATCTATGACGCCGTCTGCGACGAGCTGGGCCGGCTCGCGCGGGAGACGGTCGTCGGCGACGGGCTGGAGCCAGGCACGCAGATGGGCCCGATCCAGAACCAGGCGCAATTCGAGAAGGTGAAGGGGTTCCTCGAAGACGCCCGGCGGAACGGCACGATCGTCGCCGGCGGGAGGGTGCTCGAGCGGCAGGGCTATTTCGTCCAGCCGACCATCGTGCGCGACATCCCCGACCACGCCCGGCTGGTTCGCGAGGAGCAGTTCGGCCCGGTGCTCCCGGTCCTGCGCTATTCCGATATCGACGAGGTGATTTCACGCGCCAACGACACGGATTTCGGCCTGGGCGGCTCGGTCTGGTCGACGGACCGCGACCGGGCGTTCGGGGTGGCAGCCCGGATCAATTCCGGCACGGTCTGGGTGAACAAGCACCTCGACGTCGGACTGGACACGCCGTTTGCCGGCGCGAAGCAGTCCGGCATCGGGGCCGAGATGGGCCGGGAGGGGCTCGAGGCGTTCACCCAGGCGACGATCATCAACATGGCGAAATAACTGAGGGTTGGATCTCACGAGGCGGCGGGTCGTACTCACACCCCTTTACCCGAACGGCCCTCACGGGCAGCGGAGGAGTCCCATGTCGAAGAAACTGGATGGGAAAGTCGCGGTCATCACCGGGGGCAACAGCGGCATTGGCCTGGCCACCGCCAGGCGGTTCGTCGAGGAAGGCGCCCACGTCTTCATCACCGGCCGTCGGCAGGCGGAACTCGATGAGGCGGTCAGGCACATCGGCAAGCACGTCACCGGCGTGCGGGGCGACGTCTCGAACCTCGCGGACCTCGACCGGTTGTTCGCCACGGTGAAGCAGCAGCACGGCCGCCTCGACGTCCTGTTCGCCAACGCCGGCGTCGGGGCGTTGGCCCCGCTCGGGTCGATCAGCGAGGAGCACTTCGACCAGGCATTCCACATCAACGTCAAGGGACTGCTCTTCACAGCCCAGAAGGCGCTGCCGATCTTCACGGACGGCGGGTCGATCATCCTGAACGCCTCGGTCGCCGCGTCCAAAGGGACGGAAGGGTTCAGCGTCTACAGCGCCACCAAGGCCGCCGTGCGGTCGTTCGCGCGCTGCTGGACCACCGACCTCAAGCACCGCCAGATCCGCGTGAACACCATCAGCCCCGGCCCGATCGAAACGCCCATCTTCCACAAGGCCGGTCTGACGCGGGAGCAAATCGACGAATTCAAGGTGAGCCAAGTCGCCGCCGCGCCGATGGGCCGGATGGGCACGCCGGACGAGGTGGCGAAGGCCGCCGTGTTCCTCGCCTCGGACGACAGCAGCTACGTCACCGGGATCGAGCTGTTCGTCGATGGCGGCGTGGCCCAGGTCTAAGCC
>JAQGHQ010000019.1 GCA_028288765.1 Gemmataceae bacterium | reverse complement strand
CGGTCTCGTACCGGACGACCCGGCGCATCCGCCAGAGGAGGGTGGCGGCCCGGTCGGCGAGTTCGGCCTCGAGCGTCCCGACCGGGGCGAGGGAGGCGCGGACGCCGGCCCGGTGGGCGTCCCAGTCCGCGGCGCATTCCCCGGGGACGACGGGGGCGTCCGAGTGGATGCCGTGGGTCAGGCGGTTGCGCTTGGCGGCGGCCTTGCCGTCGGGGGTCCGTGGCCCGGTCGAGTGGGCGGCGTTGGCGCGGTTGGCGGCGAGCTGGCGGTCGGTGGGCATCGTAGTCCGGTCCTTTCGGTGGGTGGGTTGGTCCGGGCAGGAGCGCCCGGGCGAATGCATTGCATGCCGGTATGCCATTAATAGGATACCGGAAAGGGCGGCCGGTGTAAAGGCGGCTGGCCGGTGGGGGAACGGGGTCGGCGGCCACCCCCCTTGGTCCCCCCGCCACCGGGGGGAGACCGGACCCGGGCGCCGGCCGAGCTTGACGGCACTTCAGAGAGTGAAATTGACACCGCGGTGGCGCTGCCGCCTCTGCCGATCCGAAGTGGCCTTGACTCGTCCTCCTACCCCCGGCTCTACTCTCGGCGGGAAACTGCGCACCCCGCCCGCCAGGATGTCGCTCATGGCCACGGCCACGGCCCCCCCACTCCGCCCCGCGAAGACCCGACCCGACCCGTCCCGGCGGGTGTGGCAGGTGCCGGTCTTCCTGCTCGGGGTCGCCGCGTTCCTGGCCGCGTGGGGCGGCTGGCTCCCACTCGGCCCCCGCGACCCGGCCGCCGCGTTCACCCGCGACGTTGCCGCCCTCCGGGCCGCGGCCGAACAGCTCACCCCCGACCTGAACGAACTGAAAGCCCACCTGAACCGCGTGGCCGGGGCCACTGAATCGTTCCCCGAATCCGCCCCGGCCGCCCACTTCGCCCTCGGCAGCGGGTACGTCCGGCTCGCCGAGCTGACCGCCGACCCGGCCGAAGCGCGGAACTACTGGGTCCTTGCGAAGCAGCACTTCGCGGCCGTCCAGCCCGACCAGCTCCCGGACCCGGTCGATCCGCCCCGGCTCGCGTACCGCGGGGCCAAGGCCCGGGCCGCCAACCTGCCCCCGAATACCCCGCCGACCGAGATCCGGCTGACGCGCGAATTCCTCATTTCCGCTCCGTTCGGGGACGAATCCGGCGATGGTTATCGGCTCGCGGCCGAACTCAGCCTCCGGCTCGTCCCGCCCGAGCTCGAACCGGCCCAAAAGTGGCTGGCCAGGTACATCGCCGAGGCCGGGCTCGCCACCCCACCCGCATCGATCGCCCGGGCGAAGCTCCGGCTGAGCGAGGTGTACCTCGCCCTCAACGACCCCGACGGGGCGAAGAAGTGGCTCGGCCAGATCGGGCCGGACACCCCGCACGACGTGCTGCACGTGGCCAAGGCCCAGCTCGCCCGCATCCGGATGGCCGAGCACGACTGGACCGGGGCCGAACGGGAGTGGGAGCAGGTGCGGACCGCGGCGGACCTCCCGCCGGGGGTGCGCACGGTCGCCGCGTACCACCTCGCCCTGTGCCGCCTGAAGCGCAAAGCCGCCGACCCCGCGGCCGCCGCGAAGCTGTTCGAGGAGGCGGCGAAGGCCGAGGGGCCGGAAGGCCCGGCCGCGGCCCTGCGACTGGCCGACCTCTACCTGCGGGCGGACGACCGGGCGAAGCACAAGGACGCCGTCGGGCTGCTCGCGGCGGCGGTCAAGGGGGTGGCCGCCCCGGCCCAGTACGCCAACCCGCTCGTTCCCGTTAACGAGGCGCAGGCGATCTTCGAGCAGGCCGTGCAAGTCCTCGTGGCCGACGGGGCGTTCGACGCGGCGGTCGCGGCGACGGAGTCGTTCGCCGTGGTCGCCGCGGCGGGCCGCGAGCGGGAGAAGCGGGCCGAGGCACTGACCGCCTGGGGCCAGGCGGTCCAGAAGGCCGGGGGCGACGCGGCCCCGAAGTTCGCCGCCGCCGCCGAGGAGTACGCCACCCTGGCGGCCGGCCGGCCGGCCGAGACCGACAAGGCCGAACAGCTCCGCCTGGCGGCGGGGCTGTACCGGAAGGCCGGGAACACCGCCGCGACGCTCGCCATGCTGAAACAGGTTCTGACCCTCCCGACCCTGCCGGCCGACGTCCGCGGCGCGGTGGGCGTCGATTACGCCGAGGATCTGCTCGCCGCGAACCGCCCGGAAGAGGCGTTGAAGACGTTCAACGACGTGATGAAGACGGACGGCCCGGCGGCCACCGCCGCCCGGTACCGGGTCGCCCGCCGGCTGATCGAGTCCCGGGTCCCGGCGAAGGTCGACCTCGGGGTCAGCCTGATGGAGCAGGTCGCGAACGCCGAGCAGGTCGGACCGACCGAGCAAGAGATGCACGAGCGGGCGCTGATCGAGGTCGCCCGGGAGGAGATCCGGAAGACGAACTACGTCCAGGCCGAGGCCCGGCTGGACAAGCAACTCCGGCTGTACCCGACCGGCGGGGAGGCCGGGTTCGGCCGGCTCCTGCTCGGGGTGTGCCTGCTCCAGCGGGCGGACCCGCGGGCCAAGCCGCCGGCGACGAACCCGGCGAAGAACCGGGAGGACGCGATCCAGCTGTTCAAGCAGGTGGTGGCCGAGGTCGACGCGCGGAAGCAGGCGGGCCGGGCGGCCGACAAGGACCCGTGGCTCCGCACCCAGGCGGCCCTGCGGGTCGTCCAGACGTGCCACCAGATGGGCAAGCCGGGGAGCGTGCTGGCCGAGGGGGACAAGCTCCGGTGGGAGGTCGAGGGCACGGCGGACGAGCTGATCGTGCTGAGCCTGATGTACCACGCGTATAAGCAGCAGGACAAGCCGGAAGGGGCGCTCGTCATCCAGGGGCAGATGCGGGAGGTGTTCGAGAAGCTGAAGGCGAAGCCCAGTGCGTTCTGGGCGAAGACCGGCGAGTACAGCCGGAGCTACTGGGAAGTCGTGTGGTTCGCCCCGGACCCCCCGGCGAAGCCGTGACGCCCGGCGGCGGTTGCCACCGGGTCGTTGCACCGCCCCGGCCCGGCCCCTATCCTTGCCAGAGAGCATCGCCCGTCTCACTTCCGACACCACGTCCGCGAGGCTTCCGCCCGTGGGTTCATTCCCGTCCAGTCCGGTCTCCCGGCCGCGGGGGGCGTTGCTGAACGTCCTCGGCCCGGCGTTCGGCGTGGCGGTGACGGTCGGGGGCTGCATCGGGGTCGGCATCCTGAAGCAGCCGGGAGTCGTAGCCGGGAGCCTCCCGCACCCCGGGCTCTTCCTGGCCGCGTGGCTGGCGGGCGGGGTGTACGTCCTCCTGGGGGCGGTCTCGGTGGCCGAGCTGGCGGCCATGACGCCCCGGTCGGGGGCGTTCTACGTGTACGCCCGCCGGGCCCTGGGTGAGTACGCCGGGTTCGTGACCGGGTGGGCGCACTGGCTGGGGCTTTGCAGCGGGGCGGCGTTCATCTACATGAGCCTGACCGAATACTTCGTCGCGCTGGTCCCGGCCGCGGACGGGTGGGAGCGGGCGGTCGCGGTGCTCACGGTCGTCGGGCTCGCGGCGGTCCACTGGCGGAGTGTCCGGCGGGCGGGCCGCATCCAGGAACTCACGGCCCTCGCGCAGGGGGTCGCGTTCCTCGCCCTGATCGTCGCGTTCCTCGCCCTCGGCGACCCCGGCGCGGGAGACCCGGGCCCGGCCCTCCCCGTGCCGACCGGGTGGGTGCTGCTCGGGGCGGGCGTCCTCGCGTTCCAGGCGATCCTCCAGACCTACGACGGGTGGGAGGGGGCGATCTACTTCGGGGAAGAGGTCCGCGACCCGGGCCGGAACCTCCCGCGGGCGATATTCCTCGGCACCCTCGCGGTCGTCGTGATCTACTTTTTCGTGAACCTGTCGCTCCTGTACGTCCTGCCGGTCGGCCGGCTGGCCGGGCAGCCGATGGCGGTGAGCGCGGCCGCGGTCGAGGTGTTCGGCGGGGCGGGGGGGACGGTGGTGTTCGCCCTCGGGACCGCCTCCATCCTCGTGGCGTGCAACGCCGGGACGCTCCAGACCCCGCGGGTCCTCCTCGCGATGAGCCGGGACGGGCTGTTCTTCCCGCAGGCCGCGCGGGTGAACGCCGGCGGGACGCCGACCGTCGCCCTGGGCCTGACGACGGCCGCGATCGTGGCGTTCCTGGTGACCGGGACGATCGCCGAGTTGCTCGCGGTGCTGACCTTCTTTCTGGTGGCGAATTACGCGCTGGTATTCGTCGCCTTGTTCGTCCTGCGGTGGCGGGAGCCGGACGCGCCCCGCCCGTTCCGGGCGTGGGGCTACCCGTGGACCTCGGGCCTGGCCCTGCTCGGCTCGCTCGTGTACCTCGGGGTCGCGATCTGGGCGGACCCGCCGAACAGCCTGTACGCAGTGCTCCTGCTGGCCGGGAGCGTGCCGGTCTATTGCCTCGTCCGGTGGGTACGGGTGAGACCGAGCGCATTTCCGGACGCCGGGCGGTAGCCGGGAGTGGAGAGGGTCAGGTATCCGGCAGGTGTAAAGCGACCCGCAGAATGACGGAGACACTGGGGACAACCCGTCTTGTAGGGCACGCACGGCGTGCCGGTTCGCCAGGCAAAAAGCCGGCACGCAGTGCGTGCCCTACGAAGCGGGCGGA
>JAQGHQ010000012.1 GCA_028288765.1 Gemmataceae bacterium | reverse complement strand
TTTGCCTGGCGAACCGGCACGCAGTGCGTGCCCTACGAGACGGCTTGTCCTCAGTGTCTCCGTCATTCTGCGGGTCGCTTTACACCTGCCGGATACCTAACGCTGCTACCGACGCCGTCGTGGATTGATTCTTTTCGCCGGAGATCGCCGAGATTCCGTTCGATGCATACATGCGTTTTGAGGCGGACCAAATGACCGAAACCTGGCGGCTAATTCTTCATCTCCCCAGCGCTGGGTTCCGTCAGCCCAACGGTAGACATGATGGTTTGATCACCTCTTTTCGCCCCAGATACGGCGTCGGGCCGGGAAGATTCCGGCCCGACGCCGTGGGCACACCTTACGATCAAGGCCGGGCCGGCGGCGGGGTGGCCGGCACGCTCACCGGCGGGGGCTGCTGGCCCGGTGGGGCGGGCACCGCGACCGGCGGCGCGACGACTGGCTGGCCGACCGGTTGCGGGCGGGTCATCGCGTCGAGGGTGGCCTTCAGGGCCGCCAGTTGCTTGGCCACCTCGGGCCGGGTGTCGGTCCGGAACATCGCGTTACTGTTCGGGTTCGGGCGGATCACGGTCCCGTCCAGGGACACCCCGGCGAATAGCCCCCGGCTCCGAGAGTAGGACAGGATCTCGGCCTCCAGCAGCGCGTCTGTTCCCGCCATCGCCTGCCGCCCGACCGGGCCGGCGGCGACCGCCGCATCGGCCCCGAGTGCCACCTTCCCCTTGCCTTCGAGCAGCCGGTCCAGGCCCCGACGGTTGCGGAAGACCAGCACCACGTCGGTCGAGTCGACCCCGGCCTGGAACCCGACGCTGCCGCCACCCAGGTTGACGAACACCGGGTCGCCCCAGGCCCCGTTCTTATCGCGAACGAGAACCACCCCGTGTCCGCCCCGGCCGGCAAACATGAACCCGGCTTTCACGACCCGGGGGATGATCGCCACCCCCTGCGCGTCGGCCAGGAGAGCCGGAGGAATCCCCTTGGCCGGGATCGCGGCCAGCTCGTCCAGCACCACGGTCGCGGACAGCAGGGTTTCGGGCGGAGCCGGGGCCAGCCGTGGGGGAAGTGCGGGGGCGTAGGAGGCAGTTAGAACGGTGGCGACGACCGCGGCCGGGAGGATTCGGGTCATGGGTACTCCAGACATGGGGATCGGTCGGCGGGGTATGACCCGCCGACCCCGTGAAGCAGCACGTCTGAGGCCGGCGCGCGGGAGTGAAAAAAATACAGGCCGGCCAGCGGGTTCGGGGGAGATAGATGTGCCGATTTGAGGGGATAGGTAAGACGGATCGGACCGGAGACCTGGCAAATGGAGCGCCTGTCGTTCGGTCAGCGCGTTCGAGCAGGTGCGTTTGGTTCCAGACGGTGTAGTCTCGCCGGCGCGGAGCGCACGAGTGTGCGATTCGGGCCCACCAAGTGACATGCTCGTGCGGCGCCGGCATGGGACATCAATCGAGACCGGGACGATCCCGAATCGACCGCCCGCGGGGTGCCCGCCACGATCATCTCTGGTAGAGGGGCCGCAGAGATCCGGCCGCGGCCCGGAGTTTTCCCAAGACCCTCGGCGGCCGCACGCGCGAACCCCGTGGGAAGTTGCGCGCTCGGGGAAGGAGCGTTCGGCCGACCACCGCCGTACCGGGTTCGGCGGAAGGTCCTCGGCCGCCGGTGCGATCAACGCGACGGAGTCGACGAGGCGCCGGAGCCCGTCCGGCAGGCGCCGCCGCGGGTTGGCAATCTCAAGTGTCGGGGCGGGCTCCCCGGGTGGGTGAGTCGGGGGGTGGGGTAACGGGATCGGGCTCTTGATCATCTTCCGGCTGGACGATCTTAGCTAACTCTGGGGGGGATGAAGACCCCCGCCCCCGTCGTTGTCCGTTCACCCGCCGCCCCCTTCCTGGGCCGGCCGGTTGCGGCGATCAGGTGGGTGACCCGGGGCGCGTCGTCCCCGGCATGGAATGCCCGCACCGCCGCCTCGGCCGCCCGGTCCGCTCCGGTCACCCGGTCGTGCTGGCGGAGGTGCTCGGCCCACGACTCGACCAGGAACGACTCGACGTACCGGCCCGCGTCCTCGGTGTCCGCGAACAGGTCCCAGCGGACCGCCCCGTTCCGCAGGCGCGTCGCCCGCAGGCCGGCGGCCGCGGCCAGGAATGCCTCCGCGTCGGTCGGCCGGACGCGGTACTCGACCAGTACGAGCACCGGGCCGCCGGCGGCGTCCGGGTCCGGCACCGCCGGGGCCTCCGGCCAGTGGCGGGACGGCTCGACGTCGGGCGGCGGCCCCTCGGGTAACCGGTATCGGAGGGCGGCGAAGAGCCCGGCCGCCGTCCATGCCGCGGCCAGCGCGAGGGCGGACTCGGTCCCCACCCGGTCGGCGGCGATCCCCCAGGCGACGCTCCCTCCCGCGAGCCCCCCGTAGAAGACCAGGAGGTACACGGCGATCACCCGGGCCCGCACCCAGCCCGGGACCAGGCTCTGGATCGAACCGCTGAGGCTCGTCAGGACTGCGAGCCACCCTGCCCCGGCCGGGATCAGGGCGGCGCACCACCCCCCGTATACCGGGACGATCGCGACCACGCCCGTCCCCACGGCGAACGCCAGGGTCCCGGCGGCGACGACCCGCCCGGTGCCCCAGGCCCGACGGGCGGCCGGCAGGGCGAACGTCCCGGCCACCGCCCCGACCCCGAGGCACCCGAGGAGGACGCCGTACGCGCCCGGGCCCCGCCCGGGGTCGGCCCGGGTGGCGGCCGGGAGAAGCGCCCAGAGGCCGGACGCCCCGGTCACGAACGCCGCCGTCCGGACCAGGACCGCCCGGACGGCCGGGGCGTGGCGGACGTACCGGAGGCCGGCCCGCATCGCCCCCACCAGGCGCTCGGCCGGCAGGGTGCTCCGTTCGGCCGGCCGGTCCCACCGGTAGAGGACGACCAGGACGGCGACGAACGACACGGCGTATAAGAGGAAGGCGGCCTCCGGCCCGGCCGCCGCGACGAGCAGGCCGCCGACCGCCGGGCCGACGGCACGGGAGGCGTTGACCGAGATGCCGTTCAGACCGACCGCGGCCTGGACCTCCTCCCGCGGCACGAGTTCCGGGATGACCGCCTGCCAGGCCGGGGCGTTCAGGGCGAACCCGAGGCCGATGGCGAAGGTGAGCGCCAGTAGAACGGCCGGCGTCACCAGGCCGGCGGCGGTGAGGGCCGCGAGCAGGCCGGCCGCGGCGAGCATCCACCCCTGGGCGACGAGCAGGAGCCGCCGCCGGTCGACGACGTCGGCCAGGGCCCCGGCCGGGAGGCCGACGAGGAACACCGGGAGGGTGGTCGCCGCCTGGACCAAGGCGACGAGGAGCGGGGACGGGCTCAAGCCCGTCATCAGCCACGCCGCCCCGACGTTCTGGACCCAGGTCCCGACGTTCGCGGCGAGGGACGCCAGCCACAGCCCGCGGAACACCGCCCGGCGGAGCGGGGCGTAGGCCGAGGGGGGGGAATCCCCGGCCGCGTGATCGACGGTCGTGTCCGCGGCCATGCTCCCCCCGTTACTTGCTCCTGGTCGAATACGGCTTCGGGTCCCGGGCCTTGACCGCGTCGCCCGCCCCGGCGATCGCCTTCTTCACCCCTGCGACCGTCTCGTCGTAGTAGGTCGGGCCGGCCTCCACCACCCACTCCTCGAGCGCGTACGCCTTGGCGAACCCCTGCTTCTGGAGCCGCCGCTCGGTGTCGTAGGCGAGGAGCATGCCGCGGGTCACGGCGGTCTCCACGTCCCCGGTCTTGATCGCGTCGTTCCCCTGGTCCCGGATGAGCGGGGCGAACGCCACCCGGGTCGCCCCGACCCGCGCCGCCTCCCGGAGCCCGACCTTCCCCACCCGCTCCATCTTGTCGAGCGACAGGGAGGCCTCGTCTCCGATCCCGATGAGCAGGAGCTGTCTCGGCTTGATGGTCCCCTCGGGCACGTCGATGAGAACGGTTTCCAGGTCGTCGCCGGCGAACTCCCCGCGGGCGCGGAGCGAGCCGATGAGGCCGCCGAGCCGCTTGTCGAGCTCGACCGGGGCCCCGGCCATCCGCTTGTCCGAGTCGGCCGTCCGCTTGAAGTAGCAGACCACCTGGAGCGGCACGTCGGCGTCGTACGGCCCCTGCATCCGGACGATCACGGAGAGGCCGTCCGGGCCGGCGAGTTTCGTCTCGGCCGGCGGCTTGGCCGGGTCGTCGGCCCGCGCCGGGGGCGCGGCGCCGGCGGGGAGGAGCAGCAGGAGGGCGACAACTTTGGCGAGCCTGTTCATGAGGTTCCTCATCGGGTGCCGGGTTAGAATCGGTAGGTCAGCCATGTCGTCACGAAGTCAACGGGCTTCCCGGGCGTGGCGTCTTTCAGGAACGGTCCGGGGAACACGTGGACGTAACTCGTGAGCACCGTCACGTGTCGCGCCGGGTTCCAGACGACCGTCGCCGCCGGGCTCGACCCGATGTACCGCGCCCCGCTCTTCAGCCCGCTCGCGAGGAGGGCCCCCGACAGCAGGTAAACGCCGTCGCCCAAGCTCTCCCGCCAAAAGAAGTTCCAGTCGGCCGACAGGGTGAGCTTGTCGGTGAGCGTCAGGTCCAGGGTCGGGTGCAGGTCGATGATGTTCAACGGGCCGAACGGGCCGGCCAGGTTGAAGTACGCCCCGGCCGGGAAGAGCGGGTTGAACGTCTGGAGGTTCGGCGAGGCCGCGTCCCGGTTGCCGCTCGCCACGTCGAACCGGACGCCCGGGCGGGGCTTGAGGGGCAGATCCTCCAGCGTGTAGCGGACGGCGTTCGCCGCCGTCCAGGCGCTGATCCGCCCCCCGCCGAACGTACCGAACTGGTAGACGTACTCGAGGTTGTACTCGAGCGGCTTCGGCCGCCCCCAGATGCGGGTGCCGATCGAGTGTCGGAGTTCGTAGCCCGAGCGCTGGTCGAACGAGGCCTGCTTGTTCTCGAAGCCCAGGTAGTAGACGTCGACGGTGAGCTTCGAGCCGTCCCCGACGGGCCGGACGCCGTAGACGCCCCAGAACGAGACGGCCGGGTTCGGGTCGTCGTCGAAGGTCCCCGGGTTGTTCCGCACCGGCTTCGCCCACCACCCGTCGACCGCCCAGTCGCCGATCTTTGTCAGCGCGCGGGCGGCGTCGAACGAGAGCCGGAGATTCGGCCCCTCCCGTACGTCGATGAGCCGCCCGGTCCCGTACTCGAACTCCTGCCGGCCGAGCCGCCAGGTGACCGAGTCCGTGTCGCCCAGGGCCCACCGCCAGTCGAGGAAGCCCTGGTGAAGGTCGAACTGGTTCCGGTCGATGTCCGGGCGGGGGCCGCCGATCCGGCCGTCCTCGAACCCGTTGATCGTCTGCGTGAAGACGCGGACGTTGGGGCCCAGGTGGAGATCCCCGTAGAGCATGTACCGCTGGAGGAAGTAGGTGTTATACCCCTGGGCATTCCCCGGCCCGAGGCCGAACGAGTCGTTGTGGTACGACTCGAACCACTCCCGCACGTCCCCGCCGAGGGTCAGGTAGTAGCCGTCCCGGGTTCCGAGCGGGATATACTTGAGCGGGTCCCAGAAGTCGGTCCGTTTGGCCGGATCCTTGAGGGAGCTCCAATCCTCCTGGTAGCGGAGGAGCTTGTACTCCGGCGTACCGGCCTGGGCCGTCGGGATCGAGCCGGCAACGGCCTCCTGGCCCGGGCCGAGCCGCGATTCCCGTGCGCCCCCGATCGGGGGGCGGCTCGTAGCGGGGGCTGAGCCGTCATTCGCCCCGCTTGGCGGTACGGCCGCGGGCAGCGAGAACTGCTCGCCCGGCGGGACCACCGGGGGAGGTTGCGCCTGTCCGCCTGCACCTGGAAATAGCAGCGTGGCCGCCACAGCCAGGAACCGGCGCCGAGAACGAAGAAGGCTGCCCATCCCGCGTCTCCCGCCGATCTTCACAGGCCGTCGCGGTTGCGCAGGCGTGGGGCCGTGCGTGTCGTCTCTCATGATCGGCACGTCGTCTGATGGCACTCTTTCAAAACGCCCAGCACGCGCAGCCGGTCCCCCAGAACGGGTCCTCGCCCTGCGGGTGGGCCGGGCCGAACAGCCGGTGCAGGAGCCCATGGAGGCGGGAGCCGTGCGAGCACCGGGGCGAATGCCCGGGCTGTCCACTCGCCCGCGAGGCGCCTGAGTAATATCCCCCGTACGCGGCGACCGGGGACCAGTCGGGGGTGACCGGGAGTGGCGGCGGGCCGTGTGCGGCGAAGACTCCCGACCCGTATACCACCTTCCCGCCGCCGACCGTCAGCACCGACTCGATCCCCCGGATCTCGTCTTCCGGCACCCGGAAGTAGTCGGCCGAGAGGACGGCCAAATCGCCCAGCTGCCCGACCGCCAGCGCGCCCTTGCCGGCCTCCTCGCCCGACATCCAGGCCGAGCCTTGCGTGTAGAGGCGGAGTGCCGTGGCCCGGTCGAGCCGGTTCGCTTCGGGGTACAGGCCGAGGCCGCCGACGGTCCGCCCGGTCACCATCCAGGAGAGAGACACCCACGGGTTGTAGCTGGCCACCCGGGTTGCGTCGGTGCCGGCCCCGACCGGGATCCCCATCGCGAGCATCTTCTTGATCGGTGGCGTGTGCTCCGCGGCCTTCGCGCCGTACCGGTCCACGAAATACTCCCCCTGGAACGCCATCCGGTGCTGGACCGCGATGCCGCCGCCGAGTGCCTTGATGCGCTCCAGGTTCCGGTCGGTCACGGTCTCGGCGTGGTCGAAGAACCAGCGGAGGCCGTTAAACGGCACCTCGCGGTTCACGGCCTCGAATACGTCGAGGAAGCGGGCGATCGACTCGTCGTAGGTGGCGTGGAGGCGGAACGGCCAGCGGTGCTCGGCGAGGAGCTGTACCACCCGGTGGAGTTCCCCTTCCATGCCGGCGGCGAGGTCCGGCCGGGGTTCGAGGAAGTCCTCGAAGTCGGCGGCCGAGAACACCAGCATCTCGCCCGCCCCGTTCATCCGGTAGTACTCGTCCCCCGCCCCCGGCCTGGTCATCCCGACCCACTTCGAGAAGTCTTCAAACTCGCCCTTCGGCTTCTGGGTGAAAAGGTTGTAGGCCACCCGCACGGTCATCTCGCCCCGCCGGTGGAGGTCCTCGATGATCGCGTAGTCGTCCGGGTAGTTCTGGAACCCGCCGCCGGCGTCGATCGCGCTCGTCACCCCGAGCCGGTTCAACTCGCGCATGAAGTGGCGCGTCGAGTTTAGCTGGTCCGTCGGCGGGAGTTTCGGCCCCTTCGCGAGCGTGTTGTAGAGGATCATCGCATTCGGCCGGGCAATGAGAATCCCGGTCGGGTTGCCCAACTTGTCCCGCTGGATCTCGCCGCCCGGCGGGTCGGGCGTGTCCTTCGTGTACCCGACCGCGCGCAGGGCCGCCGCGTTCAGGATCGCACGGTCGTACAGGTGGAGCACGAACACCGGGGTGTCGGGTGACACGGCGTTGATCTCGGCGAGGGTCGGCATCCGCCGCTCGGCGAACTGGAACTCGGTCCACCCGCCGACCACCCGCACCCACTGCGGCGGGGGGGTGCGGCGGGCCTGCTCCCGGAGCATCCGGAGGGCGTCGGCGAGCGACGGCACCCCGTCCCAGCGGAGTTCGAGGTTGTAGTTTAAGCCCCCGCGGATGAGGTGGAGGTGCGAATCGTTCAGGCCCGGGATGGCCCGCCGGCCGCCGAGGTCGATGACCGTCGTGGCCGGGCCGCGGAGCTTGAGCACATCCCCGTCCGGCCCGACGGCCGCGACCCGCCCACCGGCAAAGGCGACGGCTTCCGCCTCGCCTGTGGGGTCGTTGGTGGTGATCTTCCCGCCGTGAAGGATCAGTTCTGCGGTACTCATGCGTGTTGTCTCCTCCGGCCGGGGGGCTCCCCCGGCGGTTTGTCGCGGCCCGGTCACCCGCCGCCGGGCGGCGGCGGCGCGCGATGAGGCCGGTCATCAACGCACCCTCCCGCCCGCCCCGAACGACCCGGGAGACGACGACCGTGATCGGCTCGGCGGGCATGAGATCAGTGCCCCGCCTTCAGCCGAACCGGGTAGGCCGGCTGCTTGTGGACCATCGTGTAGGCGTACTCGACCCCCTGGCCGTACGCCCCGGAGTGTTCGAGGACGATACCCATGACCGCGTCGTAGGTCTCCTTGCGCGCCCAGTCCCGCTGGAATTCGAGGAGGACCTGCTGCCAGGTGACGGGGACAGCCCCGGCCTGAATGACCCGCTGCATCGCACAGCGGTGGGCGACCTCGCTCGTCCCGCCCGAGGCGTCGTCGACCGCGTAGACCTCGTACCCCGCCTCCATCGCCTGGATCGCCGGGAACGCCAGACACACCTCCGTCCAGAGGGCGGCGATGACCAGCTTCTTCCGCCCGATCCGTTCGACCTCGGCCACGAACTTCTTGTCCTCCCACGAGTTCATGCTGGTCCGCTCGATCGGCTTCTGGCCCGGGAACAGCCCGGTGAGTTGCGGCCACATGTTCCCGGAGAAGCTCTCGGTCTCGACCGTGGTGAGGATGACTGGAACGCTGAAGACCTTGGCCGCCTTCGCGAGCCCGACCGTGTTGTTGAGGAGCGTCTGGCGGTCGATCGAGTTCACTCCAAAGGTCATCTGCGGCTGATGGTCGATGAAGATGACGGTACAGTTTTGCGGGGTGAGCAGGCTGTGGATGCGGCCAGCCGGGACTACTGTGTCTGCCATGAGTGGGCCTCCAAGGTGTCGTGTGAGCGAGACGGCCGCCGCGGCGGGATTACCGAACTGGGGAATACCGGCAGCGCGTCCCGCCTTCGGGCGGTGCGGTGTGGTCATTCTTTGCAGTAAAGGCGGTCTCGCACAGGCCCGTCGGCGGGATCACGACCATTGGCCGACCGGTGGCTCTAACTTTGGGTGGAGGTGCAGGGAGAAGTGATGAACGGTGTCGGGAGTCCGGAAGGACGTCACCGACCACCGGGCGGGAATTCCATGCGCACCATCCCGCGCGTGATGGCGGTCGTCACGGCCTGGGTGCGGTCGTGGACGCCGAGCTTGTCGAGGATGTGGTTGACGTGGGTCTTGACCGTGCCCTCGGTGATGTACAGGTCGGCCGCGACCTCCTTGTTGCTCCGCCCGGCCACCATCCGCCGGAGGACCTCCATTTCCCGCTCCGTCAGCTCTTGGGCGGCGGCCCGCCCGGCCAGCTTGGCCCCGATGGCGGGCGGGACGATGATCTCCCCGTGGTGGACCCGACGGATGCAGTCGGTCAACTCGTCCAGGGTCGCGTCCTTGAGCAGGTACGCCTTGGCCCCGGCCCGGAGCGCGCGGAAGATGTCCTCGTCGCCGTGGAAGGTCGTGAGCACGACGACCCGGGCGGTGAGGAACTGTGCCCGGATGTCCCGGATCGCGTCCACCCCGCACACGTCCGGGAACCGCAGTTCCATGATCGCCACATCCGGCCGGTGGAGGGCGTACTGCTCGACGGTCTCCCCGGCGGTGGCCGCCTCGGCGACAACCGCCATCTCCGGCAGCCCGTCGAGCATGACCCGGAGGGCGTGGCGGATGAGGTGCTGGTCGTCGGCGACGAGGAGGCGGATGGGTTGGTTATCTTTGGTCACCGCAGGCCTCCGCCGGGTGGGCAGGGACCGCTCCAGGCAACGTGCGCTCCGCGCACCGCGAAGTCCCCGAAGCTCATGTGCAGGTTATTGTATCGGCGGCGCCGTGGCTGCGGCTCGTAGAGGCGATTCGGGTCACCTCGGGCGGAACCGGATGGGTGGTCGGGGGCCGGACGCCGCTCGGCAGGATTCGCACGTCTACCGGATTGGGTCTCGCAGCACCAGGCCCGACGGGCGGGGTGGAGACGCTCGCCGTCTGGGTAGCAGGGGCACCTCGAGCGGCCGCCCTGCGGCGGTGGCATCGTCGAACGGGGCGGGGGTTCAGGTGGGGGGCCGGTGCTCGGGTGGCAACCGTCAGGTGCCAGAGGATGATAATGCTGAACCGAGAAGAAGAAATCGCAAACTATTACAATGTAAATAGATATGGGGAACTGGCGACGATTCCGAACCACCTCTTGAGCGACCGGACACCGGACGACCGGATCCCCGTGCCGGCCCGGAGCGGGGAGATCCACTTCCTGATCCACCCGGCCCCAGACGCGATCGGCGCACACGCGGTCCGGGAGGGGTCCCGGGTAGCCAGCTCCCTACGGCCCCTTTCAACCGCATCGGTAAGGTCACCTGTCGAATGACAGGAGCTGCAGGGTTCGCCTCCCGATTCCGGACGGTTCTCATGTAGGGTGGGCACCGCCCACCAAGACCTGAGGCCAGAGGTGGGCGGTGCCACCCTACAACGCCCACACCCCGGCTCCGGAATCCGGAGGAGAACCCGACGGCTGGGAACTGCAAGCCGGGTGTAAGAAGAGGTGTAAGCAGCTAGACGACGGTGCAGGATATGCTATGATTTACAGTGAATCTGCGTAAATAGCCTCCGCCTTCTCAGCGAAAGCGTGTGGGTTCGATTCCAATCGGGCGTACTGGTTTTGGGGAGTCGCGGACGGTCTCAAGCAGTAACAAGATGCCGTTCAGTAAGGGGTTACGCAGTCATAGGGCTGCGGCCCCGGCCGTTTGAAGAATTCCGAGGAATTCGGGTAGCTCCCCTGGCCCGGGCCCGTATAGTTTTCCGCTGGTCACCTTACCAGGAGACGGAATGGGATTGCGAATGCGAGTTCACGACCGGGAGCCGATCGGGGCGGCCCTGCGGCGGTTCAAGAAGTTGATCGAGCGGAGCGGGATGAAGGGGGAGATCCGCGCCCACGAGTACTACGAGAAGCCGTGCGAGGCCCGGAGCCGCAAAGAGGCCAAGCGGCGGAGCACGATCCGCAAGGCGGCCCTCGGCAAGCCGGTCAAGAAAGAGCGGGCGTACTGATCGACCCTGTCGCTCGTGGCCGCTGCTGCGAACGTCCCGAGGGGACCGGCGCATCCGACCGGGTGGTGGTAACGCCATGCCCCAGTCGCCGCGGGCCGCTCGCGCCTGGCGTTCCCTTCACGGGGAGCGGGCGACGATCCCGGACCACTTCTTGGTGGGTGCGCATTACACCCGGGCCGTCGCCACGCCCGCGGCGATTCGTGCCGGGACCCGGAAGGTCACGCCTGCGATTTCGGCAGCAGCGACCCCCTGGTCCGTTTAACCACACGAGGCGGTTGACCGGGGCAACACGCCGGCTATTGAGAGTTCAACCTCTCCCCGCCCACCGTGCCCCAGTGCCCCTGTCGATCAGCTGAAGAACCACGGCCTTCCCACCGACCGGCCCGATCGGCTTGCCCCCACGAAGTGCAGCTCCGACCGGCGGTCGCATTCGATCGTCGACCGCTGGCTCTTTCACCTCGGCGACCCGTCCGGAACAGTTTTCTCCGTCCTGAAGCGACATGAACCTTCGTTTCAGGTTCAGGGTGGGTCCCCGCCCGACCTGCCGGGTGGATCTGTCTCATCCCCGGAGAACCGCGGGCTCGATGGGGTACGTGGCGGACTGGCAAACTGCGCCAACTTCTCCGCTTGTGTCCCGACCACCCGGTACCCATTCCGCAAGCCAGGGCCGCGCGGACATTGCCGCCCGGGCGGGGTGGCGCGGTAAAGTAATCAAGGGGGGCACGGCGAGTCCCGTGCCGCCACACTCAAAGGCGGTGCAATCGGTTCTCCGCCGGGTTTGTCCCCGTGGCCCCCTCGACCGGGATGACGGTCGGGCCGTGGGCGTGGCCGTCCAGGTTCGTCCGCGGGTAGGAGTTCGCGGTCCATGGCTGAACTCGAAGCGATTACCGATGTCCGGACGGCCAAGGACAAGTCCGGCATCATGTCCGGTCAGTACGGGCGGCGGCTGCCGCTCGTTTCCGGGAAGCTGGTCCGGATCGGCCGGGACGAAACCAAGGTGGACTGGGCCGTCCCCGAGGACGACCAGATCTCCCGGTTCTACGCCTTCCTCCAGTGGGACGGGAGCAAGCTTACGGTCGAGCGGCGGGGGTCCATCCCGCCGGACTACCCGGAGCCCCCGCCGAACCGGATCA
Organism: Gemmataceae bacterium; assembly: GCA_028288765.1. Lineage (GTDB taxonomy): Bacteria > Planctomycetota > Planctomycetia > Gemmatales > Gemmataceae > Urbifossiella. Next base: position 28,119 of record JAQGHQ010000012.1, on the reverse strand, counting down.
TCGTCCTGAACCCGGACCTGGCGGCGAAGGAGAAGCATCTCGAGGTCACTAAGTGCGCGGTCGGCCCGGGAGAGTCGTTCTGGATCGGCCAGACCCAGTTCACTGTCCGGGAAGACGGGGATTCCGGGCAGGACAGCCCGGTCGACGCCACCGTGGCCCCCCGGCAGGAAGAACGGACCCGGGCCCAGCTCGAGGAAATCCCGTTCACGAACCCGGCCGTCGCCCTCAAGGCGATGGAACAGCTGCCGAGCATGATCAAGGCTGCGGCCAACGAGCAGGGGTTGTTCCGCCAGATGCTCAGGGTCGTGATGGACGCCCTCCCGCGGGCGGACGCGGCCGGGATCGTCCGGATCCCCCCGGACTGCCCGCCGGGCGATCTCCGGCTGGCCCTCGTCGAGTCGAACGTCCGGTCCCCGATCCACTTCGGCCCGATGGGGTTCGCCCCGTCCCGGAAACTGGCCCACCGGGCGATCCAGGAGGCGCGGAAGCGGAGCCACCTGCACTTCTGGTCCACCGACCCGCGGGGCACGGAGGGGGGCGCCGCGGCGGACATGACCCTGGCCGTGATGCACCAGCAGAACGTCACCCCGTGGGCGATCTGCACCCCGTTTCAGGACGGTTCGCGGTACGCCCTGTATATCGCCGGGCGGGTGAACGGTCTGTGGGCCGCGCTCGACAAGCCCGGCCAGGACCGGGTCGTCGCCGACCTGACCCAGTACCAGAAGATCGCCGAGATAATCGTCGGACTGATCGAGACGACCATGCGGATGGCCCGGCTGTCGCGGCAGAACGCGGTGATCCGCCGGGCCTGGCCGCAGGGCATCTGGAAGTACCTGGACGACCCGGACCGGCTCGAGACGATGCTCCGGCCGCAGGAGAAGGAGATCACGATCCTGTTCTGCGACCTGCGGAACTACTCCCTGTTCGCCTCCCAGAACGCGGCCCAACTGCTCCAGGCCCAGAAGGAGGTGGCGGTCGCCCTGAACACGATGAGCTCGGCGATCACGGACCGGGACGGGGTGGTGGCCGGGTTCCGGGGCGACGCGGTCCTCGGGTTCTGGGGCTGGCCGGACCCGCACGAGCGGCAGGTGGAGATGGCCGTCCGGGCGGCCCTGGCGATCCAGGGCCGGCTGTCGGACTGGTCGCAGACCGGGCGGTGCGGGCTGGGGCTGACGCACGGCCGGGCGGTGGCCGGCCGCCTCGGGGCCCACGACCTGGCGGTGGTCGACCTGTACGGCCCGGTGGTCAACCTGGCGTTCCGGCTGGAGGCGATGACCAAGGCGTTCGGGGTGGGAATCATCGTCAGCCAGGAGGTGGCCGACCGGGTCGCCCGGGCCGACCCGAACGGGGTCGAGCTCCGCACGCGGAAGCTCGGGCGGGTCCGGGCCAAGGGCTTCCCCGACCCGGTCCCGGCGAACGAGCTCTACTCCGCCCACCTCCCGAGCGTGCGGGAGTGGCAGCAGCAGGACTGGGCCGCGGCCGTCGACCTGTTCACCGAAGGGCGGTGGGCGGACGCGGCCGACATGCTGTCTCAACTCTTCCCCGAAGACCCCGCCGCCGGGTGCCTGCTGCGGGTGATGGACGAGACCCGCCGGGTGCCCCCCAAGAACTGGGACGGGTCGTTCGTCCCCCCGTCGCCGTCCGGGGGGTGACCCGACGGGTTGCGACCCGCCCGGTCGCGGAACGCCCTCCGCGCTGACCGCTCCCGCCCGACGGCCGTTCGGATCTCCCTCCCCCGGGGACCCCAGCTGATAAACTAACCCGGTACCAGCTGCCACCTCCTCCCACCCCCCGGAGGGTGCGATGCGTCCGGTTCTCGCCACGGTCGTTGCCGGGTTCACCCTGACATTTGCCTCTCCCTCTCCCGCCCAAGCCGCCGATCCCGACTTCAACCGGGACGTCCGCCCGATCCTCGCGGCCAGGTGCTTCAAGTGCCACGGGCCCGACGAGAAGGCCCGCAAAGCCGACCTCCGGCTCGACGTCCGCGACGGCGCGGTAAAGTCCGGGGCGATCGCCCCCGGAAAGCCCGAAGCGAGCGAGCTGGTCCGGCGGATCGTCTCGGCCGAGGCCGCCGAGGTCATGCCCCCACCGGCGGTGAAGAACCCGCTTTCCGACCGCGAAAAGCAAGTCCTCAAAGCCTGGATCGGCGCGGGTGCGAAGTACGACCCCCACTGGGCGTTCGTCCCGCCGCGCCGCCCCGCCGTGCCGGAAATCCGGGACCCGAACTACGTCATCCGGAACCCGATCGACAACTTTGTCGCGGCAAAACTGATCTCCGAAGGCCTCCCGCAGTCGGCGCCGGCCGACCGGTACACCCTGATCCGCCGCGTGTCTCTCGACCTCATCGGCCTTCCCCCCACGCCGGACGAGGTCGACGCGTTCGTGAAGGATCAGGCCCCGGACGCCTACGAGAAAGTCGTCGACCGGCTGCTCGCCAGCCCACAGTACGGTGAGCGGTGGGCCCGGCGGTGGCTCGACCTCGCCCGGTACGCCGACACCAACGGGTACGAGAAGGACCGCGCCCGGTCGATCTGGCCGTACCGCGACTGGGTGGTCGCGGCGCTCAACGCCGACATGCCGTTCGACCGCTTCACCGTCGAGCAGCTGGCGGGCGACCTGCTTCCCGACGCCACCCTCCAACAGAAGATCGCCACCGGATTCCACCGGAACACGATGCTGAACGAGGAGGGCGGCATCGACCCGCTGGAGTTCCGCTACCACGCGGTCGTGGACCGGGCGAACGTGACCTCGACCGTCTGGCTCGGGCTAACGATGGGGTGCGCCCAGTGCCACACGCACAAGTTCGACCCGATCGCGCACACCGAGTATTACCGGTTCCTGGCGTTCCTGAACAACACCGACGAACCCGAAACCGAGGTGCCGACGTCGGAGATGGTGAAGAAGCGGGCCGAGATCGAAGGGCAGCTGCGCAAGCTCGAAGCCGATCTCCCGGCCCAGCTCCCCGCCGACCGGCGCGAGAAGCTGTTCGACGCCTGGCTCGCGGGCGAACGGAAGGAAGCCGTGAAGTGGGTCACGGTCCGTCCGGCCCGGCTCGACGGCGGGGTCACGAAGCTGTCCGTCCTCGCCGACGGTTCGGTCCTGGCCGCCGGCGACGCGATGAAGCGCGACATCTACACCCTCGACCTCGGCGAACTGCCGCCCGGGGTGACGGCCTTCCGGATCGAAGCCCTGCCGCACGATTCGCTTCCGGCCCGTGGCCCAGGGCGAACATACTACGAGGGCCCGAAGGGCGACTTCCTCCTGAGCGAGTTCACCCTGACCGCCGACGGGAAGCCCGTGAAGTTCGCCGGTGCGTCCGAGAGCTACGCGAAGCTCGGGCTGATCAACGGGGCATCTTCGGCCGCGCTCGCGATCGACGGCCACCCGCACACCGGGTGGGCCGCCGCCGGCCGGGTCGGGCAGGAGAGCAACGCGGTCTTCACCCTGGGGTCGCCGCTCACAGCGAAGTCCGCGACGCTGGAACTCCTCTTCGAGCGGCACTACGCCGCGAGCCTGGGGCATTTCAGAATCTCCGTCACGACCGACACCCGACCCGTCAAGGCCCGCGACGTCCCGGCCGGGGTCGAGGACCTGCTCCTCGTCGCTCCCGACAAGCTCTCTTCCGGGCAACGGGACGTTCTGCTCCGGCACTGGGCCGCAGTCGCACCGGAACTCAAGACCGCCCGCGATCGGCTCGCCGATCTCCGCAAACAGCTGCCCTCCGCCCCGACTACCCTCGTGATGAAGGAGCGGCCGGCCGACAACCGCCGGCCCACGTTCCGACACCACCGCGGCGAATTCCTCCAGCCGAAGGAGAGGGTCGAACCCGGTGGGCTCGCGGTCCTGCCGCCGCTGCCGAAGGACGAGCCCGCGAACCGCCTGACCTTCGCCCGGTGGCTGGTGTCGCCCGGGAACCCGCTGGTCGGGCGGGTGACGGTCAACCGCCAGTGGCAGGCGTTCTTCGGCCGCGGGATCGTCCGCACGACGGAGGACTTTGGTTACCAGGGCGAACCGCCCACACACCCCGAGCTGCTCGACTGGCTGGCGGTCGAGTTCGTGAACCCCTCCCCCGAGTCGTCTGCTCCCCCTTCCTTTCCAGGGAAGGGGGTTGGGGGGTTAGGTTCTCCCTGGTCGCTCAAGCGCCTGCACCGGCTGATCGTGACGAGCGCCACCTACCGCCAGTCGTCGCGGGTCACGTCCGAGCAAATCGCGAAGGACCCGGACGACAAACTGCTCGCCCGCGGCCCGCGGGTCCGGCTGGAGGCCGAGCAGATCCGGGATTCGCTTCTGAAGGTGAGCGGGCTGCTCTCGACGAAGATGGGCGGCCCGGGCGTGTTCCCGCCGCAGCCGCCGGGCGTCACCACCGAGGGGACTTACGGTCAGCTCAACTGGAAGGTGAGCGACGGCGAGGACCGCTACCGCCGCGGCCTGTACACGTACACCAAGCGGACCGCCCCGTACGCGATGTTCGGCACGTTCGACGGCCCGAGCGGGGAAGCCTGTCTCGCCCGGCGGGAGGTGTCGAACACCCCGCTCCAGGCCCTCACGATGCTCAACGACGCCGTGCTGACCGACTGCACCCGGGCCATCGGTCGGCGGGCGGTCGGCCGCGAGGGGACGGTCGAGGAGAGGGCGGCCTTCCTGTTCCGGATCTGTCTCGCCCGCCCGCCAAAGCCCGACGAGCTGGCACTCCTGACGCAGTTCTACGAGACCCAGAAGACCCGGTTCGCCGCCGACCCGGCCCGGGCAGATGCGGTGGCCGGGCCGGGCGACGGGTCCGGGACCGAGCGGGCGGCCTGGGCCGCTGTCGCGCGGGCGATCCTGAACCTCGACGAATTCGTGACGCGCGAGTAGCCCGGGATGGGATAAGAACTCACCACAAAGACACAAAGGACCACAAAGAGCATCTACATAGCATTGTCAGAGACCACCAATCCGTTGGTTGCCATCTTCCGTTCTCTTGGTGATCTTTGTGTGATCTTCGTGTCTTTGTGGTAAAACTCTTCCGGCCGGATGGGTTGTCATCTTCCGTTCTCTTGGTGATCTTTGTGTGATCTTCGTGTCTTTGTGGTAAAACTCTTCCGGCTGGAGAGGGAAACCGTTATGGGTGCCGATCCTGGGTTCCGCGCTCTGCCGGCCCGCCGCCACTTCTTCCGCGACTGCGGGTACGGGGTCGGCAAGATGGCCCTCGCCTCGCTCCTGACCGGGTCAGCCCGGGCGGGCGCCAACCCGACCCCGGCCGACCCGCTCGCACCCAGGAAACCGCACTTCCCGGGGAAGGCGAAGGCGGTCATCCACCTGTTCATGGCCGGCGCGCCGAGCCAGCTCGACCTGTTCGACAACAAGCCGACCCTGGCCAAGCTGGAAGGGAAGCCGATCCCGCCCGAGGTGATCCGGGGGCAGCGGTACGCCTTCATCCGGCCGGACGCGGCGGTGCTCGGGCCGCGGTTCAAGTACGCGAAGCACGGCCGGAGCGGCGCCGAGCTGTCCGAGATGCTCCCCCATCTCGCGAACGTGGCGGACGACGTGTGCATCCTCAAGGCCGTCCACACCGACCAGTTCAACCACGCCCCGGCCCAGATCTTCTTCAACACCGGGTTCGCCCAGCCGGGCCGGCCGAGTATGGGGTCGTGGGTGCTGTACGGGCTCGGGTGCGAGACCAAGGACCTGCCCGCGTTCGTCGTGATGTCCACCGGGAGCGGGATCAGCGGCGGGAGCGCGAACTGGGCGAGCGGGTTCCTCCCTACCGTTTACGCCGGGGTGCGGTTCCGCAACGGCGGCGACCCGATCCTGAACCTGTCCCCGCCCGGCGGGGTGGACCCCGCCCTCCAGCGGGACACGTTGGACCTCGTCGGCGCGCTGAACCGCAAGCACCTGGACGCGGTGGGTGATCCCGAGATCGCCACCCGGATGGCGGCCTACGAAACGGCCTTCCGCCTCCAGACCGCGGCCCCGGAGCTGACCGACCTCGGGAAGGAGACGAAGGAGACCCTCGCGCTCTACGGCGCCGACCCGGCGAAGCCGTCGTTCGCCCGGGCCTGCCTGCTGGCCCGCCGGCTCGTGGAGCGGGGGGTGCGGTTCGTGACCATCTACCACGAGGGCTGGGACGCGCACTCAGACGTGGCGGGGAACTCGCGGACGAACTGCGGGGTGACCGACCGGGCGTCGGCCGCGCTCGTCGCCGACCTGAAGCGGCGGGGCCTGCTCGAGAGCACGCTCGTCCTCTGGGGCGGGGAGTTCGGCCGGACCCCGATGGTGGAAACCAACCCGGCGCTCGGGCGGAGCCTCGGCCGCGACCACCACCCGCAGGCGTTCACGATCTGGATGGCCGGGGGCGGGGTGAAGCCGGGGGTCACCTACGGGTCGACCGACGACCTCGGGTTCCACCCGGCCGAGAACGCGGTCCACGTCCACGACGTGCAGGCGACGGTACTCAATCAGCTCGGTCTGGACCACGAGAAGCTAACGTTCCGCCATTCCGGCCGCGACTTCCGCCTGACGGACGTGTTCGGCAAGGTCGTGAAGGACGTGCTGGCGTAAAGCCGCCGGGGCAACGCCCCTGTATCATCGCGCGAGACGCCCGGTCCGGCAGCCTCAGTGGCCCGGGTCGCCCGCCGCCGGGCGTCGTTCCGTCCTCCGGAGGTCCCCCCGGGATGCGGACCCGCGTAAGCATTCAAAGTATAACAACATTCAAATTATATATAATATATATGATAAAATAGTTACGACAATGCACTTGGCATTATTTGGTCGGCCCGGCGCTGGCGCCGGTTCGGCGGACACGGTACGACCGGCGCCACCGGAATTTTTTTCATACGATCCCGAACCCGCCCGGTATTCCGGCTCGCAATCCGCCCCGCGTCGGATATTATTGCAAGCCGGAGCTGAACAACGTGAATCAAAAGATGGTCATGTGAGTGAACGTACGGGTCCGGTTTTTGGCCCCCTGATCCCACATCTTTGACCTCATACCACCCGTGAGGTCGTCATGCCCGTGACCAACTCGATCCGCCGCCTGATGCGCGGGCGGTTCCGGTCCCCGAAGCCGGTCCCGGTCCGGACCCGCTGCGCCGTCGGCCGCCGCATCGAACAGCTCGAGGACCGGCTCGCCCCGGCCGCGACCCCCCTGATCCCGCTGCAGGCGTCCGACACGATCCTGGTCGCCACCCCCAACACCGGGCAGGGGAACACCCGGATCGCGATGAAGCCGGACGGGTCCGAGTTCGTGGCCGTGTGGCAGGACGTGGCCGGCGGCGGGGCCGGCGGCGGCAGCGACCTGGGGATTTTCGCCCAGCGGTTCGACGCCAACTGGAAGCCCGCCGGCGGCGTCATCCAGGTCAACACCACCACCGCGGACACCCAGGATGCCCCGGCCGTCGGGATGGACGCGAGCGGGAACTTCGTCGTCGCCTGGCAGTCGTTCTCCAAGCCCGGCAGCTTTTTCGTCCCCTCGGTCTTCGCCCAGCGGTTCGATTCCGCCGGCAACAAGCTCGGCGGCGAGTTCCACGTCCCCAGCGCCGCGGTCGGGACCAACAACGAGCGGAATCCCGCGGTCGGTGTGAACGCGAGCGGCGAGTTCGTGATCGCGTGGAACAACGGCGGGGCCACAACCGGCAACGTGTTCGCCCGGGAGTACAACAGCATCACGTCCGGCACCGTCGTGTCCGGGGCGAGCGACGTCCAGATCAGCACCTACGCCGGGCCCGGCGGGAGCGGTGCGGACGAGATCGACCCGTCGGTGGCGGTGAACACGAACGGGGGCTTCGTCGTCGCCTGGGAGAGCTTCGGCCAGGACACCGGGGCCCAGACCGGCTTCGGCATCTACTTCCGCCAGTTCGGTGCCGGCGGGACGTCCCCGGGGTCGGAAACCCAGGCCAACGTTACCACGGCCGGGGACCAGCTCGCCCCGTCCGTCGCGGTGGACGGCTCGGGAAACATCGTCATCACGTGGTATTCGCAGAACGTGGATGCGGCGAATTTCGGGGTCGTCCAGCGGCGGTTCGATTCGACCGGGGCCGCGACCACCACCGAGACGCTGGTGAACCCACCCACCAACAATAACCAGCAGTTCCCCCGGATCTCGATGAACGCCGCCGGGGCGTACGTGATCGCGTGGGACGGACAAGACCCCAGCGGGACCGGGCAGAACGTGTACGCCCAGCGGTACGACAGCAGCGGCACGGCGGTCGGCAGTGAGATCGTGATCAACTCCGGCCCGGGGGGCGGCCAGAGCCTGTCGAACGCGACCCCGGCGATCGACTCGGCCGGCGACTTCGTGGTCGGGTACGAGGGGGGGACGAGCCCCCGCACGCCTACTACCGCGCGTTCGCCGCCGCCCCGACCGTGCAGTTCTCGGCGCCCTCCGAGACGGGCAACGAGAACGCCGGGACGGTGCCCGTCGGGGTGACTCTGACGGGTGCCCAGTACGCGCTCGCGAACCTGACCACCGTCGTGGGGGTGAACAAGACCGGCGGGTCGGCGGTGGCCGGGACGAACTACTCGACCACGTTCCCCACGTCGATCACCTTCAACCCGACCGACGGGGTGACCACCCTGTCCAAGAACCTGACCGTGGCGGTCCTGGACGACAACACGTACAACCCGCCCGGCACCACACTGGGGCTCGGCCTCCAGGCGTCCGGCGCGACCCCGCCGGCCTACGCCCTCGGGGCGCAGACGTCGAACACCCTAACCATCGCCAACACCGACCCGGTGCCGAACACGGCCCCGACCCTGAGCGGGGCCAACAACTTCAGTTCCATCCTCGAAGACAACACCACGAGCGCCGGCACGCTCGTTTCCGCCCTGGTGGCCGGCCAGATCACCGACCCGGACGCCGGCGCCCTGGCCGGCATCGCCATAACCGCGACCGACACGACGCACGGCTCCTGGGAGTACAGCCTCAACAACGGCGGCTCCTGGTCCCCCGTCGGGGCGGTGACCGGGGGGCAATCGCTCCTACTCCCGAGCGACGCCAACACCCGCGTGCGCTTCGTGCCCGCCGCGAATTTCAACGGCACCGTGACGAACGGCATCACCTTCCGGGCCTGGGACCAGAGCTCCGGGACCGCGGGGACCAAGGTCGACACCTCGACCAACGGAGGTTCGACGGCGTTCAGCAGTGCCACCGCGAGTTCGTCGATCACCGTCACGTCGGTGAACGACGCCCCGGTCGGGACGAGCACGACGGTCACCACCCTGGAGGACACGGCCTTCGTGTTCGCCCCGGCCGACTTCGGGTTCACCGACCCGAGCGACACCCCCCGAACACCCTCCTGGCGGTCGAGGTCACCACCCTCCCGGCGGTTGGTGTCCTGACGGACAACGGGGTGGCGGTGACGGCCGGCCAGTTCGTCCCGGTCGCCGACGTCACTGGCGGGAAGCTCGTCTTCACCCCGGCGGCGAACGCGAACGGTGCGGGGTACGCGTCGTTCACGTTCCAGGTCCAGGACGACGGCGGGACGGCCAACGGCGGGGCCGACACCGACCCGACCCCGAAGACCCTGACCGTCGACGTCACTCCCGTCAATGACGCCCCGTCATTCACGAAAGGCCCGGACCAGCTGGTCGGGCGGAACCCCGGCGCGCAGACCGTGTCGGGATGGGCCACCGCCATCTCGGCCGGTCCGTCGAACGAGGCCACGCAGACCGTGACCTTCCTGGTCACCACCTCCAACCCCGGGCTGTTCGCCGTCCAGCCGGCGATCGACCCGGCCACCGGCACCCTCGCCTACACCCCGACCGAGCACGGGTTCGGGACGGCGACCGTCACCGTCAAGCTGATGGACAACGGGGGGATCGCGAACGGCGGGGTCGATACGTCCGCCCCGCAGACGTTCACCATCACCGTGACCAAGCACAAGGACGGAAAGACGGGCCCGGTCGACCAGAACGAGTTCCCGCAGTTCGCCGTTGGGGCCGGGGTCGGGGGCCCGGGGACGGTCACCGTGTATAGCGCGGACGGGTCGGTCGCGTACTCGGTCAGCCCGTTCGGGAACGGAAACGGAGTCCGGGCCGTTTTGGCGGACGTGACCGGGGACGGGGTGGCGGACGTGATTGCCGGGACCGGGCCGGGCGTTCCGGCCGAGGTCGTGGTCATCGACGGGGTGACCCACCAGGTCGTGCAGACGTTCTTTCCCTTCGGCCAGACGTTCACCGGCGGGGTGTTCGTGGCCGCCGGCGACCTGAACGGGGACGGGAAAGCGGACGTCATCGTCTCGGCCGACCGGACAGGGGGCCCGCGGGTGGTCGTGTACGACGGCGCGACCGCGGGGAAGCTGGCCGATTTCTTCGGGATCGCCGACCCGAACTTCCGGGGCGGGGCCCGGGTCGCGATCGGGGACGTGAACGGGGACGGGACGGTCGACCTGATCGTGTCTGCCGGGATCGGGGGGGGCCCGCGGGTCGCGGTGTACGACGGGACCTCGATCAAACCGGGGCAAACCCCGGTCGAACTGGTCCACGACTTCTTCGCGCTCGACAGCGGACTGCGGGACGGGGTGTTCGTGACCGCCGGGGACCTGAACGGGGACGGGTTCGACGACCTCGTGTTCGGTAGCGGGTCGGGCGGAGCACCCCGGGTACTGGCACTCGACGGTCAGGCCCTGGCCGGGGCCCCGGGCGGGCAGTTCGTGACGCTCACGAACTACTTCGCCGGCGACTCGAACCTGCGGGCCGGGGTCCGGGTCGCGGTCAAGAACAGCACCGGCGGAAAGGCCGACCTGGTGACGGCCGTCCCGACCCCCGCCGGGTCGGTGGTCGCGGTAAGCCTCGGGAAGGACCTGGGGTCGGCCGGGGGCCCGACGTCCGCCGACTTCGACCTGTTCCCGGGTCTTCTCTCCGGCGTCTACCTCGGGTGATACCGGATCGCACCGGCCGCCTTGTAGGGTGGGCACCACCCCCCCGTTCGACGGTGGGGGGCGGTGCCCACCCTACAAGAACGAATCCACCCGATCCGGTATGAGCCCTGCGGCCCGGCTCAGCCGACCGGCGGCGGGTTCCGCTCGGTGAACCCGAGCTGGTGCCAGTACGGGTAGGGCGGGGTGACGGCACTCGCCGCGTCGAGCTTCGCCACCTGGGCCGGCGTCAATTCCCAGCCGACCGCCCCGAGGTTCTGCCGGAGCTGGTCCTCGTTCCGGGCCCCGATGATCACGCTCGCCACCGTCGGCCGCCGGAGCAGCCAGTTGAGGGCGACCTGCGGGACCGTCTTGCCGGTCTCCGCGGCCACCGCGTCGAGGGCGTCTACCACGCGATACAGGTACTCGTCGTCGACCGGCGGCCCCTTCTCGGTACTGATCTGGCTCCTGAGCCTGCTGGTTTCAGGGAGGGGCGCGCCGCGGCGGACCTTCCCGGTCAGGCGGCCCCACCCGAGCGGGCTCCAGACCACCGCCCCGACCCCCTGGTCGAGCCCGAGCGGCATCAGTTCCCACTCGTAGTCCCGGCCGATGAGCGAGTAGTACGCCTGGTGGGCCACGTACCGGGCCCACCCGTACCGGTCGGCCGCCGCGAGCGACTTCATCAGGTGCCAGCCGGAGTAGTTCGAACACCCGACGTACCGGACCTTCCCGGCCCGGACGAGGTCGTCGAGCGTGGACAAAGTCTCCTCGACCGGGGTGAGGGCGTCGAACCCGTGCATCTGGTACAGGTCGATGTAATCCGTCCCGAGCCGCCGCAGGGCGGCCTCGCAGGACCGGATCAGATGGAACCGGGACGAGCCCACGTCGTTCGGCCCCTCTCCCAGGCGGAACGTGGCCTTGGTCGAGACCAACACTTTCTCGCGGCGGCCCTTGATTGCCTGCCCCAACACCTCCTCGGCCAGCCCGTTCGAGTAGATGTCGGCCGAGTCGAACATGACGAGCCCGGCCTCCAGGCAGATGTCCACGAGCCTGGTCGCCCCCTGCGCGTCGGTGGTCCCCCACGCCCGGAAGAACTCATTCCCCCCCCCGAACGTCCCGGTCCCGAAGCTCAGGACGGGGACCTTCAACCCCGAACGGCCGAGTTGCCTGTATTCCATCCGGATGGCTCCTGTTTTTTGGGTGGTCCGTTCGGCGGACGATAGAACCCTGGTCAAAATGTGCAGATCCTGTGCCGGTCTGGAGGAACTGGAACGGGTCGCCGGACGATAACCCGGGGGCGATAGTCTGTGGCTGCCGCGGCGGTCAATCGGACGATTTCGACCGGTCACGCTCGCCAGCGCCAGGTGCCCCTCGCAACCCACGGGCCCATGCAGGGGGAGCCCGATCCTCCACCATCGAGCGGCAGTCGAGCTGCTCGCGAAGACGGCCGGCTTACCCCCTCCGGATACCGCCGCGCGACGAGGCTTCTTAAACGTTCGTCAGCCCCTTTTGGGGTGTGGCCCAGACTCGGCCATTTCCAACCTCAGTTCACCTTCGGGCCGGCACTGTCCAGGGATACACTTCAGCAGGTACGAGACACGGGCTGGGGGGTCGGATCACCGGTCCGATCGAATCGCGCGGCAACGGAGTGGAAGACAATCCACGGATCGGATTGGCGGGGTCGCTTCCGGAGGAGGTTGGCGAGACGGGACGAATGGAAGACGGGTGGGGAGGTCATTTATTGCGGAACGAACCCAATCTACGTCGTTCCTTCACAATCTGATACAGGAAGCCGCTGGGGCGGTCGCATTTGGTTCGGCCGGAGTGAGATTCGCTACATCGGCAGGGTGGCATCTCCACGGCTCGGCGTGGACGTGCGGGTGCCCCGAAGCCCAGATCGGGGTGAGGTTTCCGCTCGACGAGAAATACCCATGTCCGCCCCGAGCGGTGGATATGCCACCCGAGGCGATAGGCGCAGCGAGTTCGTGTCTGAGTCCGCCACGGGCGGGTTGGGAGGTCATTTTTTGCGGAACGAAGCCAATCTACATCGTTCCTTCACGAAAGTGGGTGGAGATGCGCCGGTCGGGAGATCGGTTTGCGGAACGAACCCGATTCTCATAAAGGTCCTCCTCGGTGGGTGCAGGGCCGTTCAGTTCTCGCCTCTGAGGAGAAGCTGGGCAATGTAGGCGGCTGCCTACCTTTCCCAACTTCACGAAAAACCGGAGAACTGAACGGCCCTGCGGTGGGTGGACCAGGGCTAGCGGTGGGGCGAAGCACGACCCGTTGCCGACCCATTCCAGAGCGATTCTTTGGTCTGGACCAGTGGTAAGATTCTCATTCCGAAGGACTTACGGGCTACCACCAGGTTCCGTCATCGGGACCCACTGCCCCCACCGTTCCTGACGGATCAAACCCGGCCGCCCACCAGCAGCTCACGCCCGTCATTGCGGCCGGGTCGCTGCCGGGTGGGGCGAGGAAGGGGCCGGTCGGTTGACCCCACCAGACCCCCGCGTCGGGCGCGGAGCCGTAAACCGGTCGGACTGGGGCATCGGCTGCAGGGGTGCTGAACTCCTGGGCCGGGGAGAATCCAGGTGGGGCCGGCTGAGGTCGCGGTGCCGGTTTCTCGAAGTGCTTCTTCAGGAGGCCGACGAGCTGGGACACCCCTTCCACCATCCGGGCGATCGTCTGTACAGCGGTCGGCGCGGGAGAGCGGGCCCCGCGGGCTTCCGGTGTCGGCGGGGGGGCGGGCCGCACCTGCCGGGTCACGGGGATCGCCACCGGCATGGCGACAGGAATCGTGATTGGTCGGCCGGGTCGGGGAGTGTTGGAGTTACCGGTCGAATTCGGTCGGGGGCTCATGGACCACCGGGGGGAATGTGGGTCTTGAGACACTCCCCCTACCGGTGACCTAGACGGGTGTGACAGCCGGACGAGAAAAAAGTCGGCGAACGTCTGGCGTGTGTCGGCTGCTATATATCTGTATATAATTAGAATATATAGAATCCACGCCGAGATGTATTTAATGGGCACATGTATTATGGTGTGATACGAGCCGATCAGTTATCCGCGCCCGGTCGTTCCCACCGACGGTCGGCCGCGAATAACCATGACGTAAATGTTGACTATAAAACTACTTACGGAAGAAATATCTTATCGCTCAGGACGTCTTTGCTGTCGACTTGGCAGGCATGGAATTCAGGCCCCGCCCGAATCGATCAATTCCGCACAATCGCGCAACTACGTACTACACTCCCAATCAACCCACCGGTTTTCGGGTCCGCTGTCGCCCCGTGACGTTCGGGTGCCTGCTCCCTCTGATCTCACGATAGGAGCTGGTCCGTGGACGGCCTGAAGCGCCCCCAACTGCCGTTACCGGCGTCGGCCCCGAGTTCGGGGACGGACGAGACGCTCATCCGCCGGTACCGGTCCGGCGACGAGGCCGCCGCGACCTCACTCTACCTGCGCTACGCTTACCGGCTCCGGGCCCTCGCCCGGGAGTACTGCGCCGGCCCTTACGCCCGCCGGTTCGACGCGGATGATATCGTCCAGGCCGCGTTCCAGACGTTCTTCCACGGGGTCCGGCAGCGGGGGTACGCCGTCCCGCCCGGCGGCGAGCTCTGGGGCCTGCTGATGGTGATCGCCCTGAACAAGGTGCGGAAGCTGGTCGAATACCACCGGGCCGGCAAGCGGGCGGTCCAGCACACCGCCTGCATTGACGACCTCGACCCCCGCTCGGTCCTGGCCGCCGACGAGTCCGCCGCGGCGTTTCTCAAGCTCGTCCTCGAGGAGCAGCTGGAAGGGCTCCCGGAGTCGAACCGCGAGATCGTCAGGCTCCGGATCGAGGGGTACGAGGTGGCCGCGATCGCCGACCGGACGGGCCGGTCGCGGCGGACCGTCGAGCGGGTCCTCCAGGACTTCCGAGCTGCGTACCCTGAGCCCGATCACCCACCCGGATCGCCCCCATGAACCACCTCGCCCCCACCCCGCCGCTCGTGCTGGCCCATCAGGTCGAAGCGTTCGAGGACGCCCTCGCGCGCGACCCGGAGACCGATCTGGGGTTGTTCCTGCCGGACCAGGACCACCCGCTTTATCCCAGCATCCTCGCGGAACTGGTCCGCGTCGATCTGGAGCTCGCCCGGGCCCGGAACCGCCCCCGCCGGCTGGCCGACTACCGTCGGTTTCCCGGGGTGTTCGAGCTCCCAGAGGTCCTCCGGGCGGTTGCGTTCGAGGAGTACCGTCTGCGGCGGCAGGCGGGCGAGGCCGTTTCCGCGGAGGAGTACCGGACGGCGTACCGGATCGACACCGCCGACTGGCCCAGTGTCGGGCCCGGGTCGAGCCCTGTCGGGTCCGACCTGCCGATGACCAACGCGGTGAGCCTCCAACCCGTGGGGCCGGACGCGATCGGGTCCGACCCGCCGATGACCAGTGTGGTGAGCCTCCAACCCGGGAGCCCGGGCCCCATCCCCGTCGAGGATGAAGGGCCCCGGCCGGGGCCCCCCGGGGTTGAGGAAGAATACACCGCGCGGTGGACCACCGCGGCCCGGACCCTGCCGGCGCCCGGGACGAACTTCGCGGGGTTCCGGCTGGTCGAGGAGCTCGGCCGGGGGGCGTTCGGCCGCGTCTACCTCGCCCACCAGGGCGACCTCGCCGCCCGGCCGGTGGCCCTCAAGGTGGCGTGCGACATCGCCCGCGAGTCGCAAACCCTTGCCCAGCTCCAGCACACCAACATCGTCCCGATCTACTCGTTCCACCGGGTCGGGGAGTTCCAGGCGGTGTGCATGCCGTACTTCGGCCGCACCACCCTCGCCCACGTGTTCGACCACCTCCGCGGGAAGGCCGGCCTGCCGAGTTCCGGCCGGGAGCTGAAGAGCACGTTCGACCGCCGCGGCCTGCCGACGAGGCCCGCCTCCGGGAGCCCGTCGTCGCGGGAGGCCCTCGGGGACCGGCCGGTGCCGGCCCCCGAGGGCCTCCCGGCCGAGTCGCCCGCCCCCGGGCCCGTCGACGGGTGGACCCGGCTCGAAGGGCTGTCGTACGTCGAGGCGGTCCTCTGGATCGGCGAGCAGCTGGCGGACGGGCTGGCCCACGCCCACGCCCGGGGCATCCTCCACCGCGACCTGAAGCCGGCCAACGTCCTGCTGACCGACGACGGCCGGCCGATGCTGCTCGACTTCAACCTGGCCGAGGACACCAAGGCCCGGGGGACCGCGGAGCGGGCGTCGGTCGGCGGGACGCTGCCGTACATGGCCCCGGAGCACATGGAGGCGTTCCGCGGGTCCGGCGTCCCGCTGGACGGGCGGTGCGACGTCTACGCCCTCGGGGTGATCCTGTTCGAACTCCTGACCGGGCGGCACCCGTTCGCCGCCTACGACCGGAAAAAGGCCCGGGAAGCCATCCCGGCCATGATCGCGGACCGGCGGGCGGGCCCGCCGCGGCTCCGGGACCTGAACCCGGCCGTGTCGCCGGCCACCGAGGCGATCGTCCGGAAGTGTCTCGCGCCGGACCCCGGTCACCGCTACCTGCGGGCGGAACACCTGCGGGAGGACCTCGACCGGCAGCTGAACGGGTTGCCGCTCCGCCACGCCGCGAACCCGTCGGTCCGGGAGCGGGTGCGGAAGTGGGCCGGGCGACACCCCCGGGTCACCTCGTCCGGCACGGTCGCGGCGGCGGCCGCGGTCCTCCTGCTCGCCGTCGGTACGGGGGCGGTGTACGCCCGCGAGCGGACCCGCGACCTCCAGGCCCTCGCCCAACTCGCCGAGCACCGGGCCGCCTTCGACGACGCCCAGCTGTTCCTCGACGACCGGAACCAGTCCCGCCCGCACCTCGACGTGTCCCTCGCCAAACTCCGCGGGGTCCTCGGCCGGTACGGGGTGCCGGAAGACGGGACCGGGGACGAGAGCCTGGCCGCCGCGGCCGCACGGCGTCTCCCGGCGGCCGACCGCGACCGGCTCGAAGGGGACGTGGGGGAAACGTTCTACCTGATGGCGGAGTTGGGCTACCTCCAAGCTCTAGCGGCCGAGGCGGAGTCCGCCGAACGGGGCGCCTATCTCGACCAGGCGGAGCGGTGGCACGCGGCCGCCGAGAAGCACGCCGGGGACCGCATCCCCCGCGCCCTCCGCAACCAGCGCGAGGGGCTCGGCGACCTCCGCGCCGGCCGGGCCGGACGGGAAAAGGCGGACGACGCCGACCTCCCCGGGGCGGAGTCGCCGCGCGACCTGTACCTGATCGGCGCCCGCCTCACCCAGACGGGCGAACACCGCCGGGCCCTCCCGTTCCTCCAGAAGTCCACCCAGCTCGACCCGGAGAACTTCTCGGCGTGGTTCGTCCGCGGGACGACCCACCTCGCGCTCTCGCAACCGGAACTGGCCGCCGCGTGTTTCACGGCGTGTATCGCCATTCGCCCCGACTTCGCCCCGGCCTGGCTGAACCGCGGGATTGCGTTCGGCGGGCTCAAGTTCTTCGACCTCGCGGCCGCCGACTTCGACCGGGCGATCGAGCTCGACCCGACCTCGGCCGAGGCGTACATCCAGCGGGCGGTCGTCCGGGACGCGACGCGCGACCCGAGAGGGGCGGCCGAGGACTTCGGGCGGGCGCTCGCCACCGGGGCCGCCCCGGTCCGGGTGTACTTCCTGCGGGCGGACGTTCGCGCCCGGCTCGGCGACGCGGCCGGGGCGGAGGCCGACCGGGAGGCCGGGCTCCGGCTGACCCCGGCGGACGAGCTCAGCTGGGTCGGGCGGGCCGAGACCCGGCTGGCGAAGAACCCGGCCGGGGCCCTCGCCGACGTCGAGGAGGCGCTGAAGATCAACCCGTTCTCGGTGTTCGCCCTCCAGCTCAAGGCCCACATCCTGGCCGAGCCGCTGAACCGGCCGGCCGACGCCCTCGCGGTCCTGGCCCGGGCGGTGCGGTTCCACCCGGACCACGCCCCCGCGCTGGCCGGGCGGGGCGTGCTCCTGGCCCGGGTCGGCAAGCGGGACGAGGCCCTCCGGGACGCCCGCGACGCCCTCCGCCGGGACGGCCGGGCGCCGAACCTGTATCAGGTCGGGTGCGTCTACGCCCTGACCGCGAAGACCCACCCGGAGGACCGCGGGGAGGCCGTGCGGCTGCTCTGGGCCGCCCTCAAGACGGGGTTCGGGATGGACATGGTGGACACCGACACCGATCTCGACCCCATCCGGACGGACCGGGCCTTCCGCGAAATGCTCGCCGACGCCCGGGCCCTCCAGGCGGCCCGGAAGCCGTGAACCCCGGCCCGCGGGCACTCCCGCCCTGCGGCCCGGCCGCAAAATTCCGGCGGCAGTAGAGCGGCCGGCCGCGGACCGAAAAAATCGCGGGAACATGGCGGGCGGCCGGCCGAAACCCGCTTTCCACCGATAGCTGCAGGATGCTCGCTACCACCCGCCCCGGCCGACCCGCCTCGGCCCGCCCAATACCGCCCAAGCGAGACCCCCTCCGTGAAGCGCCCTCGCCCCGCCCGCCTCGGTACCGGATTTGATTGCCTGGAAGCCCGCGACCTGCCGACCGTGTTCGGCATCCCATGGGCCGACCCCGGCCACCTCACCCTGAGCTTCGTGCCGGACGGGACGGCCACCCCGACCGGCCCGAGCACCCTCTTCCGGACGCTCGACCGGATCGCCCCGCCCGCCGTGTGGGAGCGCGAGATCCTGCGGGCGTTCCAGACGTGGGCCGCCCAGGTGAACGTCAACGTCGGGGTGGTCGCCGACGGGGGGCAGGCGCTCGGCACGCCCGGGGCGGTCCAGGGCGACAAGCGGTTCGGCGACATCCGGATCGCCGCGGCCCCGATCGACGGCTCCGAACTGGCCGCCGCCTCCCCGTTCAGCTGGACCGGGACGACGTACAGCGGGGACGTGGTGTTCGACTCCTCCGCGGCGTTCCAGGTCGGCAACGCGCCCGCCGGGTACGATCTGTTCTCGGTCGCCGTCCACGAGGCCGGGCACACCCTCGGGCTCGACCACTCGACCGCCCCCGACTCGGTGATGCAGGAGGGCTACGGCTTCCAGACCGGGCTCGGGGCGGGCGACGCCGCCAACATCCGGGCCCTGTACGGCGCCCGGACCCCGGACGCGTTCGACGCCGTCAAGCCGAACGACACCCCGGCCTCCGCGGCCGCCCTCCCGAAAGACCCGACGACCTCCGGCCGGTTGACCGCGCAGGCCGACCTGACCACCCCCACCGACCTGGACTACTTCAAGTTTTCCGTCCCGCTCCTGGGCGGGCTGACAGGGGTGTCCGTCCGGCTGACCACGGCCGGGCAGAGCCTGCTCACCCCGGCCGTGACGGTGTACAACCAGTACGGCTGGGTTGTCGGGTATGGGCGGAGCACGGACCCGACGAACAACAACATCGCGATCACATTCGGGACGTCGCTCTTCGGCGGGTCGTATGTGGTAAAAGTGGACCGGGCGACCAGGGATTTCGGGGTCGGCGGCTACCAGCTCACCGTCGATTATTTGACCCTCGGGTCGGTCCTCTCCCCGGTGACAAACCTCCTGGCCCCGGTGCTCGATGGGATTTCGCACGACCTGCTCGGGAACGCGCTCGTGCTGGTCCCGCAGCCGCGCCCGACCCCGGACGCCCGGTTCGACTACACCTACCGCGGGGCGATCGAGAACTCGACGGACATCGACTCCTTCAAGATCCACGCCCCGTCGTCGCCGACCGCGGCGCCCACGACCCTGAACGTGATGGTGTGGGGCCTGGGCGCGAACCTGCTGGACCCGCGGGTCCACGTCTTCGACGCGGCGGGAAACCCGGTCGCCTTCCAGGTGCTCGCGAACGACGTGGGCCTGTTCAGTCTTCAGGTGTTGAACGTTACGTCGGGGGCGGACTACTACGTTCAGGTGGTGGCCCGGAACCCTGGGGGGGCGAACAGCACCGGCTGGTACTTCCTCGGGGCCGACTTCAACCAGCTGCCCCCGACCACCTACAACGCGGCCGCCGGCGGCACCCTCAACCCGACCAACACCGTCACCGACACCATGCAAGTGACGGAGGCCGGGCTGTACCAGTTCGCCCTCGCCGCCAACGTGCTCCAGGCGGGGGCCGGCGGAGTGACGATGACCGTTCTGGACGCGACCGGCCAGGTCGTGTTCACCCTGACCGCGACCGCCGGCCAGCCCACGGTGACCAGCTACCATTACCTGGTCGAGGGCACCTACACCGTGCAGTACACCTCCGCGGCGGCGAACGGCAAACAGCCCGTCCCGGTCCGGTACAACCTGTTCCTGCTCAAACTGAGCGACCCGGTCGGCCCGTACTCGACCACCACCACCAGTAGTTCACCAAGCTCTTCGGGCGGGATGACGCCGACCACCTACTCCGGGACCAGTTCGAGCCCGAGCGGAACTAGTTCCGGGTACAGCTACACCGCGTCGTCCGGCGGCACGCCGCCGAGCTACGGGTATACCTTCTGAGCACGTAGTCGCCGTAACGCGGGAGCAGACGGGAAAGCGGACTCGGGCCTGCACCCGGATAGCCTTTTCGGGCGGCAGACCGCCTACGGGCCCTGCCCTGCCGGTCACCACCCGCCCGAGCCCGGCCGGTACCGCCCGTTTCAAACAGGCGTAACCGGTCGGTCCAACACCTTCCGCCGATGCCCCACGAACGCCGGCGCGGCCTTATTCCGGGCTCGGGTTGTCGCGCCTGACCGGCTTCGGCGGGTCGCGCTCGAAGGTACAGGTGATCGTCGTCCCTTTCTTGACGTCAGGCTTTTCTGACGCCGGATGGCTCTGCTTGGCGACGTGCCACCCCTTGCGGAGGGGCTCGTGCCGCTCCACGGGAACCTGATCGCGACCGACAACGACGGCGAAGGTCAGGCCCGCGTCCTCGAGCCGCTTCTTTGCCACGTCCAGACTCACGCCCGTGACGTTCGGAACGGCGACGAGAGCGACCGGCGGCGGGACCGGCGGTGGCGGCTTTACTGGTGGCATCGGTGGCGGTGGCTTCACTGGTGGCATCGGCGGCGGCTTCACCGGCGGTGGTACCGGCTGCCCGCCCGCGTCAGCCGGGATGCGGAGCTCGGTGGCGTCCGGCCCGGCCGGACCGCCCGGCCGGCCGGCTGGCTCCAGCACGTACAGGTACGTCCCCAGCGACCGGCTGTTGTACCCCTTCGGGCCCACTTGCGTGACCGCCGCCGTCCGGTGCTGCGCCCAGTGCGGCTGCTGGCCCTTCTCGGCCTCGGCCCAGACCTTCGCCTCACTCCCCCGCAATAGCCACCCGTTTGCCTGCCGGATCTTCACCGTCGCGCCTGGCTCGACCAGGAGCCCGCCGGGCCGGGTCGCGTCCCAGGTCTCCTTGCCGTCCGGGTCGCGCGAGAGGGCGGCGGCGTGGACCAGGGCCGGGACCGTGGACGCATTCTTGACCGCCACCACCCGCTCGCGGAAGGTGCGGGGCGCGTCCGAGGCCGTGAAGGTGTACACGTAGTGTTCCATCGTGTCGGCGAAGTACCGCGTCGCGCCCGTCTCGTCCTTCTCGTCCACCAGCTGGAGGTCGGTCCGGTGGTTCCTGACCCACACCCGGCCCGATTCCGACTCGGCCCATACCCTGGCCGTCCGCCCCGCCACCATCCCGTTGGGGGTGCGGAGGGAGAGCGTCTTCTTCGCCGGGATGGTGAACGAATACGCCCGCTTGTCCGGCCCGTGCCCGTCCGGCAGCCACCCCCACCCGTCCTTCCCGTGCCGCTCGAACTGGACCCAGACCTTGAGCGGCTCGTCGGTGGCGTTGTGGAGGGCCAACAGCCGCTCCTCGAACCGCCCCCCGACGTCCGCCCCGAGCAGCCGGTGGACCAGCTGCGTGAGGTGGTCCCGGACCACGGCGTCCGCGTCCCACTCGGAGACGTTCTTGAGCTTGGGGAGTGACACCTCCACCTTCGGCCGACCCGCCCCGTACACGCCCTTCAGGCGGATCTCCCCGATATGCATGTCGGACGCCGTCGTCGGCTTGGCGAACGTCTTGTGGACGTCGAGGGCGTGCTTGAAGCTGTTCACCTGGACGGCGAACGTGATGACCGCGTCGGCGGCCCCGTCCGGGTGGGCCGTCGCTCGGTCGAACCGGACCCGCAACTCCGACGCCTGGCCGGTCCGGGCGTGGCGGGCCTTGTGGACGTGTTCGTTCTCGATGCCGGTGAGGACCTTGTCGAGCCGGGCTGTCACCCGGGCCCGGCTGGCCGCGTCCTGGACCAGCTTGTCAACGTCCTTGACGTGCTCCCGGATCGCCTGATCGACATCGAGGCCGGCGAGCTCGAACCCGGCGTTCGCCCCGCCCACCTTCCCGACCCGGACCGGGGCGCCGCGGGCCTGTGCGGCGGGCGTGTCGCCGATCAGCCCGAGGCCCCGGAACCCGAACACCTGGCTCACCGTCGAGACCGGGTTGGAGGCGAAGTCCGAGACCCCCTGGGCGAGGTTGCCGGCCTCCTTGCCCGCCTGATGACCGACGTGGGCCAGGTCCTGCCCGGCCGTGTCCCGCCAGTCGGCCAGCTGCTTGCCCGCGTTCTTCAGCTGCTGAGACTTCTGGCCGAGCATCGTGTCGATCGGGCCGCCGTGGTCGATCCGGAGGGCGTCCACCCCGTACTTGCTCGCGTTCTGGTAGACCCAGTTGTCGAGCGCCTTCTCCCGGTCGGCCGCGTACTGGCGGGCGCCCTTCTCGCGGTCGGCCAGGTACTTGTAGAGGGCGTCCCGCTTCTGGAGCAGCGCGGCCTTGAGCGCGTCGTACACCCCGCCGAAGTTCGCGGCCTTGAACTCCACCGTCACGTCCCCGACCGTCGCGGTCCCCTGGACGACCGGCCTGGGGTCGTTGGTCGCGGTGATGTGGACGACGGCCCCGAACGTGCCGAGCGGCTGGGCCTCGACGTCCACCGTCAGGACCCCATCGAGCCGGATTTTCTTGAACCCCGGGGTGTGGCTCCCGGCGAGGCTCGCCTCCGTCTTCACGGCCTTGGCGATCTCGAACTTTTCCGAGACCGTGAACCGGCCGTTCCCGTCGAACCCCTCGTACAGGTCGGCGACGATGTTCCCGGCCCCGTACAGCGCTTCCACGGTCCCGCTGGCGGTGAGTGCCTCCCGGTTCAGCTCGAACTTGCACTTCTTCAGCCGGAACGGGAGGCCGGCCGCGGACTCGAAGTTGCCGGTCACCTTTTCCTTGGTAATCACCCCGTCGATCGTCCCCAGCACTTCTTTCCGGGCGAGGACGAGTGCCCCCTTGTACGCGAGCCCGGTCTTGCCGATCGGGAACCCGAACGTCAGTGCCACGTCGAGCGAAATCCCCTCTTTCCCACCCGTGGCTGGGCAGATGAAGGTGCCGATCGTCACCGTCTTCTCTTTCCCCTTCAGGGCGATCGTCCCGCCGTCGAGGATCAGCCCGGTGGTCCCGATCGGGAGCTGGCCCTTGATCGTCCCGCCCAGGCCGGTGACCTCGACCTTCCCCTTGGCCGAGACGACGACGGCGGCGGTGATCTTGGCGAGGTCGGCGGACCCGAACCCGAGCGAGTCGTCGAGCCCGACCACGACGCCGAAACTCAGGCTGCCCCCCTTGGCCCCGTTCTTCGGGTCGAAGTCGGTGACCTTCGGGTTCGTGATCTTGATCGGCAGGCCGATATCGGGGAGCTCGTCCCCGAGGCTCTTGAGGGCCTTGTTCGCGAGCGCGTCGACCCCCGTCGCCTCGACCTTGACGTGGTCGAGCACCGGCTCGGGCAGCTTGCCGGGGGCGTACCGGAAGTACAGACCGGCCGCCTTCAGTTCGACCCCGGCCGCCTTGTAGGCGACCACCAGGGTGAGGTTGGCGTCCGCCGAGAAGACGGATTTGGTGAAGTCCTGCTGGGCGAGCGTGAACGTCACGTCGCCGACCGGGTAGGGCTTGTTCAGGTAGTTCTTCTTGAGCTCGGTTTCGACGAACGCGCGGGCGAACTGGGCCGGGTGCCGGAGCTGGTCCAGGATGCCGAACAGGTCCTTGTCGACGCTCTTGAGGAGGGCCTGGCCGGCGGCCGCCAGCGCCAGGTCCCGCACCTCGGCCCGGAAGTCCTCCTCGTCGAGGTCGAAGTACGTCTTCGGGTCGAACCGGGCGTTCTTGGCGGCCTCCTCGGCCTCCTTGATCTTCGCCTGGAGCTGTTCGACGAACTTGACTTGCTGGGCGACCTTGGGGGACCGCTTCTTCAGGACCTCGGCCATCTCCAGAAGGAGCTGGGTCGGCGTTTCGGCCTGGAGGCCCTTGAGCTCCTTGAGATCATCGTCGAGGAGCCCCTGGGCCGCCTTGGCGCGGAGCTCGGCCCGCTTGCGGATCGCCTCCAGGCGGGTCTTCCACTTCTGCGCCTGCTCGGCGAGCTCGACCACGTCCTTGGCCAGGTCGGCGTCCATCGTCGCGAGCAGCTTTTGCTGGTCGGGCGTGAGTGACGGGACGGCGGGAGTCGGGTCGGCGCCGGCCCGCTGGCCGGCGGCCAGGACGACGACCAGGGCACAGAGGCCGGGGAACGGGCGACGGGGCATGGGGAAGCTCCCGGGGAACTCGGAGGCTGGTGGACAAGGAACGGGCCACTCGCGCGGTCCCGGGGGCGTTACTCGGGTCGGTTCTCTTTCACCGGGACCGGCTTGCCGGTCAGTTTCACCAGGAACGGGACGTACGGTTCTTTCGCCAGGGCCAGGCCCTCCGACTCGTCAAAGGGCACGGCGTCACCGGCCTTCCAGCCGGCGGGGATCTTGACCCAGATCAGTTGTTCGGAGTCGAGTTTCTGCGCCTTGTCCGGCCGGAGGAGGAGGTGCTCCGTCAGGTGGTCGAGGTCCACGAAGAACTTGCCGGTCTCGTCGGCGGCCCCGGTCATGGTGGTCGAGAAATGGATGTAGGTCTTGCCCTTCTCCTCGCGGACGCCGGTCACGACGAGCCAGTGCCCGTACTTCTTCGGGTTCTTGAACTCGACCCCGACGTGCCCGTGCTTGACCCAGGTGGCCGACTTCAGCGGGCCATCCGGGTCGGGCAGGTACTTGATGTCGGCCGCGTACCCGATGGTGAGCATCAACGGCTCGTCGGCCTGGATGCTCTCCTTGGCGAGGGTCAGGAAGTCCGTCTTGAACTTCTCTTTCCCGGCCTTGATCGGGGCCACGCCGTCCTTGTAGAGGTCGGTCAGGTGGAAGTCGTTCCACCGCGGGCCGTACGCGGCGCTCCACCAGTCCCCGAGGAACTCGCCCCGTTCGAGGGCGCGGGACAGGCTCTCGTCGGCCGGACCGGACCAGGCGTCCTTGGTGCCGGGCTTGGTCTTGCGGAGCTCGGCCTTCTGCCGCACGTCCCGCGTGTACAGGAACGCACGGAAGTAAGCGGCGGCCAGCCGCCGCATCGGGCTGGCCGGGTGTACGACCTCGTCGCGGATCAGTGCCTTCTCGAGGTCCCGGGCGTCGCCCTTCGTGTACCCGTACTGGTTGAGCCCCTTGTAGGTCGCCACGTCCGCGTAGGCGGCGAAGAAGCACGAGTCCTCGGTCAACTGGGCGTGGTGGATCATCGGCTTCTTGAGTGTCAGGTACGGCGCGGCCGACGAATCGTGCTTGGCCCGGTAGAGGGTGTACGTGGCGGTCCCGTTGAGCATCGTGGTGGTGATGAAGACGTGGCTCGCCCACAGGCCCTTTTTCACCCACTGAGTCGGGATCTCTTTCTCCGCGACGACCACCTCCCGCTTCTTGTCGGCCGTGTAGTCGTAGAGCAGGTCGAGGGTGATCTTCCAGTGGTCCTCCCACGTCTTGAGGTACTGGCGGTGCTTGCGGGCCGGGACCGTGTTGTATTCGAGCCGGGTCCGATACGGGTAGATGAAGAATGAGAACTTCCGGTCGCTGTCCGGGAAGGTCTCCTCCCCGGCGTAGATGAGGAGGGCCGATTTGTCCTCGCCCTTCTGGGCCCACTTCACCCGGACCATGTCGCCCGGGCGGGCCTTGGTGTCCGCGAGGGAGAAGAACCGGCCCTTCGGGACCGCCACGTCCTTCTCGACGACCGCGAACGACGCGTTCGAGTCCTTGACGAACCCGCGGAAGCCCTCGAACCACTCGAACTCGGCGGCGGTCTTGTTCGTGATCTCGTTGGCGTGGTCCTTGTATACCCGCTTCGCGCTCGTCAGCACGTCCTGCCGGGTCAGGTCCGGCTGCCCGGTCGCGGTAGTCGCCAGGAGGAGGGAAACGGCCGCGCCGAGGGCGTAGGCGGCGGGCCGCAAGGGGATCGGCGGGCGGGGCGCGGGCATGGGCAAGTTCTCCGGCGCTACGCGGTCCACGGTCCCCCGGCGGGGGGCGGACGGTCGGGCCGCTCGAGCGGTGCGCGGGATCAATTAAGTTAGGGTAAAGCCCGCCGCGGGATAGCTCAAGCATTTTTTGAGTTGGCCGACGTTTC
Organism: Gemmataceae bacterium; assembly: GCA_028288765.1. Lineage (GTDB taxonomy): Bacteria > Planctomycetota > Planctomycetia > Gemmatales > Gemmataceae > Urbifossiella. Next base: position 1,918 of record JAQGHQ010000012.1, on the reverse strand, counting down.
GACGTTTAGATAGAAATTTGTACGAACTTTTTTACTTGACGGTCGGCGACGCCAAAAGAATAATCACAGACCGGATGGGCGCCGTAAGCCACCCGAATAGACGCCCAAACCCGGACCGGCGGGCCGGGCTAACGGGCGGACCGGATTTTTGAACTTTTTCATGTCCGGTCTGGCCGTCGCGTCCGCCTTACTAGGTAGGAATAGCGCGAGAGCTAGGTAGGAATGACGCGAGAGGGCCGTAGGCCCCGTCCCGCGTCCGGCCCGTTACAGAGGGAACTTTCATGGTCGTTCGCCCCTCACCGTTGCGGGTCGCGCTCCTGGCGGCCGTAACCTTCCTCCCGTTCCCCGCCGCGCGGGCCGACGACGGGGACGCCGGCCGGAAATACGCCGTCCTCGTCGGCGTGTCCGAATACCGTAGCAGCGCCGAATTGCGAAACCTCGAGGGCACCGGCAACGACGTGACCGCGCTGCGCGACGTCCTCCTCGGCGGCGGCTACCGGGCGGAAGACATCACCCTGTTGACCAGCCAGGGCGGCGGCCGGCTGAAGCCAACCGGGCAGAACATCCGGACCGCCATCAAAGAGGCCGTCGGCCGGTGCAAGCCGGAGGACACGCTGGTCCTGGCGTTCGCCGGCCACGGGCTCCAGTTCGAGGGGAACCCGGAGCCGTTCTTCTGCCCGTACGACGCGGTGTGGAACAAGACGGACACGCTCGTCCCGCTGCTCCAGGTGTTCGAGGAGGCCGGGCGGTGCCCGGCGAAGCGGAAACTCCTGCTCGTCGACGCCTGCCGGGTCGACCCGCTCGCCGAGTCGACCGGCCGGGAGCAGAACGCGAAGGCCATCTCGAAAGGCTTCTCCCTGGCCCTCCCGTCCGGCGGGGACGTGGTCGCCCTGCTGAGCTGTAGCAAGAGCCAGGTGTCGTGGGAGGACCGCCGGCTCAAGCACGGGGTGTTCTTCCACTTCGTCATCCGCGGGCTGGCCGGGGAGGCGGCCGAGAAGGACGGGACGGTCACCCTCGACGGGCTGGCGAAGTACGTCAAGCCGGCCGTGGTCGAGCACGTCAAGAAGGAGTTCGACGCCGACCAGGAGCCGTACCAGCTCGGCCAGGGCGGGGTCTTCCCGGTCCTCCGGTTGACCTCCGCCACGGAGGCCGCGGGGCTGATGCGGGACGGCCTCCTGGCCGAATCGAAGGGCGACCCGGCGGCGGCCCTGGCCGCCTACAACAAGGCGCTGGACCTGGACAAGAAGAACGCCGAGGCGTACTACCGCCGGGGGCTGCTGGAGATGAAGGCGGCGAAGGCCGCCGAGACGGACAAGAAGAACGAGAAGTACCACGAGGCGGCCCGGGACTTCACCAAGGCCCTCAAGTACAAGCCGGACTACATCGCCGCCTACCTCCGCCGGGCGGACGCCAACTACTACCTGAACAGCCTCGACGCCGCCCTCCAGGACTACGAGGAGGCGCTCGAGACGGACGGCCAGGCGGTCGAGGTACTGGTCGACCGGGGGTTCGTGTTCCTCGGCCTCGAGCAGCCGAAGAAGGCAATCGCCGACCTGGACAAGGCGATCGAGCTCAACCCGGAGAACGCCCGCGCGTACTACGTCCGCGGGGCCGCCAAGATCGACGACAAGCAGGTCGACGACGGGCTGAAGGACCTGGACAAGGCGATCGAGATGGACCCGCTCAACGTCTCCTTCCGCGAGTACCGGCTGGCCGTCGCCGTGAAGCAGGGCGACGCCGCCCGGGTCCAGCAGGACGAGACCCGGCTCGAGCAGGTCGCCGCCTACGTCCCCGCGTCCGACGTCGCGACCCAGGAGCGGATCTACAACCAGCGGGCCAACGTCGGAACGTTCTACCAGTCGAGCGGCAACACCGACCGGGCCGAGAAAGTGTTTGAACGGGCGGCCCGCGAGGCCGA
>JAQGHQ010000067.1 GCA_028288765.1 Gemmataceae bacterium | reverse complement strand
ACCGCCGGTACCAGGTGTGGACCGTGCTCCAGGGCGGGACGTCGTGGGGCAGGTACCGCCACTGGCACCCGGTCCGGACCAGGTAGAAGATCGCGTTCAGGACCTCCCGCAAGTCAGTCCGGGGCCGCCCGGTTCCCTTGGCCGGGGGAAGAAAGGTCTTAAGCCGGGCAAATTGTGCGTCGGTTAGGTCGGTCGGATAGCGTCGGGTTCTCATAACCCATTATACGGGCTTGCACTGCGTTTTCGCACAGCCACTGAGGGGAAGGCCAGGGATACGACCTGTGGCCCGTGTCAGAAATGTTGACGCGATTAGCCCTGATCCGCTTCGCTTCACTCACGGGCGTTGCGGGGCTGATTCCTTCCTGAACCAGCCGAGCATTGTCGGACCCTCCCGTTATTCCGGTTTGAAATACCAGGTCCCTACGTCCAGCACGCCGCCGATCCCGAACGCGATCGCCCCTATGGTCAGGCGCCATTCCTCGGATAGGTGGTCCTTCCACCCCGTCAATATCTTCCGCGTCAAGATTCCGGAAAGAATACCGGCGACGAATCCCATCGCGAAGATGCTGGCTGAAGACCCGGTAGCCGAGGAATAGTCCTGAATCGCCCATATTCCGTTTCGGATAGCGTTCTGAACCGGATTCGGGGGTGGGGGATGATAGCCCGGAAGGGAGATGTTTGCCAACATTTCTCGTTGAGCGCGGTTGCGTTCGATGGCAGCCTGGTCCCACCCTCGGTCTGTCGCGACCATAATGCCGAAGAAGACGATAGCCGCCACTCCGTAAGACGCCCGATCCTGTATCCGATTCCAACGTGGCAGTTTGATGACCTCCGACGATACGTACCAAAACGACAGGAAGAACAACACCTTGGCGAGCCCCTCCAGCCACCAGCAGGCGGCCTTCAGGATGGCCCGCCGCTCGGCCGCTTTGGCCTCGACCTTCTTCAGGGCCTCCTGCCGGTCCTGTTCCTCCTTCGCGACCTCCTCGGGACTTTTTACGTACCGGGTATAGTCGATGTCATGACCTGCCGCAGTGGAGACGGACATCAGAACCGCCATAACGGAAGCCAAACGGATCATCGGATAGCCCCTTCGGGTGAGAAGTTGCCGCGGATTATCCCATGCTCGGTCCGGCGGTCAAGCAAGTTAGCACCCGCTCGATGAACCGCCACCGGGCCACCGGGGGACCAGTCAGCTGGTCGGCCCGGTGACCGAGGGCTCCTGCGGGGTGCGATTTTTTTAGCGCCGGCGCGAGGCAATCGCGGGTGTGCCGGCGGGATCAGGTGTCGAGCCCCCGGTAACACGGCCGGACGGTCGGTGGAACGACCGGCTGCCGCTAGCACCGGTCCCGGCCCGGTGCTATTCTCCGGATGACCTGCGCGCCCGGAGGCCGGCCATGGCTCGCCCGACCGTTCACGACAGCACCGACTGCGACTGGCCCGAGTCCGAACACGACTTCGGCCCGCCGCCAGCTCCCGGCGAGCTGGGTCGGCTCGGGAAGCACCGCGTCCTGAAGCCGCTCGGCCGGGGCAACATGGGGGCGGTCTACCTGGGGTACGCCGACGCCCTTCAGCGCAAGGTCGCCCTGAAGGTGATGCTGCCCGACTACGCCATCTACCCGGCCGCCCGAACGCGGTTCGTCCGGGAGGCCCGGGTCCGGTCCGATCAAGTCCAAAAACCGCCTCCGGGACCTCCGACTACACACACCTTCCAGCAAGATAACCAAGTTGAAAGGTTAACATTTATTACTATTTGGCCGGTGGAAGATTTGACCCGGACCGTGGGCAACTCAACCGGCGGCGAGCGCATATCAGTCATTAGATTATATACATTTGCACATATAATGATCGCGCCCCGGGCTGGTGCCGGTTGCCCTGTTCCTCTTTACTTGCGGGGAAATGAGTGTTGACCGGATGACAGGATGGACCCGATTCCGAATTCATCCGGCCCATCCTGCTATCCGGTCAACACTTGGATTGTCTCATACCCCTCACGGCACCGGGCCCGGAGGTCACCGCACCGGCCCGATCCCGGTAGTGCCCGCCGGCCCGCCCGCTCGCCTGCCCGATCTCGGCGGTAGTCCGCGGTCCGGGCCAGAGCACCCACCGCCCAGGAAGTGCCGGACGGTTTGGTGCAGCTCGGCCCGGAAGCACGGCCGGAACCCCTCTACCAGCGCTGCCGCGGACGAGTTAAGGTGATTTATGACACCGGCCTCCTGCCGGGTGTGTATTGGCGACGTTGCGGCAACATCACCGTGGCCGTACCCAGACCGGCGGCCGGCGCACGTTCGATCAGGTCAACCCTCTCCCTCAACGTCCGAAAACCGAGCCCGAGTACCTCATGAAGTCACGCCCGCATCCCGTGAGGTCCCACCGATGCTGTCCTCGCCCTCCGTCCCCGACCCGAGCCGCCCTGAGCTGCCTCAGGCCGCCGATCCGAACCGGACCGACCTCAACCTCCACGGTCCGGTGTCGCCGGATGCGATGCACGTCTGGTGGGGAACCGGGACGACAAGGACGTTTTCCCTGACCGGACCCGGCGCTGATACCGGTAACCCGGAGCTTCGTCACGGCGGCATGACGATCGACCTGCGCACGCCGTCCGCCTTCGGTCTCCGACAGCACTCCCCCGGCGGCCAGACCACCGCTCAGGAATCGCCCGGCCGCTACCTCGTCGGGGGGGAGATCGGCCGGGGCGGCATGGGCGTCGTCCTCGAGGGGTGGGATGCCCAGCTCGAGCGGGCGATTGCGATCAAGGTCCTCCTGGAGGAGCACAAGGGGAAACCCGAGGTCGTCCGGCGGTTCCTGGAGGAAGCCCGGATCACCAGCCGGTTGCAACACCCCGGGATCGTCGCGATCCACGAACTCGGCACGTCCCCCGACGGCCGGCCGTTTTTCGTGATGAGACTGGTGCGCGGCCAGACGCTGGAACAAATTCTGGGCCGCCGCGAGGACGCGTCGACCGACCTCCCCCGGCTCCTGAACATCTTCCTCCAGATCTGCCAGGCCCTTGCCTACGCCCACAGCCAGGGCGTGATTCACCGAGACCTCAAGCCGGCGAACGTCATGGTCGGGGGGTTCGGGGTGGTCAAGGTCATGGACTGGGGGTTGGCGAAGGTGCTGGGTGAGCCCGACCTGCCCGGCGCGGTGGCGGCGGCCCGGGCGGCGGCCGAACTCAGCACCCGCCTCGGGCGCCATCGCCCCGCCCCGGCCGATCCGGCCCTGCCCGGGACGATGGTGGGGACGGTGTTCGGGACCCCGGCGTACCTGCCCCCCGAGCAGGCCCGCGGGGAGATCGACCGGGTCGATAAGCGGGCCGACGTGTTCGGGCTCGGCAGCATCCTGTGCGAGATCCTCACGGGGCGCCCGCCGTACACCGGAGTCGACGGGCGGGAGGTTTACGAAAAGGCCGCCGGGGCCGACATCGCCGACGCGGTCGCCCGGTTAAACGCGTGCCCCGCCCCGCTGGACCTCATCACCCTGGCGAAGTGGTGTCTGTCGCCCGCCCACTTCGACCGGCCGGCGGACGCCGGGGATCTGGTCGAGGTGATGACGGCACACCTGCACACCAACCAGCGCCGGGCGGAGCAGGACCTGATCCGATTCTTCGACCTGTCCATGGATCTGTTCTGCATCGCCTCGCCGGACGGCTACTTCATCCGGGTGAACGAGAACTTCCCGCGGGTCCTCGGGTACACGGCCGACGACCTGACGTCCCACCCGTTCATCGCCTTCGTCCACCCGGACGACCGGGAAAAGACCGAGGCGGAGCTCGCCCGGATTGTCTCGGGCGAGCCGTGCCTCCAGTTCCTGAACCGCTACCGCCACGCCCGCGGTCATTACCTGTGGCTCGAGTGGAGCGCCCAGACGATCCCCGAGGAGCGGGCCGTCTACGCCGTGGCCCGGGACGTGACGGAGCGGGTCGAACAGGCCGAAGCCCACCGCCGGGCCGAGCAGGCACGGTTCCACCTGGCGGCGGTCGTGGACTCGGCCGAGGTCGCCATCGTCAGCACGTCTCTCGACGGGATCATCGAGAGTTGGAACCCGGGGGCGGAGCACCTGTTCGGCTACCGGGCCGAGGAGATCATCGGCCGGTCCGTCCTCTTGCTCGTCCTCCCCGGCCGGGAGGGGGACGAGACCGACATCCTGACCCGCCTGACCCACTGCGAGCGGGTCCAGTACTACGAATCCGTCCGCCGCCGGAAGGACGGCACCCCGGTCCACGTCTCCGTCACGCTCTCGCCGGTGAAGGACGACGCCGGGAATGTCGTCGGGGCCTCGGAGATTGCCCGCAACATCAGCGCCCGGAAGAAGACGGAGCTCGCGCTCCTGGAAAGCGAGGCCCGGCTCCGGGCGGTGCTCGATCACACGACCGAGGCAGTCATTTCGATCGACCCCGCGGGAACGATCGAGTCGCTGAACCGATCGGCCGAGGAGATGTTCGGGTACGCCGAGGGCGAACTGCTCGGGCGGAACATTCGCACCCTGATGCCCCCGCCGTACCGGGACCGGCACGACGGGTACCTCGCCGAGTATATGCGCACGGGTGTGCGAAAGATCATCGGTCGGACGGTGGAACTGGTCGGCCGGCGGAAGGACGCCGCCGTCTTCCCGATGGAGTTGTCGGTCAGCGAGATTCGGGTGGCAGACCGGCGCCTGTTCACCGGCGTGATTCGCGACATCTCCACCCGCCAGAAGTCCGAGGCGGTGGCGGCCGAACAAGTGCGGGCGGCGGCGTTCATTTCCGCGGCCGGGGCCGCCCTGACGCGGGGGGCGGGCGTCCGCGAAGCGATGCAGGACTGCATGGAACTGGCCGTCTCCCACCTGGGAGTCGCCTTCGCCCGAGTCTGGACCTTGAACGAACCGGACGGGATGCTGGAACTCCAGGCCAGCGCCGGGATGTACACCCACCTCGACGGCCCTCACTCGAGGGTCCCGGTCGGGAAGTACAAGCTCGGGCTCATCGCCCGGGACCGGAAGCCGTACCTCACGAATGCGGTGGTCGGCGACCCGTTGGTGACCGATCAGGTCTGGGCGATCCGGGAGGGCATGGTCGCGTTCGCCGGACACCCGCTCGTGGTCGGTGACCGGGTGGTCGGGGTGCTGGCGGTATTCGCCCGCCATCCCATCTCAAACAACATCCTCGACACCCTCCATACGGTCTCGGACAACCTGGCCCTGGGCATCCGGAGACAGCAACTCGAGGATGAGGTCCGGGACCTGCGGGAGACGTACGTGGTGACCGGTTGATGACCGCCGGCCGGTCGGGAGATGGCCCGGCCGACCACCCCGGCGCCTTCCCGGCGTCGGCGTGGGAATGGCCTTCGAGCTCGCCCAGGGCGACCGGTAGCGGGGAGGGCGTCGAACCGGCCCGCGGACGCAACCACGACCCGGCTCAGCCCCCACCGACATACGTCCCGCGGACCGTCCCGGGCTTTCCAGGCCAGGGTCAGGAACGCCGCCTGGAATGCATCGCCGGCGTCGGCCACGGACCGGAGGACTCGGCGGCAGGTGGTCCAGACCGCATCGGCGTCTCACCGCCCGCCGAGCTTGCCGTTCTTCGCCTTCCAAAGAGCCGCCTCGGCGGCCAGCCGGTACCGGTAGGCCATGTGCAGTTGATGCGGCCACTCCGACCCGGCCGATACGCGATTGTCGATGATCCGCTCCAGCTCCTTCGCGAGGATGACGATTTCTTCGAGCCTCGGAATGAGTTTCTCCGGATCGTCAGCCCACAGATCGATCACCGCGGACCGCATCTCCTCCACGGCGTGAGAGAAGGACAGAAACTCTGCCGTGACGTTCCCCCCCATCTCGATCCGAATCTTGAATTTCCTGGCTTCCTGCGTGGCCTGATGAAGGCGGGCCTTGAGGATCTGGCGGTACGCACCGTCCGTGGGCTCGATCGAGATGGCGTTGTCGCCCAACAGGTGCGGGCATGCCTCGGAAAGGTCCTTCGGTCCGATCGCCTTCAGATCCGGGAACGCGGTCGCGGGGCGGTCGGTTCCTTCCTACTTCGGGAGCCAGTCGCCTTCGATCGGTCGCTCGGGCGGTTCGGCTGCGGCAGTGGTCAGCGGAAGGACCGCCTTCGAGACACCCACGCCTGCAGACCCGGTCCGGAGCCAGGGCAGGGCCGTTCCGAAACCGGCCAGGCCCAGCAACCCCGCGGACACGACCAAAGCGGTGGCCAATTTCGGCTTTGCGGTGTGAATGACGGACAGTAGCCCTTCGGTCACAATGATGGAACGGAGGCCTCGGGCGTCACCGCCCACTGAGTTTGCCACTCTTCGCTTTCCAAAGGGTCGCCTCGGTGGCCAGCCGGTATCGATGGGCCGAGTGCAGTTGTTGTGGCGGGTCCGTCCCGGCAACCGTGCGAGCGTCGGTGAATCGTTCCCACTCTTTCGCGAGGATGACGAGTTCCTCCAGCCTCGGGATGAGGTTCTTCGGGTCGTTCGCCCACAGTTCGATCACTGTGGCCTGCATGTCGTCCATGCAGAACTGAATGGAAGGAAACTCCGTCGAGAGGTACTGCCCAATCTCGACACGTTTCCTGAACTTCCAGGCTTCCAGGTGGTGTCAGTTCAGTGTTGCGCGCGGGACGTCGGGTCGGGTAAAACAGTAACCGCTCTCGTCCTGCCACCGTTTCCGCCACGGGCCTTCGTCATGGATGACGATCTCAGCCGGTTCTGTTGCCTCAACCCCGAATGTCCCGATCACGGCAAGCGGGGCCGCGGGAACCTGACCGTTCCCATGCGCTACGGGCCGAACCGGTCCCGCCGCCTGCTCCGCTGCTCGACCTGTAAAGCACGCTTCTCCGAACGCAAGGGCACCCCCCTGTTCGACACCCGATTGCCAACCGACAAGGCGACCGCCATCCTCGCCCATGTGGCCGAAGGGATCGGCACCCGGAAGACGGCCCGGCTGACCGGGGTCCACCCCGGACACCGTCACCCGGTACATCCGCCGGGCCGGCCGTCATGCCGAGCAACTCCACGACGAACTCGTGGCTTTTTCCCCCGACGACGAGTGAGGTCCAGTTCGATGAGAAGTGGGCGTTCGTGGGCAAAAAGGAGAAGCATTGCGAACCCGACGACCGCGCGCGCGGGGACTGCTGGGACCACACGGCGATCGACCCGGAGAGCCGGTTGATCGTCAGCCCGGTGGTCGGCAAACGAACCGCCGAGGCCGTCACCGCGGTGGTCCAGGACTTCCGCCGGCGAGCGGGCGGTCGGGTGATGCGGCTGATCACGTCGGACGAATACCCGGCGTATCCGGAGCCCATCCGGGCGGCGTATGGGCGGGTGGTGGTGCCGCCCCGAACCGGCCGGCCGGGCCGGCCGCGGAAGCCGTACACGGAACTCCCGGCCGAGGTCACATACGCGACCGTCCACAAGGAGCGGGAGAACAACCGGGTGGTCGAGGTGAGTACCCGGGTGGTGTTCGGAACGATGGCGGCGGTCCTCGCGGCGTTGGCCCTGCCGGCGGTCAGTTGGGCGGTCAACACGTGCTTTGTTGAGCGGCACCATGGGACGGATCGGAACCGGTGCCGCCGGAAGGTGCGGAAGAGTTACGCGTTCTCGAAAGAATGGGACGTTCATCGTGCGGCGGCGCTCGTCCGCCACTTCAGCGACGATTCCTGTTGGCCGGTTCGGACGCTGCGGCAACGCGGAGCCGAAGGACGGTGGGAGAATCGCACGCCCGCGATGGCGGCCGGGCTGACCGATCACGTTTGGACACTGGCCGAGTGGCTGGCCTATCCCGCTGTGCAACAGAAATAGGACACCTCCGTTTGGCAAGGGTCCGAAGGATCAGCACTTGTCCTCAGCCGGCAAGGTCGTGTACGTCTGGCGACCACCGGGCCACACGCTCCGCGAGCTTCGTAGATTGCTGATCACGGACGCATCTTCTGCACCCGACCCGCACGCCGGAGTACCCGGTAGACGGTTGCGAAGTTCATCGCCAGCTGCGTGCTGATCTCCTTGATCGACTTCCCGTCGGCGTGAATCTCCAGAATGGCTTGCCGATGCGGCCCAGATGCGGGACATTGAGGGCGGAGGGGGATCTGTAAGAGGTCCAAGACACGGCGGACGATGCTGCGGTCGAGATCCAGCGAGCTGGCGATCCCGGTCTGCGTCTCGCCGGCCTGGTAGCGTCGGGCGATCTCGGTGATCTTGTCAGAAGGCACGGCCATGAAGAACTTGCGGGCAACCGGGCCGCATGTTTGAACGCCGCGGAGGTGAGATGGAATTGTGCGCTGCCCGTGGGGGCTGGGCTTCATTCCATCCCGCAAAGCAATCCAGACCGGTCACCCAAAAACCACTTTTGAGATTCACGTACGGCGGGCTGTGGCTCTACATTTCTGTGGGGATCGTTACTCCTCCGGTGTAGCCGTCGGGCAGTCCGTTCTCGCATGCCGGCTCGCCCCGGATGTACTCCCGGTATCAGAACCACCACTCCGAAGGTGAGTAACCCTTCAGCAAGTGCCTGTCCCGGGTGCCGATGGGCGACCCGCATCCCACTGCCAGCCCACCCTAACTTCGGATGGTTAATTGGCTTTCGACCCGCCCCGTCGGACAGGTGGTGCGGCTTCAGCGACTACCCCATCCGGGGCAAACGGCCTCGGCCGGGCTTGATCCGAACTCGCCCTTCTGTTACAAAACGTCGGCACTTATTTGCAACCGCCTACGTTATGTGAAAGATGTCCGCCACCACGACCGACCGCCTGCTGGACTTGGTCCGCCGCCTCGGGGTCGTCCGCCCCCGCGACCTGGCGGGCCAGAACGTCCCCCGCACCGCCCTCGCCCGGCTGGTCGCGGAGGGGGTGCTCGACCGCCCCGCCCGCGGGGTGTACGTCCTGGCCG
>JAQGHQ010000066.1 GCA_028288765.1 Gemmataceae bacterium | reverse complement strand
AGCACTCCGGGATGGCTGCATCCGGGAGACGGGTTTGCACTCGGACTAGTTTCGGTGGACACTCGCCCTCCGTCAACCGTCGGGGCGGCGAAGTCGGCCGGCCCCCATCGACCACCAGATCGAGACGATGTCGCGCAACCGCCGGGCGCAGACACTGGAGTACGGTGCCGCCGGCCGGCTCGCCATGCGTGGCATGGTTGACGTCCTGCCCCTGGACGACGCGGTTCTCCTGGAACGGGCGAAGCCGGTGCGGGGGGACGGAACGGTTCGGCCGGACCCGGACCGGGTCGAAGCCCGGCACGACGGGCAGGTGAGGCGGGCCTTGGCCAGCGGGCCGTGCGCGGTCCTGGTTCTGGGCGGGGGACACGACCTGTCGGCGAGCGCCCGGCGGCGGGACGACCGAGTCCGTCCGGGTGACGCCGAAGTAGTACGTCGAGGCCGCGGGGGAGTGGCCGGTCGGGCATCCCAACCACCAGGCGTCGCGGGATTCCTCCATGTTCACGCGTGGTCAGTGTCCGGTCCCGGGACGGCTCGCGGGCGCATGGGATCGAGGCGTTCTCCCGTTCTCACCAGCTCCGGGGTCCGACCCGTTCTCACGGGACCGGAGTGCCGTACAATACGGCATTCTGTCGCCCGTCCCGAAGGAGTTGTTGGTTACGATGAACCTGTCCCGTGCCGCGAAGAAGCTCCGCGCGTTGGGGCCGAACGAACCCGTCCCCCCGAAGCCCGTCGTGGCGAAGAAGCCGGCCAAGGCCCCGGAGCCCGAGCCGGTGACGGAGCCGATCGTCGAGGCCGTCGAGCCGGTCCAGGAGCCGGCCGCCCCGCCCGAGCCGCTCCCGGTCAAGGCGAAGCGACCCCGGTTCGTGCGGGCGAAGACCGAAAAGCGGGAGCGGGTGACCCTCCCCCCGCTCCCGCCGCCGAGCAACAAGCCGGCCGCCCGGCTGATGACCAAGAACCTGTCCCTCCCGCCGAAGGACGACGCCCCCAAGCTGGGCCGTTAACACGGACGGAGCCGGGATGACGATCGACGGGGTGTCGCAGACCACCGGGGCCGAGCGGCGGGTGGAGGTCGGGTCGGCCGCGGCGGGCGTTCTCCTGGTCATCCGCGAGGCCGGGGCCGAGCTGTCGCGGGTGGTGCTCCCGGCCGACACGCTCCTGGCCGTCCTGACCGACCGTCCGGCGGGGCCGCAGGCGGTCGTCGGGAGCGGGGACCGGCCCTCACGATCGAGGTCCGGCGGAACGAGGTGCTGCTGTCGGTCGGGGCGGCGGACGCGGCGGTCGGGCTGGACGACCTGTCCGACGCCGTGGCCGGTGCCCTCCCGGAAGGGTGAGGGAATGGGCGGTCGAGAAGGGCAAGGACGTGTGGTCGCTGTTGGTCGAGGTCAACGGGACGATCCCGCTCCACTTCCACCCGGATGGCGTTCACCGCATGTACATCCTCGAAGGCAAGCTCCGCTGCACCGTAGGGAAGGAGACGATGGTGATGGGGCCGGGGGACGACATGCTGATCCCGAAGGGCGTCCGGCACAAGTTCGAGAGGGTCGGGGACGGGAAGGCGTACTTCGTGACGGTGGATACGCCGTCCATCAACCCGGCAAACAACGTCTGGCTCGAACCCGCCCCCAAGAAGTGAGGACGCCGCCGTGGAGAACGTGAACGAGATCAAGGACAAGATCAGGCAGCGGTTCGTCAAGGTCGCCATCGACCCGACCGCCCCGCAGCGACACCCGACCGGCCCGGCCAGTGCGAAGAAGCTCGGCTACGACGCAGCCGAGATCGACGGCCTTCCCGCCGTGGTCACAGAGTCCTTCGCCGGGGTCGGGAACCCGCTCGGCCTGCACGAAGTTCGGCCCAGCGAGACGGTGCTGGACATCGGCTGCGGGGCCGGGGTGGACAGCTTCCTCGCCGCCCGCAAGGTCGGGCCGTCCGGTCGGGTGATCGGCGTGGACATGACCGCCGAGATGGTCAAGAAGGCCACCGACAACGCCGTGGCCGCAGGGGTGACGAACACCGAGTTCCACCAGGGCGAGGCCGACTGCCTGCCCGTGCCGGACGGGGCTGTGGACTTGGTGATCTCGAACGGGGTGTTCAACCTCTGCATCGACAAGCCGAAGGTGCTGGCCGAGGTTTACCGGGTTCTCCGGCCCGGTGGCCGGGTCCAGATGGCCGATATCCTGCTAGGCGAGGCGGTGACGGAGGGGCAGGTGGAGAAGAAGGGGGCGTGGTCCGACTGAATCGCCGGTGCGATTAAGGGGCGGTCGCTCCTCCAGATGCTCACCGACGCCGGCTTCACCGACGCCACGTTCCACAACTGGACGGGCTACGTCACGTCGTCCTGTACGCAGGGAGGGCTGGTCATGGCCCGCAAGCCGGGCGGCGAACCTGCGGCCAGCGGCGACGGCTCGGCCGGCAAGGTCGGGGGCCATGCCCGCCCGACAACGAAGGCGTTGTCACTGTCCTACGGGCTGATCTCCTACATGATCTTCTTCGGCACGTTCCTGTACGCCATCGGGTTCGTCGGCAACCTCGTCGTCCCGCAGTCCATCGACTCCGGGGCGGTGGTGCCGGTGGGTGAGGCGGTGGCGGTGAACGTGCTGCTGCTCGGCCTGTTCGCCGTCCAGCACAGCGTCATGGCCCGGCCCGCCTTCAAGCGGTGGTGGACCCGGTTCGTGCCGCCGCAGGTCGAGCGTAGCACCTACGTCCTGGCGACGAGCTTGTTGTTGGTCCTGATGTTCTGGCAGTGGTGTCCGCTGCCGGGGGTCGTGTGGGAGGTCGGACACCCCGCCGCCGCCGTCCTGTGGGTGCTGTTCGGCGTCGGGTGGGTGCTGGTGCTGATCTCCACCTTCTTGATCGACCACTTCGACCTGTTCGGGCTGCGGCAGGTGGCCCTCTACGCCAGAGGCCGGCCGTACATCCCGCCGCCGTTCCGCACCCCGGCCCTGTACAAGATCGTCCGGCACCCGATCATGCTGGGGTTCCTGATCGCCTTCTGGTCCATGCCGACGATGACGTGGGGCCACTTGCTGTTCGCCGGGATAACCACCGCCTACATCTTCGTTGGGGTCTTTTTGGAGGAGCGGGACTTGAAGAACTCCTTCGGCGGCAGCTACGAGGAGTACCGCCGGCGGGTCGGTATGCTAGTCCCCCGAGTCGGGACTCGCCACTGAGGCTGGCTGATCCCGGGCTACCCGCCTCTTTCACCGAATTGGTACACCTATGCCCCATCTACCCCCGCTCGGCGACGACCAAGCATCCGACCCGGCCCGAGCCACCCTGGCGGACCTGCACGCCAAGCTCGGGCGGGTGCCAAACATGTACCGGACCCTGGCCCACGCCCCGAAGGTGCTCGACGCCGCCGTGGCGATGGGCCGGGCGGTCCGGGCCGACCTCGACCCGAAGATCCGCGAGCTGGCCTACCTGAAGGTGGTCCAGTTGACCGACTGCCACGTCTGACGGCACTACCACGAGGCCCTCGGTCGGAGGGCCGGGCTGACCGACCGGCAGGTCGGGGAACTGGATCGGTTCGAGGCCAGCGACGCCTACTCCGATCTGGAGAAGGACGTACTCCGCTTCACCGAGGAGTGGACCACCCGCGGCCGGGTGGACGAGGGGGTGATGGGCCGGCTCGGGGACGCCCTGCCGCCCGAGCACCTGGTCGTCCTCGCGGCCGCCGCCGCCCAGGCGAACTTCACCACCCGCTTCAATAACGTCTTCGGCGTCGAGTTGCCGTAGCCCGCTTCGTGCGGGCGGACGGTCGAAGTGACCACAGGCCCGCGGCGGCTGCGTGAGCTGTCACGCCGGTCTCTAGACTGCGCTTGGCGGCTTCACGGCGAACACGCGGGCTCTGGCAGCGTACACTGGGGACGAAGCGGGACACCGTGCTCCTTCAGGACACGACGGACCACGCCCCGCCCAACCCCAGCGAGTCTGCGATATCGGCTTGAGATTCACCAGCGCGGTATCGTCTGGTGACTTCGGACGCTGTGCCGCAAGAGATTATCTTTTCAGTAGTTGAGGGCAGTTCGACGCGGGTTTGAAAGGTGGAAGCGAGGAGATGGAATTGTGCGCTGCCCGTGGGGGCTGGGCTTCATTCCATCCCGCAAAGCAATCCAGACCGGCCACCCAAAAACCACTTTTGAGATCCACGTCCGGCGGGCTGTGGCTCTACATTTCTGTGGGGATCGTTACTCCTCCGGTGTAGCCGTCGGGCAGTCCGTTCTCGCATGCCGGCTCGCCCCGGATATACTCCCGGTCTCAGAACCACCACTCCGAAGGTGAGTAACCCTCCAGCAAGTGCCTGTCCCGGGTGCCGATGGGGCGACCCGCATCCCACTCCCAGCCCACCCTAACTCCGGATGGTTAATCGGCTTTCGACCCGCCCCCGTCGGACAGGTGGTGCGGCTACAGCGGCTACCCCATCCGGGGCAAACGGCCTCGGCCGGCCTAGATCCGAACTCGCCCTTCTGTTACAAAACGTCGGCACTTATTTGTAACCGCCTACGTTATGTGAAAGATGTCCGCCACCACGACCGACCGCCTGCTGGCCCTCGTCCGCCGCCTCGGGGTCGTCCGCCCCCGCGACCTGGCGGGCCAGAACGTCCCCCGCACCGCCCTCGCCCGGCTGGTCGCGGAGGGGGTGCTCGACCGCCCCGCCCGCGGGGTGTACGTCCTGGCCG
>JAQGHQ010000567.1 GCA_028288765.1 Gemmataceae bacterium | reverse complement strand
CTCCTCGTCCGCAAGAGCACGGACGACGCCGCCGACCAGAACCGGAAGGACCTGACGGCGATCTGGGAGGCGTGGCTGAAGAAGGTCGAGACCCGGCCGGCCACCGGGGGTGGGCCCGGCGGACCGGGCAACCCGTTCGACCGTCCGTCCGGTGCCCCGTGAGTTCAGGGGGGTGAGGACAGGACCACACCGGCGGGGGGCATCGGCCCCCCGCTTTTTTTGTCACCCGCCCGGGTGGTTTACCCCAGCACGCCCGCCACCGGTTTCCCGCCGTGCGAAATGTGCGTCGGGCGGTTGGTGTGGTCGGGGACCGTCCCCTCCGGGTCGACCCCGACGAGGTGGTACACGGTCGCCGCGAGGTCGCCGGCCGAGACCGGGTGGTCGACCGGGAAGGCGGCGATCTTGTCCGTCGCCCCGTGGACGACGCCGGGTTTCGTCCCACCGCCGGCGAACAGGCAGAACCCGCACTGCGGCCAGTGGTCGCGGCCGGCCTTTCCGTTCACCCGCGGGCTCCGGCCCATGTCGCCGGTCACCACCACCAGGGTCGATTCCAGGAGCCCGCGGTCGGCGAGGTCGTCCACGAGCGCCGACACCGCCCGGTCGAGGAACGGCAGGAGCAGGTGCCGGAGCATCCCGAAGTTGTTCTCGTGCGTGTCCCAGTGCCCGTTGGGCTTCGCCTCGGTGTGGACGGTGACGAACGTGACCCCGGCTTCCACCAGCCGGCGGGCGAGCAAGACGCTGGACCCGAACAGGTCGCGGCCGTACCGCTCGCGGAGCTTCAGCGGCTCTTGCGCCAGGTCGAACGCGGTCTTCGCCTTCGCCGAGAGGAGCAGGTCGAACGCGGCGGCCCGGCGGGTCGTATGGCCCGGGGCGTCGACCCGGGCCGCCTGCGCGTCGAGTTGTTGGACCAGCGACCGGCGCGCGTTCAAGACGTCGAGCGTCACCCCGCCGTCGAGTTTCGGGAGGCGAGGCTCGCCCAGCGGCCTGATGTCGTGGTTGTAGAAGTCCTTGTCCGCCGCGGTGGAACTGCCCGAGTGTGAATCGGCCGTGCTGAACACCGGGTCGAACTTCGGGCCGAGGTAGCCGCCGTACGGGCCGGCCCGCCGCAGCCCCTGGGTATACCCGGGCGCGGCCGGCAGCATCATGTACCCGGGCAGCTCGGTCCCGCGGCCGACCCCGAAATACTGGCAGACGGACGGGACGCTCGGGTGGTTGGTCGGCCGGGCGAAGTAGTCGGTCTGGTCCTGGCCGCCGTCGAACCCGGTCATCACCCCGTAAGGGTTGTGGCTGTTGTACCGGTGGCTGACGGACCGCACGACGGCGAGCTTGTCCAGCCGGCGGGCGAGGAGCGGCAGGTGTTCGCAGACGCGGACACCGGGGAGGGCGGTCGGGATGGTCTTGAACTCGCCGCGGATGCCGTCGGGGGCGTCGGGCTTCGGGTCGAACGTGTCGATGTGGGACGGGCCGCCGAACAAGTCGATGAGGATGACGGCCCGGGCCGGCGCGGCGACCGATCGCGACTCAACCGCCCCGGCGGGCGGGGGGCGTAAGCCCCCGGAGAACCCGGTGAGCGCCGCGAGCGACCCGGCCCGGAGCAGGTCCCGGCGGGTGATCCCGTCGCACGCGGCAGACGCATGGCCCATCACGCGGAGCATGGGAGCCTCCCAAGCGGAAATACAAAAACAGGAATGGCCACAAAAAGGCACACAAGGGCACGAAAATAAATCAAAGAGACTGCCGATTCAAATCCATTGGACTTTAATTTTTCGTGCCCTTGTGTGCCTTTTTGTGGCCATGTTCTGCTGTCGGGTTTTCACGGTACTTCAGGCCAGGATGTCCTTCACCACGGTGCCATGGACGTCGGTGAGGCGGTAGTCGCGGCCCTGGAATCGGTACGTGAGCTTGGTGTGTTCCAGCCCGAGCTGGTGCAGGACGGTCGCCTGGAGGTCGTGGACGTGGACCGGGTTCTCGACCACGTTGTACCCGATCTCGTCCGACTTCCCGTAGACCAGCCCTCCCTTCACCCCGGCGCCGGCCAACCACATCGTGTACGCATCAATGTGGTGGTCGCGGCCGATGGTCTCGCGACTCTCGCCCATCGGCGTGCGGCCGAACTCCCCGCCCCAGATCACGAGCGTCGAGTCCAGCAGTCCGGTGCGTTTGAGGTCCTTGACCAGGGCCGCGCCCGGCTGGTCCACCTCTTTGCAGATCTGGTCGAGCGTCTTGGTGAGGTCCAGGGCGCCGCCGTGGTGGTCCCAGTCGGTGTGGTAGAGCTGGACGAACCGCACGCCCCGCTCCACGAGCCGGCGGGCCAGCAGGCAGTTCGCGGCGAAGCTCGGCTTCCCGGGCGTGACCCCGTACAAATCGAGCGTCTCCCGCGTCTCTTTCGAGAGGTCCATCAGCTCCGGGGCGGCGGTCTGCATCCGGTAGGCCATCTCGTAGGCCGCGATCCGGGTCTCGATCTCGGGATCGCCGGTCGCGTCGAGCCGGAGGCGGTTCAGGTCGCGGACCGCGTCCGTGAACTCGCCCTGCCGCTTCGCGTCGAACCCGGGCGGCGGGGCGAGGTCGAGCACGGGGCTCGGCCCCTTCAGGAAGGGCACGCCCTGGTAAACACTCGGGAGGAACCCCGACCCGTACAGGCTCGCCCCGCCCCGCGGGCCGCGCGGCCCGGACTGGAGCACCACGAACCCGGGCAGGCTGTCGGCCTCGGACCCGAGCCCGTAGGTGGCCCACGCGCCCATGCTCGGCCGGCCGAACTGAGGGGAGCCGGTGTTCACGAAGCACTTCGCCGGGCCGTGGTTGAACACGTCCGTCTTCATCCCCTTCAGCCAGCACACGTCGTCGACGATGTCGCGGTGGTACGGGAGGAGCTCGCTGAGCGTCATCCCGCACTTGCCGTGGGTGCCGAACTTCCGCGTGTTGCCGAGGAGCTTCGCGTCACCCTTGATGAACGCGAACCGCTTCCCCTTGGTGAACGATTCCGGCACCGTCTGGCCGTTGAGCTTGGTCAGCTCCGGTTTCGGCTCGAACAGCTCCAGCTGGCTCGGGGCCCCGGCCATGAACAGGTAGATGACCGCCTTCGCCTTCGGGGCGAAGTGCGGCTTCCTCGGGACGAGCGGGTCCTTGCGAGATTGGGGCGAGGGGAGGGCGTCAGCCCCCCGCGTGTCGCGAGCGAGCAACGTGGAGAGCGCGATCGACCCCAGCCCGACCCCGCAGTCGCGGAAGAAGTGCCGCCGGGTGCGGGCGAGCGTCAGGGCGGAGTCGAGGTCGTGCGGCTCGATCGGTGTCATGTCTTGCAGCCCGGCGTGTCGCCCCGTCGAGCGGGGCTCGGCCCATTCCGCATCGCTGACCCAGGGCTCACGCCCTGGGCTATTGTCGGACGCCCCGTTGGGGCTCCGATCACTCCCGCGTGATGAACTCGTCAAGGTTCATGAGCACCCGGGCGAGGGCGGACCACGCGGTCTTCGGGTTCGCCTTCCGCTGCGACTCCAGGTAGGCCAGCACCCGGGCGGTTTCGGCCGTGGACGGGTCGCGGGCGTAACACACCCGGAACGCGAACGTCACCTTCCCGCTATCGTCCGCCGGACCGTCCTTCTCGATGCGTTTTCCGAGTCCCTCGGCGAGTTCCACGAACACCGGGTCGTTCGCTAGGTGGAGCGCCTGGAGGGGGGTGTTGCTGCGGTTCCGGCGGGTGCAGGTCGTCTGGGCGTCGGCGGCGTCGAACGTGGTCAGCAGCGGGTGCTGGCTCTGACGCCAGATGTATGTGTACATCCCCCGCCGGTACCGGTCGGGTCCCTTGCTCTCGACCCAGTTCCGCTGGTTCTGGGTGAACGCGAATAGCTCCTTGGGTTGCGGCGGGAACACTCCCTCGCCACCGACCTTCGGGTTGAAGAGGCCGCTCGCGCAAAGTGACACATCGCGGATCGCTTCGGCTTCGAGCCGCAGCCGGCTCTGCCGACCGAGGAGCAGGTTGCGGGGGTCTTTCGCCAGCAGATCGGCCCTGTATCCGGACACCTGCCGATAGGTCGCGGACGTCACGATCAGCCGGTGCAGCGTCTTGAGCGACCAGGGAGAACCTAACCCCCCGGCCCCCTTCCCTGGGAAGGAAGGGGGAGCCGGAGCCTGGTCTTGCTCCCCTCCCTTCTTAGGGGAGGGGTTTCCGGGGCTCATGAACTCTGCCGCCAGCCAGTCGAGCAGGTCGGGGTGGGTCGGGTACGCACCCTGGATGCCGAAGTCGTTCTCGGTCTCGACCAGCCCTCGGCCGAAGAACTTCTGCCACTCGCGGTTCACGGTCACCCGGGCGGTGAGCGGGTTCTCCGGGGCGGTCAGCCAGCGGGCAAGGTCGAGCCGGGTGAGTCGCCGGGCCGGGGGTAGTTTCCGCTCCGCCGCCAGCACCGCCGGGAAGGCGGCCCGCACCTCATCGCCCGGCCGGAGGAAGTCGCCGCGGAGCTGGACGAACGTCTTTCGGGGCGCGGGCCGCTCCCGCACCGCCAGCGTCGTCGGCACGCCCTGCTGCACTTTCTTCACTTCGGCCCGGATGCGGTCGATGTCCTCCCGGCTGCCGCCGTTTTTCTGGACGTAGAACTCCATGTAGTTCAGTTTCTCGATCGTCGTCTCGATGTCCGGGCGCCCGCCGATCGGGATCGTCGGCTCGTCGCACGAGTCGAAGAAGGCGTAGAGCTGGTAGTAGTCCGTCTGGGAAACCGGGTCGTATTTGTGGTTGTGGCACTGGGCACACCCGACCGTCAGCCCGAGCCACACGGCCCCGGTCGTGTTCGTCCGGTCGACCGTCCGCTCGACCCGGAACTGCTCAGGGTCGGTCCCGCCCTCCTCGTTGAACGACGTGTTCCGGTGGAACCCGGTGGCGACCTTCTGGTCGAGGGTAGCTTTCGGGTGGAGGTCGCCGGCGAGCTGGTAGGCAGTGAACTGGTCGAACGGGAGGTCGGCGTTGAGCGCCTGGATGACCCAGTCGCGGTACGGCCAGATCGACCGCGGGCCGTCGATCGTGTAGCCGTTGGAGTCCGCGTACCGGGCGAGATCGAGCCAGTGCCGGGCCTGCCGCTCGCCGTAGTGCGGGCTCGCCAGCAGCCGGTCGACCACCTTCTCATAAGCTCCTGGCGAGTCGTCCTTCAGGAAGTCGTCGACCTCCTTCGGCGTCGGGAGCAGGCCGGTCAGGTCGAGCGAGACGCGGCGGATCAGCGTCGGCCGGTCCGCCTCGGGCGACGGCGTCAGGCCGGCCCCGGCCAGGCGGGCGGCGACGAACCGGTCGATCGGATTGCGGATTGCGGATTGCGGGTTGCGGATTTCCGGAACGGTGGGTCGCCGGACCGGGATGAACGCCCAGTGCGGGGCGTACTCGGCCCCCTGCCCGATCCACGTCTTGAGCGTCTCGATCTGCGCCGGCGTGAGCCGTTCGCCGGCCTCGGCCGGGGGCATCCGGCCGTCCTCGTCGGCCGGTTGACACACCCGCTCGATCAGCTTGCTCTCGCCGGGCTTACCGGGAACGACCGCTCCGCCCTTCGTGGCCCCGTCGCGAGTGTCGAGCCGGAGCTTCGCCTTCTGGACGGCGGGCCCATGGCACTTGAAGCAGGCGTTCGACAGGATCGGCCGGACGTCGCGGGCGAAATCGACCTTCTCCGCGGCGGGTGTCGCGGTCGGGGTGAGCAGAAGGAGCGCGAGCGGCACGAGCGTGTGGACGGCAGACGGCATGGCGGCTCCGGAACAGCGGCCGCGGAAGGCGGAGTTGCATTAGACCAGATCGGCCATGAAAAAGCACGAAGAGACACAAAAAGGTTTCGTAGGGCACGCACTGCGTGCCGTCTTCCGATGTGTGGGGAAGACGGCACGCAGTGCGTGCCCTACGAAACCTTACTTCTTCGGCGGGGGCGGCGGAGCCGGGGCCGGTGCGGTCGCGGCCTTCAGCTGGGCAAGTGCGGCTTTCGCCGCGGTCGCCTCCGCGGTTGCCGCGTCGAGGGCGGCCTTGACCGGGACCGCCGCCGTGTTCGCCGCATCGGCCGCCGCTTTGGCCGGGGGCACGGCGTCCGTCGCCGGCTTGACCATGGGCGTGAGCGTCGCCACCGTCTTCTGGGCGGCCGCGAGGGCGGTCATGGCGTCGGCGTAGGTCTTCGTCGTAACGGCGTGCTTGTCGGCGGCGGCCTTCAGGGCCGCGGCGGCGTCCGTCGCCACCTTGCGGGCGGCTTCCAGCTCCTTCGTCGCCACCGCCAGAGCGTCCACCGCCTTCTTTGCCGCCGCCGCGAGCTCGGGGTTGGCCGGGGCCTTCGCGGCGGCTTCCTGAATCTTCTTCGCCGCCTCGCCCTCCGCGGCCACGACCGCTTCCAGGGCTGCCACCTTGTTCGTCGCACCCGTCGCGGGCGGGGCGAGCTTGTCGACTTCGGCCTTCGCGGCGTCCATTGCCGGCTTGGCCGCGTTCGCGGCGTCCGTGTTGTCGGCCACCGCCTTCGTGGCGGCGGAGAGGTCGGCGGTGATCTTGTTCAAGTTCGCCTGGGCCGCGGTGTAAGCGTCGGTCGCCTGCTTGGCCTTCAAGGCCGCGGCGTCGAACCCAGCCTGCGCCGCCTTCACCTTGGCGTCGGCCGCGACGACCGCAGCCTCCGCGGCCTTCGCCCGCTCGACCGCCGGGAGCGGGTTCGTGTCGAGCGTGGCGAGGACCTTGGCGTCGGCCGCACTCCACGCCTTCACCACCCCGGACCAGTCCCCGCCGATCACCTTCGCGCTGTCGTGTGTGACCGCGACCCGCAGGCCCAGGTCCGGGAACGGCTCGAACTGCTTCAGCGCCGTGCCGTTCTGGTCCCAGAGCTTGGTCACCCGGTCGCGGCCGGTGGAGGCCAGTTTCCCGTCGTGAGTGAACCGGACGCCCGCGGCCCCACCGGGATGCGCCGCCCAGTTCTTGATCGGGGTCCCGTTCTCCATCTCCCACAGCCGGACGGTCGTGTCCTCGCTAGCCGACGCGAGCACGTTCGAGTCGTCCCGCCAGGACACGTCCGTAATCATCGCGGTGTGCCCGCGGAGGCTGAAGTACTCGCGGCCGGTGAACGCCTCCCACACGAACATCCCGCCGTTCCGGTCGCCGGTGGCGAGCAGCACCCCGTCCGGGCTGTATTCGACGGCGGTCACCCAGTCGGTGTGCTTCTTGATCTCGCGGATCACGCTGCCATCAGTGGTGGAGTACACCCGGACGAGCTTGGACGGGCTGCCGACCGCGATCTGCGTCTGGTCCGCGGAGATGTCGGCGGCGAGGATGGCGTCGCTCTCGATCCCGACCTCGACCACCTTCTCCCCGGTCTCGACCTTGTACAACACCGCTTTCCCGGACTGCCCGCCGCGGCCGCCGGCCACGAGGACGAACTGGGCGTTGCGGGAGAACTTGATGCAGTTGATCTGCCCGTGGTCGAACGGCACGACGCCGACCAGCTGCGCGGTGTCGGTGTTGTAGAGGATGACCTGCTTCTGCCCGCCGACGGCGACGAGCGGAGCCCAGGGACTCGCGGCCAGGCCGAGCACCGCCCCGGGCCGGCGGGCGCGGACGACCGGGTCGAGCTTGAGTTTGCCGGCCGCCGGCATCGGCGGCGGGCCGTCGGGCCGGCCCTTCATGACCGACTTCAGGCCGATGTCGGTCTTCGGCATCGCCGCGGCGACGGCCTTGCTGCCGGCGTTCTCGCGGCCGCCCTGTTCGATCCAGAGCTTGAGGGTGTTGAGATGGGCGTCGGGGATCTTGGTCCCGCTCGGCGGCATCTTCGGCTCCTCCTTGTGGGAGCTGAGCGTGAAGAGCCGGGACTTGTCCGGGTTGCCGGGGGTGACGACGACCCCGGCCGACCCGCCCTTCTGAAGGGCGGCGTAGGTGGCGAGGTTGAGGTCGCCCTTCTGCTTGTCGTTCCCGTGGCAGTTCGTGCAGTGCTGCTTGAGGATCGGGACGACGTCCTCGTCGTAGGTCGGCTTCTGGGGGTCGGCCTTGGAGACCGACCCGCCGACGAACAGGACGCCCATGGAAAGCGCGAACATCAGTTGCCGCATATCAGGAAGCCTCAAGTCGGTCGTTCGCAGTAGGGCCGGCTGTGCCGGCCGTCGTGTAGCCCCGGAGGGCGGCGGGTCGTTCGGGAATCGTGAACGAGCAAGACGGCCGGCACAGCCGGCCCTACGAGGGTCAGTGGTTGAACATGAACTCCCTTGAGTTCAGGATCGCCCAGAACACGTCCTCCAGTGCCTGCTGCTTGTTCGGGTTCGTCTCCACGGCCGCGACCAGCTTGGTCATCTCGGCCGGGGTCGGCGGCCGGCTCACGCACCGGACGTACAGGTGCTCGATGATGTACGCCGCCGGCTTCTTTTCCGCGAGCAGCTTCCCGATCAGGTTCCCCTGCGCGATCTTCGACGCCACCGTGTCCCCGTTCATCAGGTGAAGGCTCTGCGAGAGCGTCGGCTCCAGCCGGACCTCGCACGAGCACACCGTCTCCCGGGTCGGCCGGCCGAACGTCGTCAAGAAGTAGGTACTCACCTGCCCGTCCGCGATCTGCACGGCCCGGGCCCCCTGCGGGAGCCCCTGGAACTTGTTCTTCGTGTCCGTCGCCTGGGTCAGGATGTCGAGCATCGTCTCCGCCCGGATGCGGCGGATCGGCCCGCGGGCGAAGTTCCGGGTGTCGCCCTCGTTGGTCTTCGTCGGCTGGGTACTCCGCTGGTACGTCTGCGACGTGCAGATGTCCCGGACCAGCTTCTTGAAGTCGTACTTGTACGCGGTGAACCGCTTCCCGAGTTCGTCCACCAGCTCCTGGTTGCTCGCCGGGTTGCTGATCCGCACGTCGTCCACCTCGTCGATGATCCCCCGGCCGAAGAAATGGGACCAGACGATGTTCGACAGGTTCTTGGCGAAGTACGGGTTCTCCGGGCTCGCCAGCCAGTTCGCCAGGACGACCCGGCGGTCCTTCCCGGCCACGTCCGGCTCGGCCCCGCCGAGGAATTTCGGCTTCATCACCCGCCCGCCGATCGGGTGGTTCACCTCCCCGCCGCCGCCGTTGAAGACGATCAGCTCCCGCGGGTCGTCCCCGCCCTTCCGCCCGATCTGGCTGAAGAACGCGGCGAGCCCGTAGTAGTCGTTCATCGTCCAGCGGTCGAACGGGTGGTTGTGGCACTGGGCGCACTGGACCCGCATGCCCATGAACACCTGGGCGACGTTCTCCGTCACCTTCAGGATGTCGGTCTCCAGCTGGTAGTAGTTGGTGACCGGGTTCTTGAACGTCCCGCCGTTCGCCCCGAGCAGCTCCCGCACCCACTCGTCGGTCGGCACGTTCCGGGCGATCTTGTCCTGCAGCCAGTTGTAATACAGGAGCATCGCCTTGTAACTGACCTGGTTGCTCGACCGGATCTGCAACAGCTCCGCCCACTTCAGCACCCACAGCTCGGCGAACTCCTTGCGGTCGAGCAGCTCGTCGACCAGCAGGTCCCGCTTGTTCGGGAGCTTGCTGACAATGAACCGGGCGTACTCCTCGGGCGTCGGCAGGATGCCGGTGATGTCGAGGTAGACCCGGCGGACGAACACCTCGTCGGTGCAGGTGCCGGACGGCTCGATCCGGAGTTTCTTGAGCTTCGCGTTGACGAACGTGTCGACGTAGTTGTGCTCGGGCGGGTTCGTCCAGGTGAACTGCAACGCCTTCGGCAGGGTGATGAACGGGACGCCGATCGTGAACGTGTGGAACCGGGCCATCACGAACGCCTCGCCCCGGTCGCCGGCCGTCACCGCGCCGTCGCCGTCGATCTTCGCGGCGGTGTCGTTGTTGCTGAGGAACAGGGCGAGGTGGGTCACGTCGCGGTCGGTCCCGTCGGCGTACTTCGCCCGGACCACGACCCGCTGCTTCTCGCCCTTCCCGTCGAGCACGCCGCCCGGCGGGAACACTTCCATGCTCACCGGCATGGGGACGTCCGCGGGGTCGTTCGGGGCGTCGGCCTCGAGCCACCGGACGATCGCCTGGTAGTACTCGTCCCCCGCCTTGATCTTCGCCCCGCCGGTGTGCGGCACCTTGCCCGCGGCCTTCTCCAGGAGCAGCGAGTCGTGCGGCATGGCGAGGTTGATCCGCCGGCCGTTGAACTCGCGGGTCAGCCGGTGGTGGTCGCCGTCCGGGTCGAACCCGAAGAGGGAGAGGCGGAACCCGTCCTTCCCGCGGGCGGCCCCGTGGCACCCGCCGACGTTACACCCGGCCCGCATGAACACCGGCATCACGTCCCGCTTGAACGACACCGGGCGGTCGGTCGCTGCCTGCACGACCTTGACCGGGACCTTGATCGCCTGCCCGCCGAACGCGACGGTCATCTCCGTGGCGCCGTCGGCGACCGGGTAGACGGTGAACTTGTCGAGCTTCACGAGCGCCGGGTTGGCGAAGCTGACCTGCGCCTGGTCGGTGACGTCGCGGGTGATGCCGTCAAGCTGGGTCAGCTGGACGACGAACGACTGCCGGTCGCGGGCGGTTTCGAGGTTGATGTCCGGCGGGTAGACGGCGACCTTCGGCCCGGCCGGCGGCGCGGGCTGCGGGGTCGGCGCCGGCGCGGCGGGTGGGGGCGGGGCCGCCTTCGGCTGGGGCTGAGGTTGCGCGGGCGGCTGGGCCACCACCGCGACCACGGCGTAGGCACAGAGTCCGAGGGCCAGGATCATCGAACGCATGGTGAAACGCCTCATGCGGTGAGTGTCAGCCGAGTCAGGTGGGGCGAAGCCGGCACTTCCAGTAAGCCGGCCGCTGCTTATGGTGGGCGACCGCCACTACTTGGATCTCGGCAGGAGTCTCGAAGTAGATCAGTGAGTACGGGATCCGAGAGAGAACACACTGCCGACATCGAGTTCTTGGGTGCAAGGGATGAAGTACGAGGCCGGCCGCAACGTCCCGAAGCGTTTGATCGACCACTTGCCAAACTCGTCCGGGGCTGGCGAGGCGGCGAGGGCGTTGTCCAGGTCGGCAAGAGCTTCGGGGGTAGTACCCAATAACCCTCATCCGTACTTCTCGCGGAGCCGAGCCATAACCTCTTCGGCCGGGATCAGCTTGACACGCCCGGCCTCGACGTCTGCGACACGGCGGTTGATTTCTTCCGCCCAGGCGGTTTCCCACTCTTCCGGAGTGAGGGATTCATCTTCCACCGTACCGAACCGGGCGGTCCCCTCGGCCACAATTTCGGCCCAGGTGGCCCCGGCCGGCATGTTCTGGATCATCGCGATGATGGCTTCTTTCGTGCTCACCGTAGCGCCCCTCTGAATCAAGGACACCCCATCTCACGGCTTCTTCGGCTCATTCTTCTCCAGGCCGGCTGACCGCCCATTCCGGTCTTGTCTTGATGCTGCGCCTCGGTCAGCCCGGTGGGGTGCGGGGAAGGCGTCGGGTTGTCAAATACACGGTGAGGATGACAACCTCGGCCGCAAATCTCGTCGACGTCCTGGATCGCCTGGTCGGACCAGATCAGGCGAGCCATTTCGCCAACCTCTGCGTTGCTTCCTCGTGCGGAATAGCCTGCCCGGCATCGGCCTGGCGGATTCCTTCTTCGATCTTCTGACGAACGAACAGTGCATCCATGATATCCGCCAACGTTGCGTCGTCGGGCATCTTGCGGATCATCTCGACGACGGCGTCGCGGGTGGTCGGCGGGGTGGTCGTGGCGGCACTCATTCATGTTCGGCTCCTGTGTGCGAGCGACACCCCCATCTTACGGCTTCTTCGGCTCGTCCTTCTTCGGGGCGGGGGCCGGCTGGCCGCCCTTGACGGCTTTCTCGCGCTCTTCCTGCTCCAGGCGCAGCTGCTCCAGCCGGGTCAGCCGCTTGGGCGGGGGCTGGTTGGGCATCGGCGGCGGGGTAGGGGTCGCGGTCGGCATCGGGGGCGGGGTCGCCACCGCGACCTTCGGCGGCAGCGGCACGTCGATCCGTAACTCCGTCCCGCCCGTGTTCATGGTGATCAGCTCGCCGCCCTTGTCGATCACCACCTGGCAGAAGATCCCGCCGTGCTTCCCGACCGGGCTCGTCTTGTCGGCGGTGATCGGGAAGGCCAGCTCCTTTGTGTCCTTCGTCAGTTCCAGGTCCGCCGTCGTCACCTTCGCCGGCAGGCCGTAGACCTTCACCTTCGCCTTGCCCTCGAACGGGGTCGCGACGGCCACCTTGCAGAACAGCTGGGTTTGTTGGCCCTGCTCCACCGCGGGCCGTTCGGCCGCCAGGGTGACGAACGGTGCGGCCACCTCGATCGCGAACAGCTGGCTCGACACCCAGACCGGCCCCTTCCCGGCGTCCGACACCGCGGTCACCGCCGTCTTCCACTTCCGCGGGGCCGCGTTCGGCGCGGCGTTCATCGGGAGGACGGTCTCGGTCGCCTCGGGCGCTATGGTCGCCGACCCCTGGATGCCCAGGCCGGGCGGCGCCCAGAGCGGGAACACGGTGATCGCCCCCTTGAACCCGGCCGCCCGTTTCGCCACGACCCGCAGGTTGAACGTCCCGTTCTGCACGAGAGGGACCTTCGGCTCGATCACCTCAATGCTGTACGGGGCCGCCTCGGCAACCGCGACGGCGACCCGGTCGGTCATCAGCCGGTGGAACGGGACGTTGTTCAGCCCCATGGCGAAATTCACGTCGAGGGCGGTCGTGCTCCCGACCTTCAGGGTCGGGTCGGTCGGCCGGACCTGGACGTCGGCCAGCACCGCGCCGGGCGCGGCATCAGGCTTGGCTTCGAACACCACCGGCACCACCCCGAGCCCCGGGTCCACCGGGTCGGCGGCGAACCCGAGCCCCGGCGGGAGCTTGTCGAACCCGACCACCGCCGGCCCGCCCCAGTCGGCCCGGTTGACGTTCACCAGGGTGGCCGCCCGGTTCCCCTTCGGGACGGCGACCGCCTGGCGGTCCTGGTTCGAGACGTTGTTCCCGTCCACCTTGGGGATGCCGGTGGACGTGACCGGGACGACGGGGGCGATCTCGACCCGGAAGAAGTAGTCCGGCCCGCCCTTCTGGAGGTGGTCGTGGACCCAGAGGGCGTACTCCTTGTCCTCCGGGACGGTGAACCGGAAGTAACTGTCCGGCCCGCCGCTGTCGTCGTTCCCGGCGAGCACCCCGCCGCCGACCGGTCCGACGTACATCACCGGGTCGAGCGGGGAGCCGATCTGCCGGGCGTAGCAGCGGACGTCGAACACCTGCCCCTTTTTGGCGGCGAACTTGAAGGACTTCGTCTCGCCCGTCTTGGAGATCACGCCATTGAACGCCCCGGGGGCGGTGCCCGGGGTCGCGGCCGCCGGACTGGTGTTGGTCCCGGACTCGGTCGTGTTGGGCAGGTCGGTGAGGCGGAACTTGAACCCGGTCGGGCTGATCCCGTCGGGGGTCTGGCAGTGCAGCCGCCAGTGGGGGTCGCCGCCCACGGCCGGCAGCTTCACCCTCTGCTTGATCGGCCCGGCCGGGTCGCCGAGGAAGGTGACCTCCAGCTCCTCGCCCGGCTTCCCGCCCGCCGGGAGGACCGCCGTCGGCCGTGGGAACGTGCCGACGTGGAGCCGGTACTGACAGGTCCCGGCCCCGCCGTAGGCGCTCTCGCGGACCTGGACGATGTACTTCCCGTCGGCCGGGACGACGACCGAGCACCCGCCATCCTGCCCGGCCAGCGGCGAGTCGTCGCCGGTGGCCAGCTCGAATCGCTTCGCGTCGAGGATGGCGACGTACGGGTCGAAGAAGATCCCGGCGAGCCGCATCCCCTCGACCTCCGCCGTGAGCCGCTGGCCCTTCTTGCACTCGACCACGAAGTAGTCCACGTCCTCGTTGTCGACGACCCCGTGCACGGTGCTGTTCAGCGGGATCGGCTGCGGCTTGTCGAACTCGCTGTTCGGCTCGACCTCCTGGACCGCGGGCAGGGCCCCGACCCAGAACGTGCGGAGGTCGGACACCCCGGACGCGGTCCGGACCCGGAAGGCGTGCTCGCCGAGCCGGCAGTCGGGGGCGACGCCGAGCGTCACCTTCAGGGTGGCGTCGTTGACGACCTCCAGCTTCTTGACGGCGATCCCCGGGTAGTAGACGAGGACCTCCTGGGCGTCGGCCAGGCGGCCCCCGTTGAACGTGACGACCGCCTCCGTCCCGCGCTGGGCGCCGCGGGGCTGGATGATCCCCAGCGAGGGGGAAGCGGCCCGGAGCGGGGACAGTTCACCACAGAGCCACAGAGAGCACAGAGCGAAGAAACACAGAGAAAACCGATTCGAGAGAACGATCGGAACGAGTCGCGGTGCGGTCATCTTGAATCTCTCTTTGTCTTCTCTGTGTGTCCTAGCTCTGTGTTCTCTGTGACTCTGTGGTGAAGTTTTCGTCTTCACTCAGGCCAGCAGGTCCTTGCGGGTCTTGCCCTCGCGGACGATGTCGATCGGGCGGTCCCCGGGCGACATGAGCTTCTTGTCGGCGTCGATCCCGAGGCAGTGGTAGACGGTGTGGGCGAGGTCCTCGACGGTCAGCCCGTCTTCCTCCGGCTCGCTGGCGGTCGCGTCCGACTTGCCGTACACGAACCCCTTCTTGACCCCGCCCCCGGCCAGCACGACCGAGAACACCTTCGGCCAGTGGTCGCGGCCGGCGGTCGCGTTGATCTTCGGGGTCCGGCCGAACTCGCTCGAGATCATGACCAGGGTGCGGTCGAGCATCCCCTTGGCCGCCAGGTCGGTGATCAGGGCGGCGTACGCCTGGTCGAACGCGGGCAGCTGGCCGCGGGTGCCGCCGACGATCCCGCCGTGCAGGTCCCACCCGCCGTAGGTGAGGGTCACGAACCGGACGCCCGACTCGACCAGCCGGCGGGCCATCAGCAGCCGCTGGCCGGCGGCGTTGCGGCCGTACGCGTCGCGGGTCTTGGCGTCCTCGGCGTTGATGTCGAACGCGGCCCGGGCCTTCTCGCTGGAGATCAGCCCGTACGCCCGCTGGTAGAACGTGTCCATCGCCTCCAGGTTGTCGGACTTCTCCTTGGCCTTGAAGTGCTCGTTCACCGCGTCGAGCATGTTCCGCCGGGTGGTGAACCGGTCCGGGGTGACCCCACCGGGCAGGGCCAGGTCCTGCACCCGGAAGCCCGGGTTGGCCGGGTCGCTGCCGAGGCTGAACGGGGCGTACGCGCTGGAGAGGTACCCGCTCCCGGCGTAGTTCGTCGGCATGTTCGGGATGGCGACGTACGGCGGGAGGTTGTTCCGGACGCCGAGCTCGTGGCTGATCACGCTGCCCATGCTCGGGAAGGTGAGGGCCGGGCTCGGCCGGTAGCCGGTGAACATGTTGTGGGTGCCGCGCTCGTGGGCGGCCTCGCCGTGCGTCATGCTCCGGCAGACGGTGAGCTTGTCCGCGACCTGGGCCGTCTGCTTCAGGCACTCGTTGAACAGCACCCCGTCGAGCTTCGTCGGAACGGTGCCCATCTCGCCGCGGTACTCGACCGGGGCGAACGGCTTCGGGTCCCAGCTCTCCTGGTGGGCCATCCCACCGGGCATGAAGATGTGGATGCACGCCTCGGCCTTCGGCTTCTTCGCCGCGGGGGCGGCCGGGTCGGCGGCCTGGGCGGATTGCAGGCGGAAGTACTGGTCGAGGGTAAGGCCGAGTCCACCGACGAACCCGACGTGCAGAAAGTTCCGACGGCTCAGCGGCGAACCGGTGCAAGCGCGGCTCAACAGGTTCATCGGCGGACTCCGTTCAGGTGTCAGGTGGTCTTGGGCGGGTTATACAGCGTGGGGGGCGCGGTACCGGCGGGTCCCGGCTGGGGGGTCCGGGTATTGGCACCGGGCACGGCCGTCCGCGTCCGGTTTTGGGGGAGGCAGCAAACTCAGGCAGCAGGCACGCGCCGGGTGGCAGCCCGACGACATTCTCGAAGCTAGAAGATAGTCGGTTGTTGGATCTGCGTCAATTCAATCCCTCCGATTTATCCGATCCTCCAGCTCCGGGGTCCGAGCTGATCGGTGTGTGTTTAGTGAATGCCAAATGAGCAGATACGTAAATGCCGACGCCGTCGGTCCCCGAGTGGGAGCGGTCAAAGCGGCGCGCGATATCGGCGCCAGTCATCCCGTTCATGCAAAAAAGGAGCAAGTGCCGTACCAGGACGGAGGGAGATGGGATTACTTTGCGGGACGCTACCCTGCTGCCGCGACGACCCGTCAGCTGCCCGTGGCGCGCGGCTTTACCGTGGACCCGACGTAGCTGAATGTCGAGTTCGAGTTGTTCCCAAGGGTGGCGATCGCGGCGATGCAGACGACGACGATCAAGGCCAGCATCACCGCATACTCGACGGCGGTCGGTCCGTCTTCTCTTTTCAGGAAGCGGATCAGGGCGGTCAGAACGCGCGGCATGTGGGTGACCCGGAAGGAGGGTATGTGGAGTAGCCCGACCAACAACCTTAGTCCACATCTCCGACCGCGCCAATTAATCTCATGGATGTTTCTATAAGTGCGCTTCTAGTCGGTAATGGGATTGAGGTCGCAGCGGATACGGACCGGTTCCGGGCCGAATTCCGGGAGGTCGCTGACTGGATATCGGCCGCCCCGGGTAGGTTTCGCAAGGGGTTCGGCGTCCGAGCCCGGGATCGGGACAGTCGTCGGGTGATCCGCTTGCGGACCGCCGCCCGGTCGTTTACCCTCAACGACGCCCTCCCTGGCGTGCCCCGCGCTCTCTTCCCACCCTGCCGGACCGCACTCATGCGCCCCGTCGTTCTCGCCCTCGGAAGTCTCCTTCTCTTGTCGGCCGTGGGGTCGGCTGCCGACCCGGTGGATTACCGCAGAGACGTCCGCCCGGTCCTCCAGGAACGGTGTTACGCCTGCCACGGGGCGATCCAGCAGAAGGCGAAACTGCGGGTCGACAGCGGGGCCGCGCTCGTCAGGAGTGGAGTCGTTGTCCCGGGGAAGCCGGGGGAAAGCGAGCTGATCGCCCGGGTGGCCTCGAAAGACGACGCCACCCGGATGCCGCCCGAGGGCCACTCGCTCACCGATAAGCAGATTGCAACCCTGAAAGCGTGGATCGAGCAGGGCGCGGCCGTCCCCGCCGACGACAAGCCCGAGCCCGACCCCCGCGACCACTGGGCCTTCCGCACGCCCGTTCGCCCGCCTGTACCGCAAGCCGGCACTTTCCCCGCCCGCAACCCGATCGACAACTTCGTCGCGGCAGAATGGACCAGGCACGGCCTCAAGCCGCAATCGTTTGCCGACAAACGGGTTCTGCTGCGCCGGGTGTATCTGGACCTGATCGGCCTCCCACCGACCTCCGAGCAGGCCGATGCCTTCCTCAAGGACACATCCCCGGACGCTTACGAGAAGGTGGTCGATCAGCTCCTCGCCTCGCCTCAATATGGCGAGCGCTGGGGTCGACACTTCCTCGACGTCTGGCGGTACTCCGACTGGTGGGGCCTCGGGGCCGAGCTCCGTAACAGCCAGAAGCACATCTGGCACTGGCGAGACTGGACGGTCGAGAGCGTCAACGCGGACGTGGGCTACAACGAGATGCTCCGCCAGATGCTCGCGGCGGACGAACTCTACCCCACCGACGCGAAGAAGCTCCGGGCCACCGGCTACCTCGCCCGGCCGTACTTCCTGTTTAACCGGACGACCTGGCTCGACGAGGTCATCGAGCACAGCGGGAAAGGGTTCCTCGGGCTGACGACGAACTGCGCCAAGTGCCACGACCACAAGTACGACCCGTTCACACAGGCGAACTTCTACCAGCTCCGGGCGATCTTCGAGCCGTACCAGGTGCGGACAGACTTCATGCCTGGTGAGCTGGACCCGGAGAAGGGCGGCCTCCCCCGGGCGTTCGACTGCAATCCGGACGTGAAGACGCCGTTTCACATCCGCGGGGACGAGCGGAACCCGGACCCGAATCGCGAAATCCGGCCCGGCCTGCCCGGGTTCCTCGCCCCGAACGGGCTGAAGATCGAGCCGGTGAAACTGCCCCTGCTCGCGTACCAGCCCGGCGCGCGGCCGGAGATTGCCGCCGCGTATCGAAAGCAGGCGGAGGAGAAGCTCGCCGCGGCCGAGGGGGACGTGCGGAAGGCGAAGGCGGCGGTCGAAGAGGCCGTGAAGCTCGCAGCGAAGGAGCTTCTCCCGGCCCCAGCCAATCCCGGACCGGCAAACCCGGCTGCCGGGAAGCCTGTGCTCAAGGATGATTTCGCGAAACCGAATCCCGACGTGTGGGTCACCGGCTCGGGGATGTGGAAGCACGACCGCGGCCGGCTCCTCCAGCTGAAGCCGGACGGCGACCGGTCGTGGGTCCGGACGAAGACCGCGATCCCGACCGACTTCCAGGCGAAGTTCGACTTCGTCATTACGGGGGGCACCCCGTACCGTTCGGTCGGCTTGTCGTTCGACGTGAATCCGGAAACGGAAACGCTCGTGTACGTCAGCGCGATGGACGGCGGGCCCAAGGTTCAGGTCGCGTACAAGCAAAACGGGCAATACCAGTACCCGGCCGACGGGATGCTCGCGATGCCGATCCCGGTCGGTAAGCCGATCGAGATGACCGTCCGGGCCCGCGGGCCGCTCGTGAACGTGGCGATCGACGGCAAGCACGCCCTCGCGTACCGGCTGCCTCTTCCGCGGAAAGACGGGCAGGTCGACCTGATCACCTACACCGCGACGGCCGAGTTCACCGGGTTCGAGCTCCGGGAGCTGGGGAAGGACGTCGATCTCCTGGAGCCGGGCGGGAAGATTGTGGCGAAGTCGGTGGTAACGCCGGAGCTGGCGGAGGCGAACCTCCGGGCGGCCGACCAGCTGGTCGCCGCGGCGAAGGCCGATCTCGCGGCAGTGAACGCCCGCATCGCGGCGGGTGCGACGAACACGAAGGAGGCGGCCCGCACGGCGGCGAAGGCCGAGAAGCTCGCGGCGGTGGCGACCGCCGCCCTCGGGCAGGCGCAGGCCGAGGCCGAACTCCTCAAGGCGACCGCGGCCCAAAAGCCGGCCGCCGAAGCGAAGCGGACCGCGGCCCAGAAGGCACTCGAAGCCGCGAAGAAGGCTGCGGAGAACCCCGGCGAGTCATACACCCCGTTCCGCGGGGCGGTCAAGTCGCGGGAGAACAACCTCGAAACCGATGTCTCGCGGATGAAGCCGTTCCCGGACACGAGCACCGGGCGGCGGAGTGCGTTCGCGAAGTGGCTGACCGACCCGACCAACCCGCTGACGGCCCGGGTGGCGGTAAACCACGTCTGGCTGCGGCATTTCGGTAAGCCGTTGGTCCCGACGATCTTCGATTTCGGCCGCAAGGGTACGCCCCCGACGCACCCGGAACTGCTCGACTGGCTGGCAGTCGAGCTCATGAACCCCTCCCCCGACCCCTCCCCTAAGAAGGGAGGGGAGTCAGACCCGATTCCGGCTCCCCCTTCCCTCGCAGGGAAGGGGGCTGGGGGGTTAGGTTCTCCCCAACCTTGGAGTCTCAAGCACCTGCACCGGCTGATCGTGACCTCGAACGCCTATCGGCTCTCGTCGTCCGCGTTGAACTGCGGTGAAAACGTGAAGCTCGACCCCGAGAACCGCTTCCTGTGGCGGATGAACCCGCAGCGGATGCAGTCGCAGGCGGTGCGGGACAGCCTGCTCCACCTGGCGGGCGACCTCGACCTGACCGCGGGCGGCCCGCCGGTGGCGCTGGCCGAGCAGGACACGAGCCGGCGACGGGCGATGTACTTCTTCCACTCGCACAACGAGCACCACAAGTTCCTCGACATCTTCGACGACGCCAACGTGCTGGAGTGCTACCGGCGGTCGGAGAGCATCGTCCCGCAGCAGGGGTTGGCCCTGTGGAACAGCCGGTTCGCGCTGACAATGGCCGGGAAGATCAACGACAAGCTCCACGCCAGGCTCGGGCCGGCGGCGGACGACGTCGCGTTCGCGAAGGCGGCGTTCGAGATGGTCCTCGGCACGTCGCCGACCGCGGACGAGCTGACCGTGTGTGTGGAAACGCTGGCCGAGCTGAGGGCCGCGCTCAAGGACGTGAAGGACCCCGACCGCACCAAACGCGCCCGCGCCCAGCTGATGCAGGCGCTCGTCAACCACAACGACTTCGTCACAGTCAGGTGAGGAAAAATGGCCGCAAAAAAGCACAAAAAGCACAAAGAAGAAGAGAGATGAGATGAAACCGTGGAACACCGTCTTCGAGTTGTGCGACATCATCCGCGAAACGGGATTCGCCATCCACGAGTTTCTGCGGAATGGCCACCTCGAAAAAGTGTACCAGGCCGCACTGGTTCATCGTCTCCAAAAACAAGGAATCAAGGTAGTCCCGCAACACCCGCTTGCCGTTCATGACTAGGATGAAACGGTCCTCGGGGAGTTCTTCGCCGACCTGTTCGTCGAGAACCTCCTGATCGTCGAGTTGAAGGCTGTCCGGGCTGTTGTGGACGAACACACGGCCCAGTTGCTTGGATATCTCCGGTGCTCCCGCATTGAACACGGCTTGCTCGTGAATTTCGGCGGGCCGCGGTTCTACATCAAGAAGTACATCCTGGCCGACTCGCTGGTTTGAAGAACAGTCTTTCCTTTTGTGCTTTTTGTGCTTTTTTGCGGCCATTCTCTTTGTCTTGGGTCTTGTGTTTTTGTGGCCATTCTTCTTCTGGTGTGCCATGCATCGACGCGTCTTCCTTGCCGACCTCGGGATGGGCTTCACCGGCCTCGCTCTTGCGGCCATGCTCCACCGCGACGGCCGGGCGGCCGACGCCGCCGGCAAGTGGGCCCCGCCGGACGGGAAGCCGCACTTCACCCCGAAAGCCAAGAACGTGATCTGGCTGTTCATGAACGGCGGCGTCTCGCACATGGAGACGTTCGACCCGAAGCCGATGCTCACCAAGTACGCCGGGAAGACGATCGGCGAAACCCCGTTCAAGGACGCCCAGAACCCGGAGAAGCTGAAGCTCGCCCGGGTCACGGTGGTCAACGACGCGAACGGCCAGCAGCGGAACAAGCTCTTCCCGCTCCAGGTCGGGTTCAAGAAGTACGGCCAGGCCGGCATCGAGGTCAGCGACTGGCTCCCGCATACGGGCAGCCGTATCGACGACATCGCCGTGGTCCGGTCGACGTGGACGACGGACGACAACCACGGGGCCCAGACGCAGTTCCACACCGGCCGGCACATGCTCGACGGCGAGTTCCCGACCCTCGGCGCGTGGGTGCATTACGGGCTCGGGACGCTGAACGAGAACCTCCCGCAGTTCGTCAGCATGGGCCGCCGCGAGTACTGGAACATCAAGGACGGGCACTACCTCGGCCCGGCCCACGACGCCGTCCCGCTCCGGGTCGATCCGGTGAACCCGCTCGACTACGGCAAACCGGAGCTGCCGGTGACCGCCGCCGAACAGAAGGCCGGGTTCGAGCTGAGCGGGAAGCTGAACAAGCTTCGGGCGGCCGAGTACCCGGACGACCCGGCCCTCGACGCCCGGATCAAGTCCTACGAGCTGGCGTTCCGGATGCAGAAGTCGCTGCCCGAGGTGCTCGACTTCGCGAAGGAGACGGAGGAAACGAAGAAGCTCTACGGCATCGACCGGCCGGAAACCCGCGACTTCGGGATGCAGCTGTTGGCGTCGCGCCGGCTGGTCGAGAGGGGGGTGCGGTTCATCCAGATCCAGCACGGGGCGGGCGGGGCCGGGGTGTGGGACGCACACGGCGGTCTGAAGAAGAACCACGAGCAGAACTGCCTGGCGGTCGACAAGCCGATCGGCGGGTTACTCAAGGACCTGAAGCGGACGGGGCTCTTGAAGGACACGATCGTGGTGTTCGCGACCGAGTTCGGGCGGACGCCGGGGACGCAGGGGAGTGACGGCCGGGACCACCACATCTTCGGGTTCAGCGTCTGGCTGGCCGGGGGCGGGATCAAGGGCGGGGTGGTCCACGGGGCGACGGACGAGATCGGCTTCCACGCGGTCGAGAACCGGCACTACGTGACCGACGTCCACGCGACGATCCTGCACCAACTCGGGCTCGACTCCCGCAAGCTCGAAGTCCCCGGCCGCAAGCGGCTCGACACCGATCACGGCTCGCCGATCAAGGAGATTATTGCTTGAATGGCAATCTATTCCACGATACCAACGGGACCAAGTCATGATATCTGCTATATATTGAGAATAATAAGTCAAATTCGTACGATGGCGACTCCACGTGCCTTAAGAGTGCGAAATGGCTCTCTACTGACATCAATGAGAGGACAATCTCTAATTGTAATGCTTCGCAGCGACGGAAGACTAATAAGCATATCAATTTGACTGAGAGCGTGGCAACTAATTAAAGCAAGCTCGGCGAGCTTATCAGATCCTCGAAGTGTTAGTAAAATCTCAAGATTCTCACACTCTTGGATCCGCAGCCACTCGAGAGTCGGGATGGCTGCAAGTGGCTTAAGGTCATTAATAGCGGTAAGAGGCCGTCTAGAAATCAAGCCTTGGTGCGTTTCGGTGGCCTCTTCAGTAGATCGTGATCTTTGTTCTTGTCGGGCAAGCTGAACCGGGACATGCGATGGATCATGGCAATATCGATCCATGC
>JAQGHQ010000550.1 GCA_028288765.1 Gemmataceae bacterium | reverse complement strand
CTAAGACTCGACCCACCCTACAAAACCGGCGGACCGGCTTATTTCAGCGCCTCAGCCCCGCCGATCAGCTCGCTGATTTCCTTCGTGATGTTCGCCTGCCGGGTCCGGTTGTACAGCCGGGTGATGTCCTTGATCAGGTCGCCGGCGTTCTCGGTCGCGGCCTTCATCGCCACCCGCCGGGCGATCTGCTCGCTCACCGCCGCGTCGAGGAAGCACTTGAACAGCCGGGCCTTGAACGCGGCCGGGACCAGCTCTTCGAGGATGCCAGCGGCCTCCGGTAGGAACTCGTACTCGACCTTCGCCCCCGCCTCCCCGCCGGTCGCGGCCGGGGTCGGGGTGGTGGGCCGCCGCCGGCTCTCGGTCGCGACGGACGACAGCGGCAAGAGCGTCTCGGCCACCGGGACCTGGCGGGCGGCGGTGATGAACTTCATGTACACCACCTGCACCTGATCGACCTGCCCGGAGATGAACAGGTCGACGTACCGGCTGGCCACCTCGTCCACTTGCTCGTACGAGGGCTTGTCCTCGAAGTGGATGTACTCCCGGGACCGCGGGACCCGCTGGAACCGGAAGAACGTCATCCCACGCTTGCCCGAGACCTCCAGGTCAAACGGAGTGCCGGCAGTGTTCAGCCGGCGGAGCGCGGCGTTCGCCTCGCGGAGAATGCTCCCGTTGTACCCCCCGCACAGCCCGCGGTTCGAGGTGACGACGAGCACCAGCGCCTTCTTCACCGGCCGCACGGCGAGCAGCGGGTGGCTGACCTCCCCGGCGTTCTTGCTCAGGTCGGCGGCCAGCTCGGCGATCTTGCGGGTATACGCCTCCGCCTCGGTCGCCCGGTCGAGCGCCTTCTTGAACCGCGCGGTGGCGATCAGCTCCATAGTCTTCGTGATCTTCCGGATGTTCCGGACGGCTTTCCGCCGCTTGACGAGGGCACGCAGGTTAGCCATGACTGCCCGGCGAGTTAGTGTGGTCGGGGTAGGTAGGGTGGGCAGTGCCCACCGATCGCTTTGGTGGGCACTGCCCACCCTACAAGCGGCTACCCGGTCGGAACCCGCGGGGTGCGGTACGCGGTGATGACGAAGATCAGGTCTTCGTCGCCGAACCCGTTGTACCGCCAGATGATCTTCGCCCACCGCCCCTAGGGGAGGCGGCCGTAGCTCTCGACGCCCGACTCGGGCTCGTCCCACCGGCCGGTGTCGACCCGGTGGTGCCACGCGAACTCGACCTCGTCGGCCGAAAGGGCGTGGGCGTCGATCTTAGCGAGGTTCCAGTCGATCCAGACGAACTCGGCCATCCCCCTTTCTTCATAGGTGTTGGGTGTTTCATCTGTCAGCGTCACGGTGTTTCGCACCAAACACGAAACACCCAACACTAAACACTTCCACTAAGCCTTGAACTGCGGCTGGAACGCGGCGATCGCGGCGTCCAGCTGCTTGACCACCTCGTCCGTCATCTTCTTTTCTTTCGCCAGGAGCGCACGGACGTCCGGCTTCTGTTCCTTTATGAACTTGAGGAACTGCTCCTCCCAGGCCTTCACCTTCCGGCGGTCGACCTTGTCGAGGGCCCCGCTGTTCCCGGCGTAGATGATCATGATCTGGTCGATCACGTTCATCGGCTTGTACTGCGGCTGCTTCAGGATCTCGACCATCCGGATCCCGCGGTCGAGCTGCCGCTGGGTGGCCGGGTCGAGCTCGGTCCCGAGCTGGGAGAACGCCTCGAGCTCGCGGAACTGGGCGAGGGTCAGCTTCAGCCCGCCGGCCACCCGCTTGTCCTTCATCGCCGGGATCTGGGCGTTCCCGCCGACCCGGGAGACCGAGATGCCCACGTCCACGGCCGGCAGCACGCCCGCGTTCTTCAGGTCCGGCTGGAGGTAGATCTGGCCGTCGGTGATCGAGATCACGTTCGTCGGGATGTACGCCGACACCTCGCCCTCGAGCGTCTCGATGATCGGCAGGGCGGTCAGGGACCCGCCGGTCCCGGGCACCTTCTCGATCTTACTATCGGGGAAATGGGCCTTCAGGTCGTGCTTCGCCTGCTCCAGTCCGCCGGCCTCGCCCGGCCCGACGTACACCTTTCCGGCCTCACCCGGGTTCCGCCGCCGGGTCGGGTCGGCCTTGGCGTTCACCCCCCAGCCGGCGTCCACCTTCGCGGGGTCGGCGTCCTTCGGCACGATCACCCAGTGCTCGGCCAGCTTGGCCGACCGCTCGAGAAGCCGGCTGTGGCAGTAGAACACGTCGCCCGGGTAGGCCTCGCGGCCCGGCGGGCGGCGGACCAGGAGCGACAGCTGCCGGTACGCGGCGGCCTGCTTCGAGAGGTCGTCGTACACGCACAGGGTGTCGCGGCCCCGGTCGTACATGAAGTACTCGGCGATCGCGGCCCCGGCGTACGGGGCGATGTACTGGAGCGGGGCGGCGTCCGCCGACGACGCGACGACCACGATCGTGTAGTCCATCGCCCCGAGGTCCCGGAGCCGCTCGACCACCCCGGCGACCTTCGATTCCATCTGCCCGCACGCCACGTACACGCAGACGACGTTCTCTTCCTTCTGGTTGACGATGGTGTCGATCGCGATCGCGGTCTTCCCGGTCTTCCGGTCGCCGATGATCAGCTCCCGCTGGCCCCGGCCGATCGGGGTCATGGCGTCGATCGCCTTGATCCCGGTCTGGAGCGGCTGCTTCACCGGCTGCCGGTCCACGATCCCCGGGGCCGGCGACTCGACCGCCCGGCGGGCGGTCGTCACGATCGGCCCCTTCCCGTCGATCGGGTTGCCGAGCGGGTCCACCACCCGCCCGATCATCCCCTCGCCGACCGGGACGGACAGGAGCTCGCCGGTCGTCCGGACCTCCATCCCCTCGGTGACCTTCAGGTAGTCGCCGAGGATGATGACCGAGACCGACGACTCTTCGAGGTTGAATGCCAGCCCCTTCACCCCGGCCTGGGGGAAGTCGACCAGCTCGCCGGCCATGACTTCGGATAGCCCGTAGCACCGGGCGATCCCGTCGCCGACCTCCAGCACCCGGCCGGTCTCGCTGACCTCGATTTGCTGGCCGATCGCGTCGATCTGGCCGGCGATGATCGAGGTGATCTCGCTCGGGTTAAGCTTTAACGACATTGGTGCCTCGCGCGGTCAGTTGGATGCGGAGGGCCGCCAGGCGGGTCCTCACGGAACTGTCGTAGACCTTGTCGCCGACCTGGACGACCAGCCCGCCGAGCAGATCGGGGTCCGTCCGGAGGTCCAGGACCGGCTCTTTGTGGAGCGATGCGGCGAGCGTCCGGCGGAGGTCCTGCTGCTGGTCGGCGGAGAGCGGGACGGCCGACCGGACGACGACCCGGACCCGCCCGGCCCGCCGGTCTTGTAGGTTGCGGTACGCGGCGGCGACCTGCTTCAGCAGGTCGAGGCGGTTGTTCCGGTTCAAGACGCGGAGGAACTTCCCGAGGAGCGGGGAGGCGGTGTTCGTCAGGGCGGCGGCCAGGATTGGCTCGCGGGTCCGCCGGCTGACCGCCGGGGAGGTGA
Organism: Gemmataceae bacterium; assembly: GCA_028288765.1. Classification (GTDB taxonomy): domain Bacteria; phylum Planctomycetota; class Planctomycetia; order Gemmatales; family Gemmataceae; genus Urbifossiella. Next base: position 26,193 of record JAQGHQ010000550.1, on the reverse strand, counting down.
AAAACGCCGCCACCTTCGGGTCCTTCCCGAGCACATCGGTCACGAACGCGTCGAGCTCCGCCCCGACCGCGTCCTCCTGGCCGTCGCGGGCGGCCACGGCGAGGATCGCCTCCGCGTACACCCGCGCGATCCGGGCCTGGCGGACGTTCGCGGTGAGGACGCTCTCGTGGCCGACTTCGGGTGCTTCGGGCATGGGTTGAACCTTATGTCGTCCGTCGGCCGCGTCGTAAAGTCGTAACGTCGAAAGTCGTAACGTCGATTGATTTTGCTTTGGACCTTACGACTTTCGACCTTTCGACTGTCCTATCTACGCCTTCACGATCCCGCTCTTCAACTCGGCGAGCGACTCGGCGAGGAGCCGGCGGTGGTCCTCCGGCGACAGCTCGCGGCGGATGACCTTGGCGGAGAGCATCGAGGCGAGTTGGACGGCGTACTCCCGCAGCTCCAGACGGATCGCCTCCTCCTCGGCCTTCAGCTCCTTCCGGGCCCGCTCCCGCTCGGCCTGGGCGTCCTTCGCCCCGGCCTCCCGCTCGGCCGCCCGCAGGGCGTCGGCGTCCTTCCGGGCCTCGTCGAGCATCGCCCGGATCTTGTCGTGGGCGTCTGCGTAGTCCTTCTGGAGCCTGGCCCGCAGTTCTTCGGCCTCCTGCCGGGCCTTCTGGGCGTCCTCCCGGGCCCCGAGGATCACCGCCTCACGCTTCTGTAGCCCCTCCGAGATCTTCGGCCAGGCGTACCGCTGGAGGATCAGCACCAGGAGCCCGAATACGATCAGGGTGAAGATCCCGAGATCGTACCGGTGGAGCTGGAGGAAGCTCAGCCCGCCGCTCTTCTCCTCGTCGCCGTGGCCGGCCGCCGCGGCGACCCCGACGACGGCCAGGACCGACACGACGGCCAGGGCGAACGGTAGTACCGGACGGACGGACAGCCGCGACCGCATGGACAGCCTCCAGAGTGGGGTGGGGGGCGCGGGGACCCGGCCTCAAACGAAGATCGTTACCAGGCAGAGGACCAGGCTGATGATCCCGGCCCCTTCGACCAGGCCGGCGATGATGAACATGGCCCCCTGGATGGCGCCGGCCTGTTCCGGCTGGCGGGCGATCCCGGTCAGGGCGGCGTACCCGATCAACCCGAGCCCGATGCCGATCCCGATCACGCTCAGCCCCATCCCCAAGGCGGCAGTCGTGTTGTGTACCACCTTCGTCGGCCCGGCCGCCGGAGCCTGGGCCGATACGTCACCAGCCAGCCCGAGGGTCAGGACCAGGGCCGCCGCCATCACGATCAGGTTCCGCATGGCAATCTCTTCCTTTCAGATCAGGTGCTGGAGGATACGCATCGGTCCGGTATTGAGCTCGCGGGCGGCCGAACCCGGGTCAGTGGGGGGGGTGCTTGGCGAGCCCGATAAAGATCGAAGTCAGGAAGGTGAAGACGAACGCCTGGAGCCCGGCGATGAACAACTCCAGCAGGCTCAGGGCGACCACCATCACCACGCTGAACGCCGACACCGGCCAGTACATCCAGTCCTGGCCCCTGGCCACGTCGATCTGGTACGCCGGGTCGGCCACCAGCTTGATAAAGAACAGGATCATGAAGAGCACGGTGTGCCCGGCCAGCATGTTGGCGAACAACCGGACGGCCAGGATGACGGTGCGGATGAACGCGGTCAGGTACTCCAGCACCGCCATCCCGCCGATCAGGAACGGGCCCATCAGCTTGGCCGGGCCCTCCAGGTGGACGTGCGGGACGAACGTCTTCAGGTACCCGCCGAGCCCGTGCTCCTTCACTCCGCCGGAGTGAATCACGAAGAACGCGATCACCGCCAGCGCCCCGGTCACGTAAATGTGGGCGGTCGGCGACGGCAGGAACGGGATCATCCCGAACAGGTTGCAAACAAATATGAACAGGAACAGGGTGGACAGGAATGGGAGGTATTTGTCCGCCTCCGCCTCCCCGATCCCCGGGCGGGCGATCTTGTCCCGGACGAAGAAGATCAGGCTCTCGATCAGGTTCCACAGCCGGCCCCGGGGGGGCTCCCCGGACTGCATCTTCCCGGCCACCCAGATCACCGCCGCCCCGACCAGCACCGCGGCCAGGAGCAGGAAGATTAGGAACTTGCTTAGTGGAGACGGAATGTGGACGACCAGGCTCTCGAAGATCTCGATGTGGTCGTTATCCACGACGTGGCCGAACGGGTCGATGGTCGCCTTGCCGAACAGCGTCATCGGATCGACCTCCCGCCATCCATCTTCGCGGCGCCGGCCGGGGCCGGGCGCGCGAGCAGGGCCGTTTCGGTTACCAGGGTCGCCAGGTAGGCGAACAGCACCCAGAGCAGAAACCCGACTCGCCCGGCCGGGTCTTCCGGGATCGTCAGGAACAGAACCGCCACCGCCCCGCCGAACCCGACGACCAACCGGATGCCGGTCCCGATCATCAGTCCGAGCAGTCGGCCGTACGGAGACTGCCGGCTCAGGTACTCGGCGAGCCACAGGGTGACGACGCCCGTGGGCACGCACAACCCGAACGCGATCGCCGCGAACTCCCACTGGGCCGGCCCGCGGACCAGTCCGACCGGCACGGCGACCAAAGCCCCGATCAGGACCGGGAGGCCGGTGATGAACAGGAGCTTGCGGGTCACCGCGGCCTCCCGGGGGGCGGCGGGCTGGCGGGAGGCTTGGTTTTACCTCGGGTCAGCAGGACCAGATGGTAAAACGCCGCCGCGAACCCGAGTACCGTGAGCCCGATCGTGAGCCAGGGGAGCGTGCCGAATACCAGCAGATCCAGGATCACCCCGAGTACGGTAAATCCGGCCATCTCCGACCCGATGACCATCAGGCCGATCGGCAATCGCGGCCCGTTCGACGGTCGGTCGGCGGCCATAACGTTGCTCGGAACGACCCGCCAATGAAACTGGGGTATTCGTGCGAAGGCGTATTGTGGGTTTTCGGAAACCAAAGTCAATCGCCATCTCGTGAAAAATTTCACAAGGGTCGGCCGCTTCCCGAAGGTATTGACTGCAACATATTGATAGGAAATTTGTTGCGGATTGTTGTGGAAGTCCGGCACCGTCCGCGACCGCCTGGTAATTAGGCGAAATCCTTGCGCCGAATGCCGGCTCCACGAGCACGGACAAGGCCGGAGAAATGGGCAAACTTAGTCGTCCGAGTGGATCCAATGGATAAATCGCGTTGACAGTTAGACCACGAATTTCCTAGGATGTTCCTCACAACCAGGGCCCACCTTCGCCATCTGTATGGTCCGGTGTCCAACCTGCGGCCCCAGCGTTCCCGAGTGGAAACCGATTGCCGTGGGTGTGAAGTTTGAACCTTGCCCGGGACGGTGTCCCGCTTCGAGCCGACTCCGCTCGATCCTGCGAGACGGCACGGAAGGCAACCTCTCCGGTCTTGGGAGGCTGCCTTCGTTCATTCTGGTTTCACCCTGCCCTACCGGCCCCCGCCCGTGACAGCTGTGTCGAAGGTCTTTCACCAATGTGGCGGGTGTCGGGATCGTCCGGAAGACCTGTTCCGGGACTATCACCCGACTGGACTGGTTACTAGAATGGACGGGTTCGGCCGGTCGGCGGGGGCCCGCATTGCAGGTCGCCTGCCGCGACCGGGACGCTCGCCTTGCTCTCACCGGGATGGCCCCCGGGAGTCAACCAGCAGGGATGCCATCAGACCGTCCCACATCCGCCGTCGGTCGACGGCGAGGGGAGTGGCTGCACGATGAGTACCGCAGGCCCGCTGAGCGACCGGTCGAAGAAGGAACTGGCCGACATGGCCCGCCGCCGGGGCGTCCGGGGGTGGGAAGGGATGACCAAGGACGAGCTGGTGCGGGCCATCAGCCGGGTCGCCGCCAAGGCCGCCAAGCCGGCCCCGAAACCTGCCCCCAAAACGACCAATCCGGCCCCGAAACCTGTCTCGAAAGAGCCCCCGAAGGCGGCTCCCAAGCCCGCCGCCAAGTCGGCCGCCAAGGTGACCAAGCCGGCAAAGCCGACGGGCCCGGGCCCGGCCGCAGCGAAGCCGGCGGTGAACGGGACCCACGACCCGGCGAAACCGGTCAACCGGCTCGGCGAGGCGTTCGGCGGAACCGCACCCAAGGGGAACGGGTCGGCCGGTGTTCCCAAGCCGGCGGTGAAGCCGACCACGTCGCCCATCCTGCGCCCGCAGCCCGCCCCGACGCCTGTCGCCGGGGCCAAGCCGGCCGCGGCGGCGAAGCCGCCGGTCGTGCCGGCCCCGAAGTCCGCCCCGTCCCTTCCCCCGATGCCCTCGCCCATCCCGACCGCCAAGGACCTGTCCGCCGGCAAGCCGGCCGCGGGCGGGTACACCAAGGACCGCATCCTGATGATGGTCCCGGACCCGTTCTGGCTGCACGCCTACTGGGAACTGACCCACCAGTCGGTCCAGCGGGCCGAGGCCGCGCTGAAGCAGGACTGGCACGGGGCCCGGCCGATCATCCGCCTGTTCGACGTCACCTCGAGCGACACGACAAGCACGTCCGAGACCCCGGTCCGCGACATCATCGTCCAGGGCGGGTGTAACAACTGGTACATCGACGTCCCGCAGCCCCCGCGGTCGTACCGGGCGGACATCGGCTACCTGTCGCGGCGCGGCGATTTCTTCGTCCTGGCCCGGTCGAACGTGGTCACCCCGCCGAAGGCCGGGAGCACGGAGGCCCTGGACGTCGGCTGGTCCGACATCGACTCGAAGAAGGCCGAGCGGATCATGGCCATGTCGACCGGGTTCGAGTCGGCCGGGCAGCCGGAGCTGAAGGAGCTGTTCGAGGAGCGGCTCCGGCGGCCGATGGGCGCGCCGAAGGAGACCGGGTTCGGGACCGGGGCGGTTTTGCCGGGCAGTCTGAAGAAGTTCTTCTTCGAGATCGACGCCGAGCTGATCGTCTACGGGAAGACCGACCCGACCGCCCACGTCACCCTCCAGAACGAGCCGGTCAAGCTCCGCCCGGACGGCACGTTCACCATGCTCTTCAGCCTGCCGGACAGCCGGCAGATCATCCCGGCGGTGGCCACCAGCGCCGACGGGGTCGAGGAGCGGACCATCGTGCTGGCGGTCGAGCGGAACACCAAGCACCTCGACCCGATGATCCACGACCAGATGACCGAGGGGTAGACGAGGATTCACACCGGGAGCGCGGCCGTCTTGGCCGCTCTTCGAGCCGCCGACACGAATCGCGCGACGCCCGCGCCCGGGGAATCGGAAGTCGATCGCGCAGCGTTCCTTCGCCCGCCCGCGCCATGCACCGCCGCCGCTTTTTTAACCCGCCACCGCTCATCCAGACGGCCGGGGCCGTTCTCGCCCCTTTCGCGGACCCCGACAACGTCCCGCCGCCCCCCGGTGAATTCGCCCTCGTCCGCGTTTCCCGCCGCGCGATGGCCACGACGTTCGAGGTCGCAATCCCATACGGCCGCCCGGACGCCGTCCCCGCCGCCGAGGACGCTCTCGCCCTGATCGACGAACTCGAAGACCAGATGACGGTCTACCGCGACCACAGCGAGGTGTCCCGGCTGAACAGCTCAGCCGCGGCCGGTCCCGTGGTGGTGGAAGATCAGCTCTTCGACCTGTTCACCAGCTGCGCGGCGTGGACCCGGGAGACGGACGGGGCGTTCGACATCGCCACCGGGGCGGTCATCAAGGCGTGGGGTTTCTACCGCCGCGAGGGCCGGGTCCCGACCCCGAAGGAGCAGGCCGCCGCGATGGCGCGGACGGGCATGCGGCACGTCATCCTGCACGCGGCCGCGCGGGCGGTGAAGTACCGGGTGCCGGGGGTGGAGCTCAACCTCGGGGCGGTCGGGAAGGGGTACGCGCTGGACCGCGCGGCCGAGCTCCTGCGGAGCCGGTGGGGCATCGACTCCGCCCTGCTCCACGGGGGTGGGAGCAGCGTGTACGCGATCGGCCGGCCGCCGGGCGACCCGCGGGGCTGGGGGGTCCGGCTGAAGCACCCGTGGGCCGAGGGGCGGTCGCTCGGCACGGTCTGGCTGGCGGACGCCGGGCTGGGTACATCGGCGGCCACATTCCAGTATTTCGAGTACAATGGCCGAAAACTCGGCCACCTGCTCGACCCCCGGACCGGCCGCCCGGCCGAAGGCACCGCCAGCGCGAGCGTGTGTGCCCCGACCGCCGCCGAGGCCGACGCGATGTCCACCGCCCTGTTCGTCCTCGGGGCGGCGGGCGCGGACCGGCTGACCCGGACCCGCCCCCGGTTGAGCGCAGTGGTGCTGTCCGAGAACCCGTATCCGTCTCCCCTTTCCTTTTCAGGGAAGAGGGGGGGAGGGTTAGGTCCCGGAAGAAACCCCTCCCCCGGCGCCTCCCCTAAGAAGGGAGGGGAGGAAGAAGCAGGCGGTTTTGCTCCCCCTTCCCTCTTAGGGAAGGGGGTTGGGGGGTTAGGTTCTTCTGATCTATCGACGTACAACCTCGGCCCGACGACGTACTCCCCGCCCGGAACGGCCCCCTCGGACTGTTACCCATGACCGACCTCTCGATCCCGCTCCCGATCCTCTACGCCGGGCTGGGCGGGACGCTCCTGGCCCTGATCGTGGCGACCGCCCAGAACCAGTGGTCGTGCCGCGTATTCTTCCTGCTCGCCCTGCGGCTGGCGATCGGCTGGCAGTTCCTCTTCGAGGGAATGCACAAGATCCACTCGCACATGGTCGGGCCGACCGAGACCAACCGGGTGTTCAGCAGCGAGCCCTACTTCAAGGTCGCCCCGGGGCCGGTCGGGGGCTTCATGCGGCGGCAGTTCGCCGACCCGGAATCGGTCATCGCGGCCAAGGTAAACCCGACCAAGGAATACACCCCCGAGGCGTTCGCCAAGCTCAAGGCCGAGGACCAGGCGGCGGCCTGTCCGGAGGCCGTCGCCAGGGACCTTGACGCGATGGAGGAGAAGACCGAGGCGGCGATCAAGGCCGAGGCGGAGGCCGAGCTGAAGGCCGCCGACACGACCGAGGAGAAGGGGCGGAAGGATGCCAAGACCGATGCGGACAAGGCGAAGGTGAAAGAGACGGCCGAGAAGAATCGGCAGGCCGCGCGGAAGAAGATGGACTCGTTCAAGGAGGCGGCCCCGGCCCTCATCACCGCCTCGAAGGCGAAGTACGCGAGGTGGGTGTACGGGGTGGACGGCCGGGATACCAAGGTCAAGTACATGACCGGGGACGCCTCGCTCACCGCCCCGCAGCGGCTGGCCCACCTGGAGTGGCTCCGCGGCGAGGTGAAGGCCGAGGAGGACCGGCAGGCGGCCGGGCTTGGGAACGGGAACGGGATCGACCAGAAGAAGGCGGCCGAGCTGCGGACCGATCTCGTCACCGCCGAGAGTGACTTGGCCCGCGACGCCGATGCGTTCGTCGCCGAGCTGAAGAAGGACCTGAACGGCGGCAAGGCGGTCGAGGTGCCGACCGAGTCCTCGCGCGGGCAGTTGATGGACAAGGTGACGATGTGGTTCCTCGTGGGGGTGGGCGGGTGCCTGATGGCCGGCCTGCTCACCCGGGTGATGTGTGTGCTCGGGGCCGGGTTCCTGGTCATGACGTACCTGGCCCACCCACCGTTCCCGTGGTACCCGCCGCCGCCGAACACCGAAGGGAACCCGCTGTTCGTCAACAAGAACGCGATCGAGTGCCTGGCCCTGCTCGCCCTGGCTTGCATGCCGACCGGCCGGTGGCTCGGGCTCGACGCACTCCTGATGCGAGTGTGCTGCCGCCGCAAGACCGAGGCGGCGGCGTAGGCCCCACCGGTGGCATGGGCCCCGCGGCCGCGTAGGCACCGGCGGCCGCATAGGCCCCGCCGGCCGCATAGGCCGCCCAGGGCTCCCGCCCTGGGCTAAGAACGAACGCCCCTCCGGGGCTAAGAATCTGGCGCGGCGACCGTTCTTGGCGTAGCCGCGGAGCGGCGGCCGTCTTTAGCCCTGGGCGGGCCTCCGCGACCCCGGGCGGCACGGGACGACCCTGACAACCGTTCACCCGTTTACACTACCGACCCCGATCCCCGACAATATCGATCACCCTTCCCGGAGTGAGAAATCATGGCTCTCGATCTGACGCCCGAGCAGAAGGCGACGGGCAAGGCGAACTTCGAGCAGGCGACCGGTGACCTGGCTCGGGAAGGGAAGATGAACTCGATGGTGGTCGGCGGGACCGACCCGAAGAAGCCGGACCGCCGGGACTTCCTGAAGGCCGGGCTGGCTGCCGGGGCGGTCGTGCCGGTGTCGGCCGCGGTCTACTACGGATACCACGAGTGGAAGGGGAACAAGGCGGTCCGGACGGCCCTGATCGGGTGCGGGGACGAGGGCGGGGTACTGGTCGGGGACCACAACCAGGAGTTCAACGAGATCGTCGCGGTGTGCGACATCCGGCCGTCCAACATGAAGCGGATCTTCGACGGGGACACCGGCCCGCGGAAGGGGCTGAACAAAGTGTACGGAGCGGAGACGGCGAAGAAGATCGCCCAGTACGACAACGTCTCCGCGCTGCTCGGCGACGCGAAGAAGCTCGGGCTGGAAGCCGTGGTGATCGCCACCCCGCTGAACACCCACGACGTGATCGCCAAGGCGTGTATGGACGCCGGGCTGCACGTCCTCTGTGAGAAGCTGATGGCCCGGACCATCGGCAAGTGCAAGGGGATGATCAAGTACGCCCAGGACAAGGGGCTACTCCTCTCGATCGGCCACCAGCGGCACTACAGCACCCTGTACGCCCACGCCCTGGAGGTGGTAAACGCCGGGGTCCTCGGGGACGTCAAGCACATCCGGGCTCAGTGGCCGCGGAACAACTCGTGGCCGTTCACAGCGACCGACGCGGAGCGGGCGAAGTTCGCCCCGGGGTTCAAGGAACCGTACTACCGGGACGGGTGGTGTAAGCCGATCCTCCGGGAGGACGCCCTCGCCCTGTCGCCGGAAAAGCTGAAGGATCTGGCGTTCGGGAACGTGAAGGAGTACGGGTTCGAGAACGTCGAGGAGCTGGTCCGCTGGCGGCTGTACGACAAGACCGGCGGCGGGCTGATGGCTGAGCTGGGGAGCCACCAGCTCGACGCCTCGTCGATCATCCTCGGGCACGTCCACCCGCTCGCGGTGTCCGGGATCGGCGGGAAGTTCTTCTACGGCCCGGGGCGGAACGACCGGGAGAGCGACGACGGGGTGTTCGTCACGTTCGAGTTCCCCGGGCCGAACCACCCGAAGGGGAAGAATCGCGGGAAGGACGAGAGCAACGTCGTGGTCGTCACCTACTCGTCGTTCAACACGAACAGCTTCGAGGACTACGGCGAGTGCGTCATGGGCAGCCGGGGCACCATGATCATCTCGAAGGAGGCGGAGGTTTACCTGTACAAGGAGCCGGAGCCGGGCAAAAAAGACAGCGGCGGGCGGGACACGAAGGTGACGGTGACCGGGGCCGGGGGCGGGAAGGCGGCGATGGAGGCGACCTCGACCTGGGGCGGGGGCGGCGGGGCGGCGATCAGCAAGGCCCCCGGGGCCGGGGCCTGGGACAGCGCCGTCCGCGGGTACCGGACCGAGATGGAGCACTTCGCGTACTGCCTGCGGCGGTGGCAGGAGCTGAAGCAACCGGTCAGCTACGAGAAGGATACCGCGACGGGCCACCTGAAGCACGCCGACATCATACCCCGGTGCCACGGCGAGGTCGCGATGGCCGACGCCATCCTAGCCCTGACCGCGAACATGGCGATGACCAAAAAAGAGCGGATCGTGTTCGAGGACGCCTGGTTCGACGCGACCAAGGCCGACGCGCCGGAAACCAAACACGGCAAACAGGCGAAGGCGTGAGAAGAGGCGCGAAGAGGGACGACTCACGGGGCCACGGAGGGCCCAGGTAAAAGAAGATGGTCGACCAAAGATAAGGACTGATACAGGAAACCGATGAGGCGGTCGCATTCGGTTTGATCCGCGTCGCGCCGGACCTACCCGATCAGGCCGCCCGGCTCGGTCCGGTCCCCGGCACTGACGAATATTATGGTGAGGTGGCAATACCTCGCATCGGAGCTCGCCCGAGTGAGCCCGAATGAGAAAACCGAGCCATGAGCTGTTTACCAACTCGTAAGTCCTTTCCCCGCTTGGAAAAGGGGATAGTTGACCGGATCAGCCCTCCACGCATCCCCCAAACCGTCTCGCTCCTCTTATGACTTCGCCATATCCTTTCCCTGCCACCGGCACCGTTACGATTTCTGATCTAGACTGACACTATCAAACTCCGTCTATCGTTGGCCCGCCCTCTGTGCTGAAAGCGAGCGGCCATGCCCGTACCTCCCAGGTCCTCCGCGGAACTGCTGGGTCTGATCCGAAAGAGCGGGATTGCCTCCGCGAACCAGCTGGCTGCGGCCGTTCCGGACCCGGCCGCGCTGCCCCCCGAGCCGACGAAGGCGGCCGCCGTGCTGGTCAAGAAAGGCGTGCTCACCCGGTTCCAGGTCCAGCAGCTGCTCCAGGGTCGGCACAAGGGGTTCGTCCTCGGCGCGCACGTCATTCTCGACCAGCTCGGCCGCGGCGGGATGGGAGCAGTGTACCTTGCGGAGCACCGGGACCTCCACCGGAAGGTGGCGATCAAGATCCTGGTCGCGCCCCGAGACGAAGACCAGAAGCTAGCGAACGAGCGGTTCCTCCGGGAGGCCCGGGCCGCCGCCGCGCTCGACCACCCGAACATCGTCCGGATCTTCGACGTCTCCCGCCATAACGACGTGCCGTACTTGGTGATGGAGTACGTGGAAGGAGAAACGCTGCAGCAGATCCTCGACCGGGCCGGGGCGGTCCCGGCGGCGACCGCGGCGGACGTGGTCGCCCAGACCGCGTCCGGGCTCCAGCACGCCCACGAGCGGGGGTTCGTCCACCGCGACATCAAGCCCGGCAACCTGATCCGGGACCGGTCGGGGGCGATCAAGATCCTCGACATGGGGCTGGCCCGGTCGTTCACCGACCCGGAGCACAAGCTGACCGAGAAACTGGACGCCGGGGCGGTGGTCGGGACGGCCGATTTCATTGCCCCCGAGCAGGCCCTGAACGCCCCGCGGATCGACATCCGGGCGGACATCTACAGCCTGGGGGCGACGTTCTTCGCCCTGGTCACCGGAAAGCCTCCGTTCGAGGGGAACACGACTCAGAAGCTCCTCCACCACCAGATGCGGTCGGCCCCGCCCATGACGGATATTGACCCGACGGTGTCGAAGGAATTGGCCGCGGTGGCTTCGAAGATGCTGGCGAAGAAGCCGGCCGATCGGTATCAGACCCCGGCCGAGGTGATCGCCGCCCTCTCCCCGTGGCTCGGGAACAGCGTCCGCGTGATGGCCGGGTTGTCGCGGACGAACCTGGCCAGGGGGTCGGGGCCGGATTCGAGCCTCCACGACCTCGCGACCGGGGTCAGTTCCGGCCGGTTGGGGGTGGGCTCCCGGAGAGATGTGCTCTCGGATTCCGGCGAGGTTAACCCGTCGATCGCGGCGAAGGACACCCTGGCGATGGCGGTGTCCGAAACCACCCGGTCACCGGCCGCCCCGGGGGTCCGGCGGTCCGCCGGGCCGGACGATGACCCCGGGCCGCGGAAGAGCGACCGGAAGAAGTTGCTGCTGTTCGCCGGGGTCGGACTGGTCATGCTGGCCGTCGGGCTGGTCGGCGGCTGGCTCATGTTCGGGCAGTGACAGGCCGAAGTCTCCATCGCGGAAAGCATCGGAAGACAGTCTCGACAGGATAACCGGATCAACCAGGATTCCCGATCCTGTGTTCATCCGGTTATCCTGTTTATGGGAGACATCGTAACGTCGAAAGTCGTAACGTCGAAAGTCGTAACGTCGTAATGTCAAAAAACCCGCTCCGGGACTTTACGACTTTACGACCTTCGACTTTACGACGTTATGACAAATCCGGGGGCTGTCAGTGGACCTGTTCGACAACATGCGGGAGGAGAACCGGGCGCGGGCGCGGCCGCTGGCGGCCCGGATGCGGCCGCGGGCCCTGGATGAGTTCGTCGGCCAGGAACACTTCCTCGGGCCGGGCAAACTGCTCCGCCGGATGCTCCTCGCCGACCGGCTCAACTCGCTCATCTTTTACGGCCCGCCGGGGAGCGGGAAGACGGCCCTCGCCCACGTCATCGCGAACCACACGAAGAGCCGGTTCAAGCCGTTGAACGCCGTCTCGGCCGGGACGAAGGAGGTGCGCGAGCTCCTCGCCGAGGCCCGACAGCACCTCGAAGACCACGGCGAGCGGACGATCCTCTTCCTCGACGAGATCCACCGGTTCAACCGCGCTCAACAGGACGTGCTGCTTCCCGACGTCGAGGACGGGGTCGTCATCCTGATCGGGGCGACGACGCAGAACCCGTTCTTCGCGATTAACACGCCGCTCCTGAGCCGGAGCCAGATCTTCACCTTCGAGCCGCTGACGCGGGACCACATCCGCACGCTGATTCAGCGGGCGGTGGTGGACAAGGAGCGGGGGCTCGGGAACCTGAACGTGCGTCTGACCGACGACGCGCTGGTGTTCCTATGCGAGGTGTGTGACGGGGACGCCCGCCGGGCGCTGACCGCCGTCGAGATCGGGGTGAAGTCGGCGCTCGCGCCGGAGAACCGGGCGAGCGGGGGGCATGAGCCCCCCGAGGGCACGCCCGGGCAGCCGAAACGCGAGGCGAAGACTCGGGGGGCTCATGCCCCCCACCCGCCGGGGCCGTCGGAAATCCTCTTCGACCTTCCGCTCGCGCAAGACTCCATTCAGCGGAAGGTCATGGACTTCGACCCGACTGGGGATTCGCACTACGACCTTGCGTCGGCGTTCATCAAGAGCCTGCGCGGGAGCGACCCGGACGCGGCGGTGTACTGGCTCGCGCGGATGCTCGAAAGCGGGGAGGACCCCCGGTTCGTGGCCCGCCGGCTGGTGATTTTCGCCTCGGAGGACGTGGGGAACGCCGACCCGCAGGCGATCCTGGTGGCGAACGCGGCGTGGGACGCGGTCGAGCGGGTGGGGCTGCCGGAGTGCCAGCTGAACCTGTCGCAGGCGGTGTGCTACCTGGCGACGGCCCCGAAGTCGAATGCCTGCACGGTGGCCATCGGGAAGGCGACGAAGGATGTGAAGGAGGGGCGGACGCTGCCGGTGCCGAAGCACCTGCGCGACTCGCACTACCGCGGAGCGAAAGAGGAGTTCGGGCACGGGACGGATTACAAGTACGCCCACAACTTCGGCGACGGATGGGTGGACCAGGAGTACATCCCGGCTGACGTCGAGTACTACCACCCCACCGACCGCGGGTTCGAGGCCAAGATTAAGGAACGGCTCGACGAGCTCCGGAAGCGGAGGGTGAGCGGGGGGCGTCAGCCCCCCGAGTCGAACGAGAAGCCGGAGGGTCAGGGATAACCGAGGACGACCTCGCCTTCGCCGCGATGCCAATCCTGGCCGACGCCCTCCAGGACGCCGGGTGCGAGCACCCTGCTGTCTTCGACCACTGTCGCGGGCCGGGGCCGCATGCTCGCGGGTGCTGGGTGGTCGATCGAGTGCTCGGAACGGAATGAGCGGCGGCCCGCGATCCGCTTCACTTCGCACCCCGACGCGGGTAAGCTACTTTCTATCCCGCCGATCGGCCGTCCGTCCCGCCCGCGCCGAGGTCCCGCCGATGCTATCGCTTCTGCCCCGGTTCCTGCCGGTCCTGTCGCTCGTTGCCCTGTTCGCCGTCCCTCCCGCCCACGCCCGGCAACCCGCCAAGGACAAACCCGTCGACCCGGACCACGCCGCGAAGATGGCGAAGGGGACGGACCTGTTCAAGACGACCGTTCGCGGCCTCCTCCAGACGAAGTGCCTGAAGTGCCATAGCGGCGAGAAGGTGGAAGGCGAGTTCGACATGGGCACCCGCGACGCACTCCTCAAGGGCGGGCCGCGCGGGTCGGCGGTGGTGCCCGGCGACCACACGAAGAGCCTGCTGTACCAGGTCATCGCCCACGAGAAGCAGCCTCACATGCCGCACGAGCGGCCGAAGCTGCCGGACGCGGACATCCAGAAGATCGCCCAGTGGATCGACCTCGGCGCCCCTTACGATAAGCCGTTCCTCGGGAAGGACGATGCGACGGCGTGGACGAAGAAGGTCATCCCAAACGACGCCAGGAAGCACTGGGCGTTCCAGCCGCTCTCGCGGGAAACCCGAAATCCGAAACCCGAACTCCGAAACCCGGTCGACGGCTTCATCCTCGCCAGGCTCGAAGCCGCCGGACTGAAGCCGAACCCGCCGGCCGAGAAGCGGGTCCTCCTCCGCCGGGTGTACCTCGACCTGATCGGCTTCCCCCCGACCCCGGAGCAGGCCGACGCGTTCCTGAAAGACACCTCGCCCGATGCCTACGAGAAGGTGGTCGATCAGCTCCTCGCCAGCCCACACTACGGTGAGCGGCAGGCGCGGCACTGGCTCGACCTCGTCCGGTTCGCCGAGAGCCACGGGTTCGAGCACGACTACGACCGGCCGACCGCGTACCACTACCGCGACTTCGTCATCAAGGCGCTGAACGCCGACCTCCCGTACGATACGTTCGCGCGGTGGCAGATCGCCGGCGACGAGCTCGCCCCGGCCGACCCGCTCGCCCTGATGGCGACCGGGTATCTCGCGGCCGGCGTTCACAGCACGCAGATCACCCAGAACGAGGTCGAAAAGCACCGGTACGACGAGCTCGACGACGTGCTCGCGAACGTCGGGACCACGTTCCTCGGCCTCACGGTCGGGTGTGCCCGGTGCCACGACCACAAGTTCGACCCGGTCCCGAGCCGGGATTACTACCGGATGCTCTCCGCGTTCACCACCACCGTGCGGACGGAGGTCGACATCGATCTCGAACCCGCGAAGTACCGCGCGGCAAAAGCCGCCTTCGACGCCGAGCACGCCCCGTTCGCGGAGGCGGTCCGGCGGTTCGACCAGGACCAGCTGCCCGCCCGGTTCGCGGCGTGGGAGAAGGCCCGTGGCGATAAACCGGCGGCAGTCGAGTGGGTGCTACCGGAGATCGCCGAGATGAAGTCGGCCGGCGGGGCGACGCTCGCGAAACAGGACGACGGGAGCATCCTCGTCTCGGGCAAGAACCCGACCACCGAGACGCTCACGCTCGTGGTAACCACCACCGAAGTGGGGATCAAATCACTCCGCCTCGAAGCGCTCGCGCACCCGTCGCTCGTCCGCAGCGGGCCGGGCCGGGCGACGAACGGGAACTTCGCCCTGTCGGACCTGAAGGTCGCGGTCCGGCCGAAGGACAAGAAACAGCCCGACGAGCGGGTGAAGCTGACGGACCCGCGGGCGACGTTCGAGCAGAAGGGGCTCCCCGTCGCCGCCGCGATCGACGACAACGTCACGAGCTCGTGGGCCGTCGACCCGCAGTTCGGCAAGGACCACGCCGCCACGTTCGCGTTCGAGAAGCCGGTCGGATTCCCGGGCGGGACGGTCATCACCCTGACGCTCGGGTTCCACAACAACACCGGCCACGGGATGGGCCGCCCGAGGGTGTCGCTGAGCAGCGCCGAGAAGCCCGGGCTGACCGCCCCGGCGACGACCGAGGCCGTCCGGGCCGCGCTCGCCGTCCCGGCCGGCAAGCGGACGCCGCAGCAGACGGCCGCCCTCCTGAAGTGGTACGCGCCGCAGGACGTCGAGTGGCAGACGCTCGCGAAGGCCGAGACCGACCACGCGGCGAAGGCCCCGAAGCCGAACCTCGTGAAGTCGCTCATTTCGAGCGAGGGGCTACCGCCGGTCCGGCTGCACTCGCAGGGCGACGACTTCCTGAAGGAGACGCACTTTCTCCGCCGCGGCGACCCGGCCCAGAAGGAAGGGGTGGCCGCGGTGTCGTTCCTACAAGTGCTCATGCCCGATGCGGAGAGCCAGACCCGGTGGCTTTCGCCCCCGCCGGCCGGGAGCCGGACGAGTTTCCGGCGGGCGGCGTTCGCGAACTGGCTGACCGACCCGACCCACGGGGCCGGTCAGCTCGCCGCCCGGGTGATCGTGAACCGGCTCTGGCAGCACCACCTGGGGCGCGGGCTGGTGCCGACGGTCAGCGACTTCGGCCTCCGCGGCGACCCCCCGTCGCACCCGGAGCTGCTCGACTTGCTGGCTTCCGAACTGATCCGCAACGGGTGGAAGCTGAAGCCGATCCACAAGCTCATCGTCACGAGCGCGGCGTACCGGCAAAGTTCGGCACGCGATGAGGCCAAGACGAAGGCGGACCCGGAGAACAAGCTGGTCGGCCGCTACCCGGTCCGGCGGCTCGAAGCGGAGGTGATCCGCGACAGCATCCTGTCGGTCGGCGGGACGCTCGACCCGACAATGTTCGGTCCCGGGACGCTCGACGAGGGGAGTCGGCGGCGGAGCGTCTACTTCACGATGAAGCGGAGCAAGCTGATCCCGGCGCTGATCGTGTTCGACGCCCCGGACGGGACGGCGGGGGTGGGCGAGCGGTCGAGTACGACGATCGCCCCGCAGGCGCTCCACCTGATGAACAACCTGCAGGTCCGGGCGGCGGCGAAGGGGTTTGCGAAGCGGGCCCTCGGCGACGGCAGCGCGGGCGACGCCGAGGCGGTCGCGCGGGCGTACCGGATCGCGCTCGGCCGCGCGCCGACCGCGGATGAACTGGGTGACGCGGTCGGGTTCCTTAAGGGACAGACCGGCCCGGCCCGCGAAGCCGCCCTGGCCGACTTCTGCCAGGTGTTGTTTTGCCTGAACGAATTCCTGTACCTCCCGTAGGGCCGGCTGTGCCGGCCGGGTGTGCGTCCCGGCGGCCGGGAGAACGGCCCCGGGGCGAGGTCGCCTCGGTCGTAGGGCCGGCTGTCGGCCGCGTTCGCATCACGGCCGCCGGCGGATGGCCCCCGTGCGCGGTCGCCTCGGCCGGCACAGCCGGCCCTACAAAAAGCATCCGATGCCCGACTTCCGTCGCTGGTTCGTTCCCGGTGGCACGTTTTTCTTCACGCTGGTGACCGAACAGCGTGCAGAGATTCTTTGTTCCCCGCTCGCACGGCGTCTTCTTGGTGTGTTCCTCCGTGCGGCACGAGCCAGGTGGCCATTCCGCGTCGAAGGATTCGTGCTTCTCCCGGAACACATTCATGCGATCTGGACGCTCCCGGCCGGTGACTCGAATTATTCAACTCGCTGGGCCTGGGTGAAGAAGGAATTCACGAAACACTGGCTGGACGCGGGAGGGAGGGAGCAACCAGTCTCGGCAGGCCGGGGGCGAGATGGGCGTCGCGGCGTGTGGCAACCAAAATTCTGGGAGCACACAATCCGCGACGAAACCGATTTTGAGAAGCATCTGAACTACATTCACTACAATCCGGTCAAACATGGCCGGGCGACGAATCCCGCGGAGTGGCCGTGGAGTACCTTTCACCGGTGGGTTCGGGAAGGTGTGTACGACCGATCCTGGGGATCAGGTGATGTCGGAGAGGATCGGCGGTTCGATTTCTCGGGCATCGCGGACACGGTCGGGGAATGAAGCGGACCACCAACGTGAGGACGACGGCCGGCACAGCCGGCCCTACAAAACCTTCCCGTAGGGCCGGCTGTGCCGGCCAGGGCTTCGCCGCAAAGGCAGACACCACGGCACCTGAACGGGGTCCTCTACCTCCGGTGGGCTGGCCGGGCGTGGGGTTCGTCTCGGAGGCCGGCACAGCCGGCCCTACGGGCTGGATGATGGCTCTACCGCCGATCCCCGAGAACCTGTTTCGCGACGAGATGGATCGGTTCGAGAAGGAGAGGGAAATGCCGTTTATTGCACCCATCGAGAGAATCTGGTTGGAAGAGGGACTGGCCAAAGGCCGGGCCGAAGGCCGGACCGAAGGCCGGGCCGAAGGCCGGACCGAGGGGCTGTACGCGGGGATCGAACTGGGATTGAAGCTCAAGTTCGGTCGACCCGGCCTCGATCTCATGCCGCGGGTGCGGGCTGTGACCGACCCTGCCGCGCTCGACGCATTCCTTCTCGCCATCGAGCCCGCCCCGGACCTCGACACCCTCCGCAACCTACTCCCGCCACAAGCCTGAAGCCGAGTTCCCCCCATGCGCGACATCCCCCGCCTGTTCGCCCCGCCGCCGCCCGCGTATCGGTCCCGCCGCGAGTTCCTCGCGCGGGCCGGCGGAGGGTTCGGCCTGCTCGCCCTCGCCGACCTGCTCGGGGCGGAGGCCCGGGGGGCCGACACGGCCGTCGCGCCCAACCCGCTCGCCCCGAAGCCGGCGCACTTCGGGGCGAGGGCTAAGAGCGTCATCTGGCTGTTCATGAACGGCGGGCCGTCGCACGTCGACACGTGGGACTACAAGCCCGAACTCGAGAAGCGCGACGGGCAGGAGCTGAAGGGGTTCGACCCGGCCACCGGGTTCTTCGCGGGCCAGGTCGGGCCGCTCATGAAGTCGCCGTTCAAATGGGCCAAACACGGGCAATGCGGGAAGTGGGTGAGTGACCTGTTCCCGCACATGGCGAAGCACGTGGACAAGATGGCGTTCGTCCACTCCCTCTGGGGCGACTCGAACAACCACTCCCCGGCCCTGTTCAAGATCAACACCGGGATGTCCCGGATGGGGTTCCCGTGCGTCGGGTCGTGGGTCACCTACGGGCTCGGGACCGAGTCGCAGAGCCTGCCCGCGTTCTGCGTCATGTACGACACCCTCGGCCGCGGGGTGCCGAAGGGGCACAGCCTGAACTGGGGGGCCGGGTTCCTCCCGACCGTGTTCCAGGGGACCGCGTTCAAGCCGCAGGGCGAGCCGATCGACAACCTGGCGCGACCGACCGACCTTCCCGCCGACCGCCAGCGGGCCCAGCTCGACCTTCTGACCCGGCTCAACAAGAAGGGGCTGGACCGGCACCCGGCCGAGGCCGAGCTCACCGCCCGGGTCGAGACGTTCGAGCTGGCCTACCGGATGCAAATGGCCGCCCCCGACGCCCTCGACCTGGCCAAGGAGACCGAGGAGACGAAGAAGCTCTACGGGCTCGATAACCCGAAGGCGACGCACTTCGCGAAGCAGTGTCTGACCGCCCGCCGGCTGGTCGAGCGCGGGGTCCGGTTCGTGCAGATCTACTCCGGCGGGATGGATAACGACCTGAGCTGGGACGGGCACAGCAACATCGTCAAGAACCACGGCGGATTCGCCCTCGAGACCGACCAGCCGATCGCCGGGCTGCTCGCCGACCTCGACCGGCGGGGCCTGCTGAAGGACACGCTCGTCATCTGGGGCGGGGAGTTCGGCCGGCTGCCGATCGCGCAGAAGGGCTCGGGCGGGCGGGACCACAACCCCCACGCCAACACGTTCTGGCTGGCCGGCGGCGGGGTGAAGGGGGGAGTCAGCTACGGGGCGACGGACGAGATCGGCTTCAAGGCCGCCGAGAACCGGGTGAGCGTGAACGACCTGCACGCCACCATCCTGCACCTGCTCGGGCTCGACCACAAGAAGCTGACCTACCGCTACAACGGCCGCGACTTCCGGCTCACCGACGTGAGCGGGACTGTGGTCAAGGACGTGCTGGCGTAGTAGGGAATTGACCGCGAAGAGGCACAGTTACAAGCTGTCGCGCGGTAGCGGGTCGGGGGGCTGGGTCTCACCGCTCCTCGGGTTCGACCCACTTCGTGACCGGGACGGGCGAGGTATACGTGGCCAGCTGGTCGAGCAGGTCCGGCACCGACTCCGACACCAGCAAAAGGTCGCGGTGGGCCGGCTTCAGTAGCCCTTCGCCGACGGCGTGGTCCAGCCAGCCGAGCAGCGGGGTGAAGAACCCGTTCACGTTCAACAGCCCGACCGGCTTGCGGTGGATGCCGAGCTGGGCCCACGTCAGGATCTCGAACAGCTCGTCGCAGGTCCCGTACCCGCCGGGCATGGCCACGAATGCGTCGGCCCGGTCGGCCATCAGCGCCTTACGGGTGTGCATCGTGTCCACCACGATCAGCTCGGTCGCCTCCGCGAACGCGATCTCCTTCGCCGCCAGGGCGTGCGGGATCACGCCGACCACCGTCCCGCCGGCTCCGAGGACGGCCGCCGCCACCTCGCCCATCAGTCCGACCCGCCCACCGCCGTAGACCAGCCCGAGCTCCCGCCGGACCAGTTCTACCCCCAGCTGCCGGGCCGCGGCGGCGTACACCCGGGTCGACCCGATCGCGGAGCCGCAGAAGACGCAGACTGTTCGCATGGTGGAAAAGCGTTCGCCCCCGTCTCCCCGCCGCCGACCGGGTCACTCACCCTGGAGCTTCCTCAGGTCGTCGAGGTTCGCCTGGCAGTACGGGCAGCCGATCACGTTGATGTGGAATTCCACGTAGTCGAGCAGGTCCGGGTCGCCGGCCCCGAGCAAATACCCGCCGAGCTGGTCCCGGGCCGGACAGCTGACCCGCTCCCGCCGCCAGATCGCCCCGACCGTGTGATCGCCCCGGTCTTCTTCGTCGCGCTCGCCGTCCAACAGCTTCCGCAGATCCGGCGACCCCCGCAGCGCCTTCTCGACCGCGGCCATCTCGGCCTCGGGCAGGGCGTCGTGGAGGTAGTCGCGGAGCATTTGCCGGGTGATGTTGGGCATGGCTTCGCTCAAAACGGGGCGAGCGTTGCCCCAGTATAACCGACCGGAACGCAGGCGCCCTCACGTCGTTCTGTCTTCAAGACGCGACGTCAAATGCCGGAGCCCCCGGCCATTCAGCCCTGGGGCTTGATGATTTGACGGCGCGAAGCCTCGCCTATTCGAGGGGGTCGACCTTCCAAAACAGGGGCGTCGTCCGGGCCACCGCCCGCAGCGCTTCGACCGCCTCCCGGGCATCGTCCGGCATCAGCGGCATCGCCCCGCGGACGGCTCCCACCGCCCGCTCCAGCCGCGGGCGGGGCTTGCGGAACTTCACCGCCGGGGCCTGGAGGCCGGTCATGGTGATCACCACCCCGCCCGGGCCCATGTTCTCCCGCATCGCCTTTTTGAATCCGGGCAGCTGGCTCGACACCACGAACGCGACGAGTTCGAGCGTCGCGGCCGTGTCCTCGTCGGGCTTCGCCCCCTCTTTTTTTTCCTTGGCCAGGTCCCGCAACGCCGTGGCGATCTGCTTCTCGTCAGTCCGGTCGAGAATGTCCTGCAACCGTTCGGCCATTCCCCGGTTCAGGCTGACCTGATACCCGCCCCGGACCGCCACGACCGCGACCGGAGGGGCGGGCACGTGCGGCGGCGGGGCGACCTCCACCGGCCAGGGCGCACCCACCGGCGGTGGAACATCCGGTGGAATCAGGACGACCCCGCTCGCCAGCACGAGATGAATGAGTCCCATAACGCTCTCCCGGGGCAACAGGTCCGGAATCGACCCCTCACGCGCTGCACAACCGTAACAGCCGGCGGAACCCGACTCGACTTCCGACAATTGTATGCCAGGATTTGCTGTTTCTGCCGTTTACACAATTTAGCAGCAATGTTACAACTTTACGGTGGAGTGCGAATTGCAGAGGGTGAGCCGGTTCTGCTGTGTGCGCGGTTTGTGACTCTTCCATCGTGCAAAGCATCCCCGAACTTCCCACCGAGAGACGCCCATGCGCCCCCAACTGCTGAGTGTGTGCCTGACGGCCGCCGTCGCAACCTGCTTCCTCGCGGCTTCCCCGCGGGCGTCGGCCGGTAGCGTCAAGCTGAACTTCGATTCGACAGCGTCCTCTTCCGCGGTAAAGGTCCAGATCGGCTCCGGGTCGAGCGCTCAAACGATCAACGCCATTCCGGGGCCGTACTACTGGCACGAGGTTAGCCCTTCGAGCGGTTCCTTGTTCCCGAACCCGACAACGACTTTCTGCTCGGAGCTGACCCAGCAGATTGCGACGGGGAACTCGTACACTTACACGACCAGTTCCGTCGCCGTGGCCTTGAATGACACCACCAAGGCGCTCGCGATCTCCGAGCTATACGCCGGACACTACAGCACCGCCTGGGAGAAATCGGCCAGCTTCACCGGGTCGACCGATTCGACCGCCTTCCAGCTGGCCCTGTGGGCGCTGATTTACGACTCGAACACGAACCTCACCCTGACCGGGTCGAGTGCCGGGAACCTGCAGGTGATCTCGGCCGACCCGACGGCCATTTCCACCGCGCAGACTTGGCTGGACACCCTCGGCAGCCAGCCCAGCTTCGCGAGCGTGTTCCCGAACTCCCAGCTCGTCTGGCTGAGCAACCCGTGGAAACAGGACCAGCTGACCCTGATCCCGACCGGCGGGGGTGGGTCGGCGGGCGTCCCTGCTCCGCCTGGCGCCGTCCTTGCCGGGATTGGGTTCGTCGGTCTGATCGGCCGGGCCCGGTGGCTGAAGCGGAACTCGGCCTCGGCCTGATCCGGCGGACTGCTTGGACTCACCAGAGCCGTGGGGAGTGTTCCCCACGGCTCACTTCGTTGTGACGGCCGGGTTTGCACTTCTCTCATCTCACGGCTTCGGATCGAGCCCGGCCCGGATCGCGTCCCAGAATTTCCCGTTGTATTTGTCCTGGTTCTTGCCCATCCGGTTGCGGGTCATGATGACCACCAGTTCGTTCTCGACATCCACCGAGAACGTGGCCGCACTTGCCGCCCCATGCCCGAAGGTCCGCCCGGCCTTCGACCCGGGGGGCGGCACCGGTCCGTCCAGTCCGAACCCGAACGTCTTGGTCGCGTCCGGCCCGAGCTCGGCGGTCAGCCGCCGCGGGAGCATCTGCCCGAACACCTCCGGCGACAGGAACCGGTACTGTCCGTACGCCCCCTTGTTCAGCAGCATCTGGCCGAACTTCGCCATGTCGAGCGGGACACTGAATGCGTCGGCGTGAGTGCCGGCGACCTCCGTCCCGGTACACCCGAGCGGGTCGAGCAGGTGCCGCTTGTAGAACAGCGGGACCGCCTCCCCGGACACATTCTCGACGACCTTCCCGCCCAGCGCGTACCCGCCGCCGTTGTACGCCCACCCCCGCCCGACCTTCAGCAGCGGGTAGGAGTCGGCGACCCGGTATTCGAGGTCGTTCAGGGTGTCGTCCCCGTTCGCCGGCCGCTCCTCCAGCCCGTTCGTGTGGGTGGCGAGGTGCCGGACCAGGAGCGGCTTCCGCACCTTGACCCCGCGGAGGGCGGGGACGAACGTCTCGACCGGGTCGTCCAGGCCTACCCGCCCGTCGGCGACGAGCATGAGCATCAGGGTGGCGGCCATCGGCTTGGTGACCGACGCCATCCAGCTCGGGGTGGACACGGTCATCGGCTTCCCGTCCCGGGTGCCGTAGGCCTTGTGCAGGACGATCACGCCCCGGCGGACCACACACACCGCGAACGCCTGGTCGTCGTTCGCGGCCCAGTCAGTGAGCACGGCGTCGATCTTCGCCGCGGTCCCGGGCTTCACCCCGGCCTCGGCCGCGGTCCCCGCGCGGACCACCGGGGCCGGGTCGCCCTTGATGACGGCCGGCCCGTCGAACGGCCGCGGGAACTCCTTGTCCAGCCCGGTGATCCTGCGGCGGACGGTGACCCACGCCTGGCGCTCGTAGGCGAACGCATCGGTCTGCTTCGTGGGCCGTTCTGGCGTCAGCGGCATGACCGCGAGGCCGGCGAGAAGACGGACGTACCGCTGGTCATACCGCAGCTGATCCGCCGGCCGCCCTTTGGTCGTCTGGGCGATCAGCTCCGTCTGCCGGTCGATTCGTTTCGGGTCGATCCCGAGGGATTCGGAGAGGTCCGCCGGGGTCGCCGCGGCGGCCGGCGTGACGACCCGGTACAGGGTGGCGTACCGGGTCAGCGGCGGGCGGGTTTTCGGGGTGATGGTAACGACCGCGAAGTACGGGCCGGGCTTCTCGGGCCGGTCCACTTTCCGGGCGTCGCGGTCGTAGAACGCGGCGGCCACCTTGAACGGGCCGGCAAACTTCTCGGCTTCCGGCGAGGGGGAGAACGCCACGGGCGGGAACGTGTCGCCGGTGAACGCATATTCCCGGAACCCGACCGGAGTCCCGATCAGCCCGCGGACGGCGATTTCTTCGGGCGACGGTAGCCAGAGGGCGGCCGCGGGCGCGGCGGCCGCGGCGAGGAGGAGCGCGGCCGGAAGGAGACGGGGTAGGCGGTGGGCCATGAGAGGGTTCCTTGGAAGGCAAGGGGCGCCTGTGGCCCCGGTGTCGGCCGCGGGGTATGATCCGGCCGGGCGAGTCCACGCATTGTTCCGCATCCCCGGCCGGAAATCAGCAGGATTCCGGACCACCTCCAGAGGACACCCGCATGTCTCGTCTCGTTCCCGCCGTCCTCGGCGCTCTTCTAACGATGACCCCGCCGCCGGGCGCGGCCGAGTCCGCCCCCGACCCCCGCCCGAAGGACGACACCAAGCTCCGCATCATCGTCTTCGGCGCGCACCCGGACGACGCCGAGTTCAAGGCCGGCGGGACCGCGATCAAGTGGGCGAAGGCCGGCCACCACGTCAAGCTGGTGTCGGTCACGAACGGCGACATCGGGCACTGGGAGACGCGGGGGGAGCTGCTCGCGAAACGGCGGGCCGCGGAGGTGCAGGCGGCGGCGAAGAGGCTCGGGGTGACGACCCAGGTGCTCGACGTTCACGACGGCGAACTCGAACCGACTCTGGAAAACCGGAAGCGGGTCACCAGGCTGATCCGCGACTGGAAGGCCGACGTCGTCATCGCCCACCGCCCCTGGGACTACCACCCGGACCACCGGTACGTCGGGGTGTTGGTGCAGGACGCGGCGTTCATGGTGACCGTCCCGTTCTTCTGCCCGGAGGTGCCGGCCCTGAAAGACAACCCGGTGTTCCTCTATTCGAGCGACCGGTTCCGGAAGCCGTACCCGTTCCGGCCGGACGTGGCGGTCTCGGTCGACGACGTGTTCGACCAGAAACTGGAGGCGATCCACGAACTGGAGTCGCAGGTATACGAGGGCGGGGCGAGCGGGAGCCCGGCGTTCGTTGCGGGGGTGCCGCCGGCGGCGGACCCAGCCGGCCGCAAGAAGTGGTTGCGGGGGCAGTGGGAGACCCGACAGAAGGCCGAGGCCGACGCGTACCGCGACGCGCTGGTGGCGGTCTACGGGCCCGAGAAGGGCAAGCGGGTGAAGTTCGCCGAGGCGTTCGAGGTGTGCGAGTACGGCCGCCGGGTCACGCCGGAGGAGTTGAAGAAGCTGTTCCCGGTCGGGGAGTAACCGCGCCCGACGGGGCTGCCGCCAGCCGCCCGCCCGCGGAGAGGGTGTGAAGAAATCGAAACGACCGGAGAGTGTCGTCCGCTTACATGGTCGAAATCCGCGAGACGCAAATCCTCGTGGATGTCGACAAAGCGAGCGGACCACACTCGCGGACGAAGAAACGCCCGCTCGCTCCGCGGGCGGTCATTTCTTCGTCCGTGTCCGCTCGAAATACGATCCCCGCCGGGCGAGCGGACTACTATCCCGAACGAAGTTTTAACGACCCTGTTCCGCGTGCCGGTTGATTGACTCCGGCCCGCCGGGGTGGTATTTCAGGTACACAGTCGATCCGGTGCTGCCGGCCCCGACCAGCCCGTCTCATTTTCCCCGCCCCGGCCGCACCCGCCGTCACGTCGAACCCGCAAGAGTGACGCAGATGCTTCTTTCCGTTCGCGACCTGTCCGCGATCTTGAGAGTGCCCGAAGGGACGGTCTACCGCTGGATCCGGGACGGCGGGTTGCCGGCCCGGGAGGTCCGCGGGCACTACCGGGCCCACCCGGTGGACCTGCTCGAATGGCTCGCCGACCACCCGGTCCCGGTCGACCCCGGGGCCCTCCCGACCGACGACCAGAACGGCTCGCTCCCGAGCCTGGAAGCCGCGATCCGGGCCGGCGGGGTCTACCACGAACTCGCGGGCACGAGTCGGCAGGACGCCCTTACGGTCCTGGCCACCCGGCTGCCGAAGATCACCGGGCTGCCGGCCGACGACCTCCGCCTGCTCCTGCTCCGCCGGGAGTCGGTCGGGTCGGCTTACCTGCAAGAGGGGATCGCCGTCCCGAACCCCCGCCACCCGCTGATCCACACGACCATTCCGCCCATGCTGGCGGTCGCGTTCCCGGCCGAGCCGATCGTCTGGAACGGGAGTGGGTGTACCGTCCGGGTCGTGTTCGCCCTCCTCACCCCGACCGCCCGGGACCACCTGCGGCTGCTCGGCCGGCTGATCTTCGCCCTGCACGACCCGGCCTTCAAAGCCGCGCTCGCGGCCCGGGCGCCCGCCGAGCAAGTCCTGGCCGCCGCCCGCGACCTCGAGCACGTCACGGCAGCGGCCCGTCCCGCCGCCGCGGGCCTGGAGGCCGCGCGGCGATGAGCGGACTCCTCGTCGCACTGGTC
>JAQGHQ010000546.1 GCA_028288765.1 Gemmataceae bacterium | reverse complement strand
GGCGGGGGGCCGCCGGCCGGCGGGCCGCGCTCGGCTGGACCTGGGCCCGGACGGCGGCCGCGGTCGAGGACCGGGTCCGGGAGCTGCGCACCCGGACGCCCGTGC
Organism: Gemmataceae bacterium; assembly: GCA_028288765.1. Lineage (GTDB taxonomy): Bacteria > Planctomycetota > Planctomycetia > Gemmatales > Gemmataceae > Urbifossiella. Next base: position 7,834 of record JAQGHQ010000546.1, on the reverse strand, counting down.
GGTTCCGCCGGCCGGAGGACGGACGGAGCCCGGCCGACCCGGGCCGACTCCCGGTCGGGGCGGAGGCCGACGAGCGGTCCGCCCCGCTCGTCCTCCGGAGCGACTCCCTGCCGGCGACCCCGCCGCGGGTGTCGCTGTGCCTGATCGTGCGGGACGAGGAGCACAACCTCCGCGCCTGCGTCGGGCCGGTGAGGGACCTGGTGAGCGAGGTGGTGGTGGTCGACACCGGGTCGACCGACCGGACCCGGGCGGTGGCCCGCGAGCTCGGGGCCCGGGTGTTCGAGTTCCCGTGGGTCGACAGCTTCAGCGCGGCCCGGAACGAGTCGGTCCGGCACGCGACCGGGGACTGGATCTTCTGGCTGGACGCGGACGACCGGGTGGACGCCGACAACCGGGTCCGGCTCGCCCGGCTGTTCGCGACCCTGCCCGCGGGGGGCGCGGGGTACGTGATGAAGTGCCTGTGCGTGGCCGGGCAGCCGGCCGGGCCGGCGACGGTGGTCGACCACGTCCGGCTGTTCCCGAACGACCGGCGGGTGCGGTGGACGTACCGGGTCCACGAGCAGATCCTGCCGGCCCTCCGGCGGGTCGGGGCCGACGTCCGGTGGGCGGACGTGGTGATCCGGCACGTCGGGTACACCGACCCGGGGCTCCGCCGGCGGAAGCTCGACCGGGACCTGCGCCTCCTGCGGCTGGAGCAGGCGGAGCAACCGGACGACCCGTTCACCCTGTTCAACCTGGGGTCGGTGTTCAACGAGCTGGGGGACGTCCCGGCGGCCCTGGGGGCGCTGGAGCGGAGCCTGGCGCTGTCGCACCCGACGGACTCGATCGTCCGGAAGCTGCACGCCCTGATCGCCCACGGCCGGCACGCGCTCGGCGACCGGGCCGCCGCCCTGGCGGCCTGCCGGGCCGGGCGGGAGCACTACCCGGACGACGCGGAGCTGCTGTTCCTGGAGGGGAACCTGTTGCGGGAGGGGAAGGACTACGCCGGGGCGGAGCGGGCGCTCCGCCAGCTGATCGGCGGCCGGGAGGGGGCCCACTTCGCGAGCGTGGACACCGGGCTCCGCGGGTACAAGGCCCGGCACAACCTGGCGGTGGTGCTGTTCGAGCAGGGCCGGCTGGCCGAGGCCGGGGCCGAGTGGCGGGCGGCCGTGGCCGAGGCCCCGACCTTCCTGCCGGCGCGGGCGGGGCTGGCCGAGGTCCTGGTGAGGGCCGGGGACGAGGCGGGGGCGGCCCGGCAGCTGGGCGAGCTGGAAGGGCTCGGGCCGGCCGGCGGGCGGGCGGCCGAGGCGGTCCGGGGCCGGGCCCGGAGGGACCAGGTGGACGAGCTCGGGGCGTGGGCGGGCGTTCCGTGCGAGGACTGACCGGTTGCGGCCCCGATCGACCGCCCCGGGCGCGACGTCGGGCCCCGGCTCCGCTTGCCGACGATCGGATGCCGTCGGGGGGGTGGGCCATTCGTCCGGGCGGCGGACCACCGCCTTCCCACGGCAATCCGGGCCGGGTACAATCCCCCCTCAACGCACGAACCCCCGACTAACCACACGCCAGGACGACCCGCCCGTGCCCGCCGTCTCCGTCGTCATGCCGGTGTACAACGGGGTCCGGTTCCTCGACCGGGCGGTCGCCTCGGTCCGCCGGCAGACGTTCCCGGACTGGGAGCTGCTCGCGGTCGACGACGCCTCGGCCGACGCCTCCGCCGCCCGGCTGGACGCCCTCGCCACGGCCGACCCCCGGGTCCGGGTGTTCCGGCACCCGGCCAACCGCGGCCCGGCGGCCGCCCGGAATACCGCCCTCGCGGCCGCCCGCGGGGACCTGGTCGCGTACCTGGACTGCGACGACGAGTTCTACCCGGACCACCTGGCCCGGGCCTGGGACCACCGGGACAAGGCCGACGTCCTCCTGTTCCGGTACGACCAGGTCGAGGACCGGCCGGGCGCCCCGGGGTACGGGCGGGTCACCCCGTACGACCCGGCCGCCCGGCGGGAGTTCCTGTTCGCCGAGACGATCGCGGTCCCGCTCGGGGTGGTCCACCGCCGGGACCTGATCGCCCGGGTCGGGGGGTTCGACGAGGGGCTGTGGCGGGACGAGGACGGGGACCTGTGGCGGCGGTTCGCCCGGGCCGGGGCCCGGTTCACCGCCGTCCCGCACCCGAGCGGCCGGTACTACATTCGAGCCGACAGCCTGGCTCGGATCGGCCGGGCGGGTTCCCCCGACCCCCCTCCCGGGGTCAGCGTGGTCGAGATAGCCCGCGGGGCGGACCGCTATCCGATGTGGGTCCGGGCCGATCTCGGGTGGCTGGCCCGGGACGTGTTCGAGCGGCACGAGTACGGCGGGGTCCCCCGCCACGTCCTCCGGGACCCGCCGGTCGTCCTGGACGTCGGGGCGAACGCCGGGCTGTTCGCCCTGTACGCCCGGCTGACCTACCACCCGGCCGCCGTCGTCCACTGCTTCGAGCCGTGCCCGTCGACCCTCGACCTGCTCCGCCGGAACGTGGCCCGCCTCCCCGGGGTGACCGTCCACCCGGTCGGGCTCGGGCGGCGGGACGCCGACGCCGACCTCCTGGTCCACCCGACCAACTCGGCCGCCCACTCCCTCGACCCGGCCCTGGTCTCCCGCCCGGCGGCCCGGGTGCGGGTCCGGGTCCGGGACGCCGGGGCGGTGTGGGACGAGCTCGGGTTGGACGAGGTGGACGTCCTGAAGGTCGACGCCGAGGGGGCCGAGGTCGGGGTCCTGGAGGCCCTCGGGCCGCGGCTGGCCCGGGTCCGGGCGGTCCTCCTCGAGTACCACTCGGCCGCGGACCGGCGGCGGGTCGACGCCCGGCTCCCCGGGCACGTCCTGTTCGGGGCGGTGGTCCACGACCTCCGGCACGGGGTCGTCAAGTACGTCCGGGCCGACCTGGCCGGGCCGATGCCCCCGCCCTGACCCCGTCCCCGGGACCGCCGATGACCCGCCCGCGAGTGCTGTTCGCGTCGTACCACTGCTACCACGACCCGGCCAGCGGGGCGGCGGTCTGCACCCGGGACCTGTTCGCCGCCCTGGCCGCCCGCGGGTGGTTGTGCGGGGCGTTCACCGGTCCGGTCCTGGACGACCCGGCGGCCCCGCCCGTGGGCGAGCTCCTGCGGGACCGGCCGGGGGTTCGGACGACCCCCGGGACGGCCGGCCCGGTCGGGTTCACGATCCACACCGACACCGGCCCCGGGGGGTTCCCGGTGACCGTGTTCGCCCCCGCCCCGGCGGCCCCCGCCCGGTCGCCGACGGCGGCCGAGGCGGGGGCGTTCCTGGGGGTCCTCGACCAGGTCCTCGGGCGGTTCCGCCCGGACGTGGTCCTGACCTACGGCGGGGACCCGGCCAGCGCCGGGGTGCTCGGCCGGGCGAGGCGGGCCGGGGCCCGGGTCGGGTTCTGGCTGCACAACCTGGCGTACACGTCCGCCGACCTGTTCCGGGGGTACGACGCGGTCGTCGTCCCGTCCGAATTCAGCCGAACCCACCACCGGGCGGCCCTCGGGCTCGAGGCCGTGGCCCTCCCGCCGGTGATCGACACCGGGCGGGTGGCGGTCGACCGGCCGGGCGACGGGACGGACCTGACGTTCGTGAACCCGGAGCCGGCCAAGGGGGTGGTCTGGTTCGCCCGGCTGGCCGAGGTCCTCGGCCGGGACCGACCGGACGTCCCGCTGCTGGTGGTCGAGGGCCGGGGGCGAACCGACTGGCTAGGTCGGTGCGGGGTGGACCTGTCCGGGGTGACGTCGTTCCGCCGGCTGGCGAACACCCCGGACCCGCGGCGGTTCTACCGGTTGGCCCGGGTGGTCCTGGTCCCGTCGGTCGGGCCGGAGTCGTTCGGGCGGGTGGCGGCCGAGGCCATGCTGAACGGGATCCCGGTGGTGGCGAGCGACCGGGGGGCCCTGCCGGAGGTGGTCGGGGCCGGCGGGGTGTGCCTCCCGCTCCCGGCCGGGGACACCCCGGACGCCCGGTCCGTCCCGCCCGCCGGGGAGCTGACCCCCTGGGTGGACGCCGTCCTCCGGCTGTGGGACGACCCGGTCGCCTACGCGACGGGATCCGCGGCCGCCCGGGCCGGGGCGGCCCGGTGGCACCCGGACGCGGTGGTCCCCCGGTGGGAGGCGTTCCTGACCGGCCTCGCCGCCCGGGGCTGACCCGGGCCCCGGCCAGAAACACACGAACGTCAGACGGTGTCCGAAAAAAACCAACTCGCCGGCCGACCGGGGTCGACGACCGGGCGATCACGTGCTACACTCCACCCCATCGTCATAACCGGCCTGTTATCGCCCATCCCACCGATCGCGGGCCCGGTTCCACCCGACCTATCACCGTCCCCACCCCGGACGACCCGCATGCGCCGCCCCGCCCAGGTCCGTCTCCTGCCGCGCGCGTATCTCCTGTTCGAAACGTTGTTCACCCTCCGCGACCGCCTCACCGCCCTGCTCGGCCGGGGCCGCCGGCGGCCCCGGCCGGGGGCCCGGCTCGGGCTGGAGGCGATGGAAGCCCGGCTGGTCCCGGACGGCCGCCCGCTCCCCCTGCCGGTCCTGTTCCTGGGGACCGGCCAGGGGCCGCCGCCGATCGTCCGGGGGGTCGACGCGGTGACCGGGGATACGACCTTCACCCGGACGGTATTCGACCCGGCCTTCACCGGCGGGGTGCGGGTGGCGGCCGGGGATTTTAATTCTGACGGGTATCCGGATATTGTGGCGGGGGCCGGGCCGGGCGGGGGCCCGGTGGTGACGCTCCTGGACGGGAAGTCGGGCGCCCCGATCCGCACCTTCTTCGCGTTCGACCCGGGGTTCACCGGCGGGGTGACGGTGGCGGCCGTGGACGTGACCGGGGACGGGGTCCCGGACATCGTCGCCGCGGCCGGGGCCGGGGGCGGGCCGGAGGTGGCGGTGTTCGACGGCCGGACCGGGGCCCTGGTCGAGTCGTTCTTCGCGTTCGACCCGGCCTTCACCGGCGGGGTGACGATCGCCGCGGCGACCAACCTGACCGGGGACGGGCACCCCGACCTGGTGGTCGGGGCCGGGGTCGGGGGCGGCCCCCGGGTCCGGGTCTTCGACCTCACCACCGGCACCCCGGTCGCCGGCCCGCTGGGATCGTTCTTCGCGTTCGACCCGGCCACCCGGAGCGGGGTCACGGTCGGGACCGACACCCTGGCCGGGGACGTGACCGGGGACGGCATCCCCGACCTGGTGGTCGGGACCGGGCCGGGGGTGGCGTCCGAGGTCAAGGTGTTCAGCGGGGCCGACGGGTCGGTGGTCCGGGACTTCGCCCCGTTCGGCCCGGGGATGACGGCCGGGGTGACGGTGGCGACGGCGTACGTGGATGACGACCCGAATGCGGACGTGATCGTGGGGACCGGGCCGGGGATCCCGGCCGAGGTCAAGATCTTCAGCGGGGCGACCGGGCAGCTGGTGGCCCTGCCGACGGCCGACTTCCGGCCGTTCGGGGCGGACGCGACCGGGGGAGTGAACCTGGCCGCGAGTAACGACCCGCCGGTCCCGGCGGTGACGTTCGGGGTGACCCCGGCGAACCCGACCGCCGGGCAGGCGGTGACGGCGAGCGGGTCGGTTACCTCGACCCAGGCGATGGCGTCGGTCGGCCTGTCGGCGGACTGGGGGGACGGGACGGGCCCGGTCACCACCGGGTTCGCCCAGACCTGGACGTCGTCGACCGCGGTCAGTTTCGTCGCGCCGAAGCACGTGTACTCGTCGGCGGGGTCGTACACGGTCACGGTCACCGCGACCGCGTCCTACGCCGGGGCGTCGGGTGGGAGCGGGGGAGGATCGGCGACCGGGACCGCGACGTCGCTCGTGACCGTGACCGGGACCGGGGCGTCGGGCGGGAGCGGGGGGACGGCTGCGGTGTGGGTGTCGCCGGGGTCGCTGGCGGTGGCCGAGGGCGGGTCAGGGGACGTCTGGGTGTACCGGTCGGGCGGGGACACGACCCAGCCGCTGACCGTCAACCTCGGGCTCGGGGCGGACGGGACGGGCGACCCGCTGGCCGCCTGGAACACCGACTACACCCTGACCGCCGGGTCGGGGGGGAGTGTGTCCCTCGGGGGGAGCGGTGGGACGGTCACGTTCGGGGCGTACCAGACCGGGGTGTTCCTGACCGTCGCGGCCCGGACCGACGCCTTCGTCGAGGGGACCGAGGGGTTCCGGGTGACCGTCCAGCTCGGGACCGGGTACACCCCCGGGAGCGGCGGGGCCGGCGGGTCGACGACCGCCGACGTCCGGCTCACCGACGTCCCGCCGGTCGCCCTGACCGCGGCCCCGAGCCCGGCCGCGGCCGGCCAGCCGGTCACCCTGACCGCGACCATCGGGCCGGTCACGGCCGGGGTGGCGGCCCCGACCGGGGCGGTGACGTTCGCCGACGCGGGGGTGGTCCTGGGGACCGGGGTGCTGGGGGTGTCCGGGACCGCGGTGGTCGCGACCCTCACGACCACGGCCCTCGGGGTCGGGACGCACACCCTGACCGCGGCGTACGGCGGGGACGGGACGTACAACCCGTCGACCTCCCCGCCCCTGACCGAGACGGTCAGCCCGGCGGCCACGACCACCACCGTGACCCCGTCCGCCAACCCGGCGGCGTACGGCCAGCCGGTGACGTACACCGCCGCCGTGACCGGGCCCGCGGGGGGCGGGACCCCGACCGGGTCGGTCACGTTCGCGGTTGACGGGGTGAACCAGGTCGCGGTCGGGCTCGATGCCGGCGGGCACGCGACCTGGACCCCGACGACCCCGCCCGGGGTCGGGTCGCACACCATCACCGCCAGTTATGGCGGGAGCTCGAGCTTCGGGTCGAGTTCCGGGTCGGTCGGGGAGACGGTGAATTCGGCGTCGACCACGACCGGGGTGTCGACCCCGGGCGCCCCGGCGGTGTACGGCCGGGCGGTCACCTTCACCGCGGCCGTCACCCCGGGCGGTCCCGGGCTGGGGACCCCGACCGGGACGGTCACCTTCGCCGACGGGTCGAGCGTCCTCGGGACCGCGACCCTGAGCAACGGGACCGCCACCCTCACGACGGCCGCCCTGGGGGCCGGCCCGCACACCGTCACCGCGACCTACGGCGGGGACGCGACCTTCGCCGGCAGCAGCGGGTCGGCGGGCCAGGTGGTCGCCCCGGCGGCGCTCACGGTCACGGCCTCCCCGGTGGCGATGACGTACGCCGACGGGACCACCCTGAACGGGGCCACCGGGTTCACGGTCGCGGGCCTGGTCGGGGCCGACCGCGTCGGCGCGGTCGGCCTGTCGACGGACGCGGCCCTGAGCACCTCGGGGAACTGGGCGGCGGGGGCGGCCTGGACGATCACCCCGGCCGGGGCGACCGGGACCGGGCTGTCGAACTACACGATCACCTACCGGCCGGGGACCCTGACGGTGGCCCCGAAGGGGCTGACCGTCACCGGGTTCGCGGCGGCCGACAAGACCTACGACGGGACGACGGCGGCCGGCGTCACCGCCGACGGGGCGCTCGCCGGGGTGGTCCCCGGGGACGCGGTCGGGCTGGACCCGGCCGGCCGGTCGGCCGCCTTCGCCGACCCCCACGCCGGCCCGGGCAAGCCGGTCACGGCCGCCGGGGACGCGCTGGCCGGGGCCGACGCCCGGGACTACGCCCTGGCCCAGCCGACCACCACCGCCACCATCTCCCCGGCCGGGACGACGACCGGCCTGACGCCGGCGCCGACCCCGGCGGTGTTCGGCCAGCCGGTGACGCTGACGGCGACGGTCGGGGTGGTGGCCCCCGGGGCCGGGACCCCGACCGGGACGGTCACCTTCGCCGACGGGGCCGCCGTCCTCGGGACGGCCCCCCTGACCGCCGGGGTGGCAACCTT
>JAQGHQ010000537.1 GCA_028288765.1 Gemmataceae bacterium | reverse complement strand
GGCCGGGGTGGTCGCCCCCGGGCTGGCCGAGACCGCGGTCAGGGCCGCCGAGGCGGTGGCCGCCGGGGCCGGGGTCACCGGACTCGTGTCCGCTCACGCCGTCCACCTTTGTGAAGGAGTGATGCGGATGATGTTGCTTGCCAAACTGAAGGCCGCCGGGGCGTCCGCCCTGGCCGTGCTGGTTCTGACCGGGGGGCTCGGGTTCGGGCTCGTCCCGGCCCGGGCCGGGGACGACCCCGGGGCCCCGCCGCCCGCCCCGGCGCGGGGGGCTGGTGCCCCCCGCCCGCCCAAACCGGTCGGGCCGGTCGACGACCCGACGTTCCTCCGCCGGCTCTGCCTCGACCTCACCGGCACCCTCCCGACCCCGGTCGAGACGGGCTACTTCGCGGCGGACCGGGACGGGACGAAACGGCGGAAGGTGGTCGACTGGCTCCTCGCGGATGATACCATCCGGGCGTACCTGGCGAAGAAACTCGGGGTCCCGGTCGAGCAGGTCCGGGTGGTCTGCGTGGTCGACCCCGCGACCGGGCGGGTCGTTCGGCTGGCCGGCGTCCGGCCGGATCTTTCGGCCTTCACGATCTTGCCGGACGGGAAGACGGTCGGCGGCGACTTCCAGATGACCGGCACCCTCGATCTGTCGATCGCCAACCCGGTGCCCCCGGACGGGCTCTTCTTCCAGAAATTCCTGAACCTGGGGACGACTGACACCCCGGGTGCCAACTCCGACGGCGGTGCTGCGGGAACGGTCGTGGAGCCGGAGAGACACTTCGACGCGACGTACCGAGCCCGGGTGAGGCTCGTCAGGGGGCAGGCCAACCTCCGGGCGGCCGGCGAATCCGACCCGCTCAAGACAGAGCGCCTGGACGTCCTGATCGAGGACCAGCCGCCGGTGGTCGTGTCCGACCCGGTGACCGAAGCCGAAACTCCTTTACTCTGGGCGGCCGACCCGCCGCCGGCCGCGGGCACGACGCAAAGGTTCGTCGTCCGTTTCGCGGCTGTGGGGGACACGGACGCGGACTTCCTCGGCCGGGTGACCCGGGCGGCCCGCGGGGCCGGGCCGACCGCTCTGGAGGAGAAGTACTTCCTGGAGGACAAGGACCCGAAGAAGCGGGAGAAGCTGCTCGACCTGCTGCTCAAGGACCCGGCGGTGGCGAAGAAGGTGGGCGACGACTGGAAGAAGAAGATGCTCGACCCGCCACTCGCGGGGGCCACGCTCGACACGCAGCCGCGGTATACCGTCGTGCGGCGGTTACAGCCCCAGATTGTTGTGCGCGAGTACAGAATCTGGGACACCGCGACAGTCCCCGCCCCGCCGGACCGGATGGAGAAGCTGGTGGGCGAGCTGCTCGGGGCGAAGAGGACGGACGAGCAGGTGGTGGAGGCGGTGACCCTGGCGGCGGTCGGCCGGCTGCCGACGGCCGAGGAGAAGCGGGTGACGCTGGCGGTGGTGGCGACGGCGCAGGACCGGAAGGCGGCGTGGGTCGGGCTGGCGAAGTCGCTGGCCGCGTCCGAGGAGGCGAAGAAACACGCCGGGGCGGCCAATCCGCCGGCCCCGACGCCCACGGTCCCACCCGCCAAGCCGTGACGACGCGACCGGTGAGCGGGACAGACGGCCCCGCTCACCCGGCCTGCAGGTTCCTCTGGAGCTGGACCGCCGCCGGACCGGCCTTGAGAACGAACGTCACCGGCAGGTAGAACGCGACGAAGCAGAACGCGGCCAGCCCGACACACAGCCCGCGGTACGTCGCCAGCCGCCGTGGCCCCATCCGCGCGGCGAGCCAGTTCAGGACGAGACATCCGCCCAGGTAGACCGCCGTCTGCACTCCGAGCGACGCCGCCGCACCCGCGGCCATCTTCCGGCCCTGCGGGTCCCGCCACAACAGGCCGAACTCGTCCGGGGTCTGGAGGTCGAGCACACCGGCGTATACGGCCAGGCCGACGAGCTGGAGCCCGAGCCAGGCCAGCTGGAGCCAGGTGAACCACGGACCGGCCGCCGGCGCGGGCCGGCGGGGGGGCGATCCCGGGTCGGTCGTGGTGGGCGTCATCGGGCCGGGCTCCGCCGCGGGGCGCGTTCGGTCGGGCGATCATCTCACTCTACCTTTTTCCGCCCCTTCAGGTCGTACTTCTCCCCCGCCTTCACCTCTTCGTAGTCCGTCCCGCCGTCAACCTTCTTCCTGGCGTCGTAGAACCCGACCCTGGTCTTCCCGATCACCTCGGCCGTGCTCCCGGTCACGACGATCGCCGTCCCCTCGTCGATCCCGATCCCGAGGTACTGCGGGTACAGCTTCATCAGGCCGGTCATGTCGGCCGTCCGCTTGCGGGCGAAGAAGTGCTGGTCGACCGCGCACCCGGGGAGGAACCCGAACCCCTGCTCGTACCCCTCGGCGGCCATCACCGTGTTCCCGAGCGGGTGGCCCCGGGGCATGTACTCGCTCTGGATCGACGCCCCCGCCGAGCTCCCGCCGATCGCCCCGCCCCGCGCCAGCACCCCGTGGATCCGCTTCTCGGTCAGCGTGCCCGCGTAGGCGTCCACGAACCGCCACTGCCGGCCGCCGCCGAACCACACGCCCTTCGCCTTCGTCAGAACCTCGCTGAACTTCGGGTCGTCGGCCTCCGTCCGGCTGCGGGTGTGCAGCACCGTCACGTTATTCGCCCCGAACCGCTTCAGCGCCGCGGCCTCGCCGATCACGGGCGGGAGCGGGTCTTCGAGGGCGGTCGGGATCACCACGATGGGGGCGTCCGGGCCGCCGGCCAGGTCGATGAACTTCTTCCAGATCTCCGGCCCGGCCCCGCCCCCGCCGACGATCACGAGCGACCCCTTCTCGACCACCGGCGGCCGCGGGTTGGCCGGCGGGAACGGGTCTTTGGCCGCGCGGTTCGCGGCGGCCCGCCGGAGCTGGTACAGGTCGAACAGGTCGCCAGACTTGGCCGGCTGCACGACCGCCTCCTTCCCCGCCCCCGCCGCCACGCACACAGAGACCCGCCCGTCGCCGATCACCCGGACCGCCCGCCCGCTCACCTTCACCCCCGCCCCCTCGCCGATCGCCAGCCCGATGAGCGCCGGGTGGGAGGCGAGCATAAGTTCGACCGCCTTTTGCCCTTCCCCCGCATCGGAGCAGATGTTGATCGCGAACCCGGTTAGGAACCCGAACCCCTTCGTTGCGTGAGTCGTGCCCGGGCCGGTATGGATGGAGAGATCGGTCATGGCGGACGACGGCCCTCCGATCACCCCGCCCCGGGCGTGTACCTTCTTGACCGCCTTCTCGAGGGCAGTGTCGTGGAACAGCACGAGGAGCTGGTCAGTCGGCCCCCCGGCGAACCACACCCCGGTGGCGTCCGCGAGCGGCTTCACGGCGTCCGGGTCGTCCGCCGTCTTGTGGTCGCGGACGCGCAGGACCACCACCGACGCGGGTTTCTGCCCTTCCCACTGACCCGGCATGGGTTCTGCGGTCTTCGGATCGGCAGCGGCGGCCGTGAGGACGACGATCCTCGACTTGTCCTTCCCGGCCAGGGCGAAGAACGCATCGCGGACGTCGTCCGGGAGCTTTCCCCCGCCGGCGATCACCACCGGGCCGGGAAGCTCGGCGATGTCCGGGAGCGGTGCAGCGCGGCCGGGCACCGGGGTGACGAGGGCGACGAAGACGGCGAAGGTTGCGGCGAGCAGCGTGCGGAAGGGGAAGGCGACCGGCGACAAGCAGTGGGGCATCACGACCTCCGGGAGCGGGGCGGGGTAGGGATGGTAGCCGACGATTATACCGCGAACGCGGGGGTAGGTGAGCCTGGTCGGGGGCAGCCTGACGGGCGGTACCACCACGACGGGGCCGTGAACCGCGTCAGGGGATCAGGTACAGCCCTTCGCGCTCGAACTTCGCCGCCGCCTTCTTCGGGATCTTGTTCCCGTCCAGCCAGCACTCGCCCAACGGGGGTGGTCGCCCTCGGGCTGGGTTGCCTCACCTGCTTCATGTTCGGGTTGCCTCACTTACCGGGTCGGATTGCCGGCCGGCGACAGCGGATCGCGTTGGCAGCGTTTGTCGGTATTTGGCAGCCCTGGGGGCCGATTTCCTCGCCCGGAGCCAGGGCGGATAGAAGCGGCAGGCGGACGACCACCGGGGGTCGACCTGCCCGTCTCTCGGCTTGTCCGTTTCCCGGACCCGATGGTCGGGTTCGACCGCCCCCGGGCGATCGGGGAGTGGCGAATGCCCCGGGATGGGGCGAACGGCCGCCGGCCGGTGCCCCGTGTCAGTTTTTGTCAGTGTTTGGCAGTCCCCGGGCCGATTTTCCCATCGCCGGCCATCTGCCGCCTGCTCCCGTTCCCCTGCCGGCGGGTGTGGGGACGCCTCCGGCCCCTCCGACGGGGCTTCGGGCGCGCGGGCTGGCTCATCCGTCGCTCGTGGAGAGACCTGCGTGAGTAGGTCGGGTGCGCCCGCGCCGGCCGGGGCGGGCGCCGGTGCCCCGGAGCTGGCCGGCCGGTCGGCCGCGGGTGGGGCGGGGAATGCCATA
>JAQGHQ010000514.1 GCA_028288765.1 Gemmataceae bacterium | reverse complement strand
GGATGTGCGGGGCGGCCGCCGCCCTCACCCGGTGCTGGGTTCGGGCGTCCACCCGGGCGGTCGGGCTCGTCCCGGGCTGAGGTGCGTAACGGCGGGGGCGGGGCGGTGTCGAGTTCGGGCCCGGGGCGGCGTCCGGCCGGTCGACCGTCCCCGGGTCGGGGGCGGGTCAGCCCGTGCGGCCGCCCACCCCGGACCGGACCCGGGACCGTCCCGCCCCCGCCCGACCGGAGGGCCGAGATGCGAAAGAACTTGGTGATCGACGAGGTGCACCTGACCGTCCGGGTCCCGGCCGACCTCCCGGACGGGGAGGCCGAAGCCGTTTACCGGGCCCTGACCGGGAAGGGGTTCATGGCCCGGCTCCGGCGGGCCGTCCGGGAGGTCGGCCGGGGGACGCCGGGGCTCACCCGGGTCCGGGTGTCCGTGTCGCGATGACGGGCCTGCCGCCGGGGCGGGCCGTGGTCCCGCCCGTGGGGGACCACTTTTTTAGCCCTGCATGCCCCTGGCCATACCCGGCGTCCGCTTCCCGCCCCGGGGGCCGGGGGATCCGGTCCGGTGCGCAGGGTGTGGGCGGGGCGGACGGTCTGCGGCGACACCCCTCACCAGTGGGCGACCGGACAGCAGCTTCACCCGGTCGGTGCGGCTCATGGCGTCACCCGTCCTCGGTCGTGGCCCCAGCCGGACGACCATCGAGCTCAAAAGGAACCTCCCGGGTCTCAACTGCCCCGGCGGCCTCGGGCGGCGGTCTTACCCCTCCGTCACCGGCCGGTCCACCACGCCCGAGGATTGGGTGTCCTCGTAACCGAATTCCTTCAGGACGGACTCCGCCACATGCCGCCCCGCAACCCCCGCCCCCCGGGCCAGGTCCTGTAGCCCGGCGAGTGCGTCGAGCCCCGGCTTGCCGAGAACGAGGACGAAGCACCCCGCGATCTGCCTGAGGGCGTCGAGGACGTACGGAGTCAGGGTCCGGTCGAGGTCCGGCCCGTTTAAAGGCGTAGCTGGTAGCGCTGAGGCGAAGACCGGCCGAATTCTCTCGGAGGAACGGCTCTTCCCCGGGGGACGTGTCTGCTTCGCCGATCTTGATGGATAACGGCCTTCTTACGGTGTCTGAAAAAGGCCGCGTGGCGATCACCAAAGCAAGAAAGATGTTCGAAGTAGTCAAGGAGTGGACCCTGGGCGAACAGGTCATTGCATCGCCGGCAGCCGCCACTGATGGGGGATACATTCACGGGGAGACGCACCTGTCCCGGTACGGTAAACAGTGACCCCCTCGTAAACGCTCAACAACACCTCCTTCGAATAACTGGAACTCCCGTGACCCGTTTTCGCTCTTACCGTGGTCTTCCTGTCCAGTTCGACCCTTCTCGCCACAGACTGGCCGCAGCGGCGTGGGCCGGACCGGACGATCATTTCGGCCGACATCGGGCATCTCACCGAGTGGCCGAAGGTCGGCCCGCCCCTGGCCAGAATCGAAGCCGGCATCGGACAGGGGCTGGTTGCCCAACGCCACCGCGATCAGCCGTTATCACTTCCCGGCCTTGCGAATCTCTTCGAGTACGCCGAGGTCCTTGATCACCTGCTCGACCACCTGCACGAACTGTGCGACGACGACGACTTTCAGCTCGTCGAGCGTCTGCCACTTCGGTTTACTTACCGGCTGCCCGGAGGTGCAAGCATCTGTCGTGCATTCGGGTCCTTTGCTCAGCAGGCCGGAAATGTCCCGGATCATCTCCTGCCGGCTTTGGGTAATTTTGTCACGCAGGTTCTGCTCGGACAGCCGCACCGACAGGGCCCCTAGCGAAACAGGCCCCCACTCGTAGCCCATGAGCCAGGACCGGAGGTAGTCCTCCAGGGCGTTGAAGCCCAGCGCAGCCAGAGCCGCCGACACAGCGGCGGTCGGGACTCCAGTCCAGGGGTGAACGAGGATGTGAGCGCCGTGGGCCGCAATGTAGACAATGGCGAAGATGGCTCCGACCAGCGTCACGCCCGCCATGGTCGAGATGTTCGCTGCAATGTCCTGTGCGTGGTCGCCGATCGGCAGCACATGCATGACGACGCCACCCTCGGGGACCAGTTCATCGACATCCCGCTCGATACCGTGTTCCTTGAGCCAGACCGCCAGGTGATCGCGCAAGAGGCGTACGAGGTCCTTGGCCAGGAGAGCGTCCTGCCCCTGTAGGTGGACCTTGACGTCGAAGCCGCGAGTAAATGACTGAACCTTCTGACTGACACTCCGGAGCGTCCCGCCGTTGCGATACCAGTCGAGGTAGACCCCCTCAACATGGGCAATCACCGGCGCGACAACGGCCGCAGCGGCCCTCCGGGTAAACTGTTCCATCTGGCGGGTAACCGCCTCCTCGAACGTCCGCTGGTAGCCGGGTAGTTCCTCAAGCAGTTTCACCCGCTTCTGGGCGTTGCGGTACTCCAGGACGCGGTAGACAGCCAGCCCCGAGCCGATGGTGACCTCCGGGTGCGGTGAGAGCAGAATCTGCTTCGACTCGACTCCGAAGATGTCGGCCGCCAAATCGCGGATAAACGGCCAGTTGCTGCTGCCCCCGGTGAGGATAACGCGAGCGATGCCGGGTGGCCGCCCCTTGCGTTCCAGCTCGCGCCGGACCCAGCCGATCAGATCGACCGGCCCGCTGCCGCCCAATTCTGCCAGCTTGCCCCCGACCTCAGCAAAGTAGCGAGTTGCAGGCTGGCTGGGGGTATATCGACCGGCCCGGGCAAAGAATTCCGTGGCACCTGCGCAGCGGAACTCGGCGTACCGCCCGCGACCAGGCAGCTTCATCTCGTCGACGAACTCCGCATCCGGACCTTCCGCCTTCCAGTGGTTGCTGAATCGCTCCTTGAGCTGCCGGCAGACGACCTGCCAGACGTACCACTGATCGCGTTCTGAAAGATCAAGACCGGGGTTCTGCTCCAGCAACCACAGATAAAACAGGTCGTCGAACAGCCGGCCGCCGAGGGTTGGGTCGCCCCAGGGGGTGCTCAGGCCGTGGCGGGCGTCGAGCAGAGCAACATCGAAGGTGCCTCCGCCGAAATCGACCACAACCACCCCCTTGCGCACCTCGGCGGCGGTCACCGAGCCGTCAGCCAGGTGAAAGGCCAGAGCCCCCAACGGCTCGTCGATATCGACCGCCTCGCCGAACCCGGAATCCTCGACCAGCCGGCGGGTCACCTCCTTCTGTTCTCGGCCGACCTCAGCCGGCACGCCGACCACAACCGGCATGCCCTCTTGTTTGCCGACTGCCCGCACCATGTTGCCATCGCGCACCGCCTGGTAGCACTTGCGCAGGAAGGCACGGGCCTCCCGCCGTGCGGCCGAGGAACGGTGGCCGCCCACGATGTCGGGCTTGAAGCCGGCCGCGAGGCGGCGGCAGGTCCGGTCCGCCTCGCTCAGGATGAGCCAGGTCTGCAGCGCCTTTGTGCCGAAGGCGAGGACGTTGCTCTCGTCGTCGTCCTTCCCCTCGCACGGCTCCCTGCACAACAGGCAGGTCGGAACCGATGCCTCGCCGGCCAGCGGCAGGGTCTGTGGCACGTTGTTGCCGTCGAGGTAGCAGATGGCGATGTGAGTGTTGCAGGTGCCGAAGTCGATGCCGATATAGCCGAACGGCGGGAGGTCTTTCTGACCCGGGGGCGAAGGCGATGGCATGGAAGTCCTCCCGAGGTGCGTTCTCACATCGCCCGCAACTGGCCCGGCTTGTCCGGTTTGCCGTTCCAGATCCGGGCGGGCTCCAACATCTCCACCGGCTGCCCGACCTCGATCAGGCCGAAACAGGCGAAGTGCTCTGCAAGGGAAGCGTCATACGGCGTCCCGTCCGGCACGGCCTGCCACTCGTAGCCTCCCTCGCGAACGCGCTGAAGCAGTGCGCGGATCGCGTTCCGCAAGTGCCTGTCGGGTGCGTTCTCATCCTCGGACACGACGCGCAGCATGCCGAGCGCGTCCGCCACCGGCTCCGGAATGGGGGGGCCGTCGGCTCTCCTCTTGTCGCCGGCCCCCCGGCGGTTGGGGTGGGACCAGCACAGGGCCAGGACGAGGTCGGCGGCGTGCGCCAGATGCCGTTCGACCTGCGGCCGGAGCGCGTCCCGGCACTCGTCGCGTACCGGCCCTGTCAGCCTCGGTCGGACGAGCAAAAGCAGGACCCAGCACCCTGTGACCCAGGCCGCCGCCGTCAGCGGCCGGGTCGACTTGGCCCGGAACAGCGCGACTGCGGCGCGCAGGGCGGCGAACAGACTGGCCGCCCCAGCCAGGTTCTGCAGACAGCCGAGCATCTTCGGGCGTTCCGACACCCAGGCCAGTAGCCCGACGGCAATACCCGCACCGGCAATGCCGCCGACCAACAGTCCCGCCTCCCGCTGGTCGAACAGTAGCAGACTCAACGGTGACAGCGCCAGGCATCCCAGGGCCGCACCCGCGGCCGCCGGGAAGGCCCAGGATCCGTAAGGGATCCGCGCCGTCGGTGGCGGTAGATAGGCCTGAAACGCCGGCAGGCGCTGCCGTAGAGCGACGGCAGCCTCGGCATGCACGCGGTCGAGGGCTGGTTCAGGCGGCAAGAGTTGCTGCTGCGCGAGCCAACCGACGCAGGAGGGCAGCAGATCTTCGACGGCGAGCCGTGTGACTTCCCTGGTGACAGTTTCCGACAACGCCAGCTGCTGAGTTGAGTCGCCGGGATCCACGTGAGCCGGGAGGCTTGTGGCCGCCTCACTCGTGAGTTTGATGGCCGCGTTCGAGACCCTCTCTTCGCACACCGTGCGCCAGTCCGGTAGTAGATCCTCAAACCGATGGGTGCGGTGCATGGCTCACTTGGTCCAACGAGCACGGGATGGATTCCGCAGCTAGCAACAAGAACGCGAGCCAAATCGGCAACAAACGACTGGCCGATCCCCTCCGGACAGGAACGGTATCCGGGATCAAGTTCGGAATGTCACTCATAGTCGATACACCGCAAGTCTACACGAGTCTACCGTCGCCGCAATGGGAAAACGGCGGCCCGGGGCGGACATCCGCGAGCGGTTCGGGTACGCGGTGAAGGTCCGGCGGGAGGCGCTGGCGTTGACCCAGGAAGACCTGGCGGACAAGGCGGGCATCCACCGAACGTACCTGTCGGACGTGGAGCGCGGCACGCGGAACCTGGCCCTGGTGAACATCGAGCGACTGGCCGCCGCGCTGTCGATCAGCATGTCCGAGTTGTTCGCGGCGGTCGAACGGCAGTGACGGGGAGGGGCCTGTCCCGGGCCTGACCCGGGCGGTATCGGCTGGGACGAGAGGGCCACACCGGACACCCGTGTTCGCCGGGGTCCGGCCAGCTGTCCGGACCCCGGCTGCCTTCAGGCCCGGCCCGAATCCAGATCCTCCCATCCGGGCGCAGTTTCCCGGCCGGGCGCAAACGCCGGGCGCCGGCGCGCGTCTCCCCTTCTGACTCCCGGATCCTCTCCGGGTCTTCCCCCCCGGTCCAGGGCTGACGCCGATGAACCGCACGAGCCGCCTCCTGGCCCTCCTGGCCGTCCTCGGGTGTGTCGCCACCGGGATCGCCGTGATGGGCGCCGAGCCGACCCGGGCCGAACGGTGGCAGCGGGTCGACAAGGCCGTCAGGAACGGCCTGCCCAGGACCGCAGTCAAAGAACTCGACTCGATCATCGCCTCGGCCCTCAAGGACAAAGCCTACCCCGAGGCGATCAAGGCGGTCGGGAAGAAGGTCGTCCTCGAAGCCGGTGGTCCGTATGCCCACTTAATCCCGGAGGAGAAGATCAGTCGGATGCGGGCGGTCATCCCAACGATGCCGGCCGAGATGCACCCGGTCCTGCACGTCCTCCTCGGCCACTGGTACTACGAATACTGCGAGCAAAACAAGCACCGGATCGCCCAGCGCAGCTCCGCGGGCGAGACCACCGGGCCGGACGTCACCACCTGGGACGTCCCCCGCATCCTCGCCGAGGTCGACAGACAGTTCGAGACCGCGCTCGCGCACGAGAAGGAACTCCAGGCGACCCCGGTCGCGGCGTACGCGTCCCTCCTGTCGCCGGGTTCGATCCCGGACGCGTACCGGCCGACCCTGTTCGACGTGCTCGCGTTCGACGCCCTGAAATTCCACGCCCTCGCCGATCAGTACTCCGGGCCCGAGGTCGAAGACGCCTTCGAGTTCACCGGCGACAGCCCGGCGTTCGCACCGGTCGACGAGTTCCTGAAGTGGCAGCCGAAGACCACCGACACGACGTCTCGCTCCCTCAAGGCCGTCCGGCTGTACCAGAAATTACTCGCCTTCCACCAGCCGGACGCGGACCAGTCGGCCTTGTTCGATGCCGACCTGTACCGCCTCCGGTTCGCGTTCAACTCGGCCGTCGGGGAGAAGAGGACCGAGGCATATCTGACAGCTCTTTCTCGGTTCGTCGACGCCCACCAGGGGCACGAGATCTCCGCCCTGGCCCGCCACCGGTGGGCCGGCGTCCTCAAGAGCGATGACGAGCTGGTCAAGGCCCGGGCGGTCGCCCTCGCCGGGGCAAAAGCATTTCCGAAAAGTCCCGGCGGGAAGCTCTGCGACAACCTCGTCCGCGAGATCGAGGCGAAGACGTCGATGATTTCCACCGAGCGGGTGTGGGCCGACGCGCGGCCCGAGATCCACCTCACCTACGCGAACCTGACCAAAGTCTACTTCCGCCTTTTGAAAGCGGACTACGTCACCGAACTCAAGACCGGCAGGGCCGGGTGCGCCGATCCCGAGTCGAAGGAGGCCCTCCTGAAGCAGAAGCCGACGGTCGAGTTCTCGTACGACCTCCCGCCAACTCTGGACTACCGCGAGCGGATGGAGACCATCCCCGGACCGAAGTCCCTCCCCCCGGGGTTCTACTACCTGATCGCCAGCCACACCGCCGACTTTGGCGTGGACGACAACGTCGTGACGTTCACCACCCTCTGGGTGTCCGACCTCGCCATCGTCTCCCCCATGTTCGGCGCCCTCCGGGTCGAAGGGCTGGTCCTGGACGGGAAGAGCGGCGAGCCGATTCCGGGGGCGAAGGTCCAGCTCTGGGGGCGGAAGGATGCCAACGGGATGTGGACCGCGGCCCCGGTCGCGACCACCGACCGGAACGGGAGATATTCTCTGCCCGGCCGGGTCGACCACGAGTACGTGGCCGTCGTAACCCATCAGAACCAGGCCCTCGCATCCTCGTCGTTCGTGCGGGCCCCGGACGAGACTCCGCAGGCGGAGGAGTACTCGGCCTTCTTCACCGACCGGGCCCTCTACCGGCCCGGGCAGACGATCCGCTTCAAGGGCATCAGTTTCCGAGCCGATCGGAATCGGGACGAGTACACGACGATCGCGAACCGCAACATCATCGTGGAATTTACCGACGCCAACGGGAAGGAGATCGCCCGTCATCTCACCCGGACGAACGAATACGGGTCGTTCTCGGGCACCTTCGTTGCTCCCCGCGACCGGCTGACGGGGCAGATGCAGATCCGGGTCATCGGCGGGCCGCCCGGGGCCACGCCCATCTCGGTCGAGGAGTACAAGCGGCCGACATTTGTCGTCGCCCTCGACGGGCCGAAGGGACCGGTGAAGCTGGGGGCGGAAGTCCGCGTCCCGGGCAAGGCGACCGCGTACACCGGGGCACCGGTCGGCCGGGCGAAGGTCCAGTACCGGGTCGTTCGCGAGGTCCGTTACCCGGCGTGGTTCTTTGAGTACGCGCGGTGGCGGTCGAACGTGTGGGCGGATTCGCAGGAGATCGCCCACGGGGTGATCACCTCCGAAGCCGACGGCACGTTCTCGATTCCCTTCTTCGCCAGACCGGACCCGGCCGTGCCCGAGAAATTCGACCCGTCGTTCGAGTACACCCTGACGGCCGACGTGACCGACACCACGGGCGAAACCCGGACCGGGACGGGGACTGTCGAGATCGGCTATACCG
Organism: Gemmataceae bacterium; assembly: GCA_028288765.1. Lineage (GTDB taxonomy): Bacteria > Planctomycetota > Planctomycetia > Gemmatales > Gemmataceae > Urbifossiella. Next base: position 1,522 of record JAQGHQ010000514.1, on the reverse strand, counting down.
CCCTGCGGGCGACCGTGGCCGCGGCCGAGTGGCAGACGGCCGACAAGGACGTGAAGCTCACCGTCTCCACCACGACGCTCGACGGTCTCGGACAATCGGCGAAGGGGGTGCTCAAGATCCACCGGCTGAAGGAGCCGGCGGCTGTCGTTCGGCCCGGAATTTACGACGACCTCGAAGAATCTCCGTTCCCGTCGAGCCACCGGACCAAACCGAAGCCGACCTGGCCGGTCAGCTGGGCGGCCGGTGACGTGGTTCGGTCCGTGGAGTTCACGACCGACGCGACCGGGAAGGCCGAGGTGAGAGCGAAGTTGCCGGCCGGGATCTACCGGGCGGGGGTCGAGTCGACGGACGGGTTCGGCAAGCCGGTCACCGGAAAGACCGACGTCCGGGTGCTCGACCCGTCGGCCGACCGGCTGAACATCACGGTGCCGAACATCGTGTCGGCGCCGAGCTGGAGGGTCGAGCCGGGGGGCGAGTTCACCCTGTTCTGGGGGACAGGGTACGAGTCCGGGCGGGCGTTCCTGGAGGTCGAGCACCGCGGGAAGGTCACCCAGGCGTTCTGGACCGAGCCCGGGAAGACGCAGGCCACCCTGAAAGTGCCCGTGACCGAGGCGATGCGCGGCGGGTTCACCGTTCGGGTCACGTTCGTCCACGAGAACCGGGCGTACCTGACGAGCCGGCGCGTCGAGGTCCCGTGGACGAACAAGGAGCTCACGGTCCGGTGGGAGACGTTCCGGTCGAAGCTGGAGCCGGGGAAGAAGGAGACGTTCACCGCCGTGGTCACCGGCCCGGACGCCAGGCGGGCGGTCGCCGAGATGGTCGCCACCCTGTACGACCAGTCGCTCGACGCGCACCTCCCGCACGACTGGCTCCATCTTTTGGACGTCTTCCGTCGGGACGAGCCCCACAACCGTTCCGAATTCGCGAACTCGCTCCATCTGTTCTGGCACTTGCACGGTGGATGGTCGGAGCCCGGGGGGGACTTCCCCCCGCACTACCGAAGCCTCCCCGAAGACCTCATCCGCGATCAGACTCTGCTCGGAATCGTGGGGGACACCGGGGAAGGCATCCGGCGCGGGTCGGGGGGCCGCTTGTTCGGCAGCGGGTTCGCGGGCGGCGGGAGGATTCCCGGGGGAGGGTTTCTGGGGGGCAACGGGTTCGGGGGGATGGGAGGCGGCATGATGGGCTTTGGTGGTGGGTTCGGCGGCGGTGGGCTCGGGAATCCCTTTTTCGGCGGCATGAAAATGCCCGGGGCTGGCGACCCGACCGGCGCTCCGCGGACGGCGAACACCCCGCGCGACCACCGCACCGACCTGAACACCGTGACCGCCCGGAAGAACCTGGCCGAGACGGCGTTCTTCTTCCCCCATCTGGTGTCCGACGCCGAGGGCGTCGTCCGGATGGAGTTCACCATGCCCGAGGCCCTGACCAGGTGGAAGTTCCTCGGGTTCGCCCACGACAAGGAACTGCGGAGCGGGTTCCTCACCGACGAGATCGTCACCGCCAAGGACCTCATGGCCCA
>JAQGHQ010000513.1 GCA_028288765.1 Gemmataceae bacterium | reverse complement strand
CCCGCCGAACCCGGAGCCCGCGGTGGGGGTGCCGTCTCCGCCGTCGGGCGGGCCCGGGCCAGGAGGTCCGCTGACCCCTCCCGCCTCCGCGGCCGAGCCGGGGGTGGGGATGCGGCCACCGGATGAGGAAAAACCGGCCCCGGGGCTGCCAAACACTGACAAATCCTGCCACGCCCCGATCCCCGGCGCTGGGTCGGGCGGGGAGCGGCCGGAGCGGGCGTGTGCCGCGGGCACCCTGAACGACCGTCGAACGGACCGGGCGACCGGATCCCGGCCGGGTGGTCCGGCCCCCGCGACGCGCGAGGAGAAAACCGACCCGTCTCGGTCGCCACGACACCTTCTCCCCGGTGCTCCCCTCTCCCTCGTGCCAGCGCTCCGCGTGGGAACGAGGGAAGCAGAGCCGGTGTCGCGTCCAGCGAGAAGTGTCCTATTTCTCTCGGATCGCGTTTTCCTCTGTGACTCCGTGGCGAACTATCCCGCCCGCTCACGGCAGCCGGAGGGCGATCGCGTAGATCTCCTCGATGTCGAGCGTGGCGGTGTTCGTCTGGAAGAGCTGGGCGATCGCCGCCTTGTGGGCCTTCATCTTGGTGTCGCCGACGCCGATCGCCCCGTAGCAGATGACCCCGCCCCGCTCCCGCCCCCGGTCGACCACCTCGACCCCCTCGATCCCGGCCGGGGGGACGGCGTTCAGGTCGATCGCCACCCGCAGGTCCGGGGCGGTCTCGTGGACCTTTTTCGGCAGGAGCACCGCCCCGGCGGCCCCGGCGGCGACCACCAGGGTCCGCCCGTCGAGCGCCCGCGGGCCGTCCGCGCTCGACCCGACGCTCGCCGCCTCCACCTGCGCGTTCGGCACCTGGGCGCGGATGGCCGCGCACACCATCTCGGCCCGGTCCCGCTGCCGCGACCCGATCCGGACGTGCCCGCCGTGCCGGGCCAGGAGCCGGGCGACCCGCTGGCCGACCGGGCCGGTCCCGCCGAGCACGAGCGTCCGGGCCTGGCCGAGGTCGAGGTGCCGGCCGGCGGCCCGGACCGCCGCCGCCGCGGTCGTGTTCGCCCCGTTCGAGTCGAGCATCAGCGAGACGCTCATCCCGTACTGCGGGATCATGTGCTTCTTCGCCTCGGCCAGGACGGCCTCCCCGGCCGCCACGTCCGACCCGCCGATGAAGACGGCGGTCCGGCTCAGGTCCTTCGACCCGCGGGTGAAGATGCACCCGTGGACGAGCGGCATCACGGCCGCCGGGGTCACCCCGCCGTAGCTGAACAGGTGCTGTACCCCGGCGTCGACCGCGACCACCCGGTCGAACACGCTCGGGAGCGGGTCGGTGTCGAGCTGGACGAGGATGGTGAGTTTTTCAGACATGGGTGAATGCGGAATGCGGAGTTCGGAGTGCGGAATGAAAAGCCGGAGTTCGGAAGAGGCGAATTTCATTCCGCATTCCGAACTCCGCATTCCGCAATTCTGGTCACTCGAACGGGTGCTTGGTGTCCTTCTTGGCGATGATCTCGTCGATCGTCGGGGTCTTCTTCATCGCGCTCTTGATGGCCAGCTTGGTGGCCTCGTAGTTGAACTTGTAGATCTTCTTGTTGTCGTCCGCCTTGGCGTCGATGAACACCCCGCAGACGATCACGTAGTCCTCGGCCTTGTCCTTCGGGATGGTCCCGTCGATCACGCTGTCGGTGACCGCCCGGGCGACCGCGGCCTGGGCCGGGCCGAACATCTGGAGCACCTGCTTGCTCCCCTTGATGGTCACCTTGGTGACCATCACCGTGGCCGGCTTGCAGACGATGTTCGGGGAGACGACGGCGAGCAGGTTGGTGTGCCCCTCGGACTGCCGGGACAGGGCGTTGGCGAACGCGACCCCGACCGGGCCGTCCTTCGGCCCGATCAGCAAATCGATGTGGGCGACGTTCTTCAGGTCGCCGTCTTCGAGGTACAGGCCTTCGCCGACGAACATGACGGACATGGAAACGCCTCCCGGCGCGCGTGGGACAGGGTCAGGTTCGGACCGATGGCTTAGATGGTAGCTGCCGGGCCGCCGATGGCAACCGATTTCCGGCGGGGGGACGCGGCACGGGCCTTGCACGCTCCCCGGGCCGACTGTACCCGACCGTCGCCCCGTCCCCGACCGCACCGCACCCGATGACCCACCCCCCGCTCCGCGCCGAGCCCCTGGAAGACCGGTCCGTCCCGGTCACCCTGCCGACCGGGTTCGCCGAGTCCGTCCTCGCCGCCGGGTTGACCAACCCGACTCAAATGACCGTGGCCCCGGACGGCCGGGTCTTCGTCGCCGAGCAGGGCGGGGCGCTCCGGGTGGTCCAGAACGGGGCGCTCCTGCCGACCCCGTTCGTTTCGCTGACAGTTGATTCCGCCGGGGAGCGCGGGCTGATCGGGGTCGCCCTCGACCCGAACTTCGAAACCAACGGGTTCGTTTACCTGTACCACACCGTTCCGGCGGCCGGGTCGACCCCGGCGTTCAACCAGGTTAGCCGGTTCACCGCGACCGGGAACGTCGCCGCCCCGGGCAGCGAGGTCGACCTCCTGAACCTAGACCCGCTCTCGGCCGCGACCAACCACAACGGCGGGCCGCTGCAGTTCGGGCCGGACGGGAAGCTGTACATCGCGGTCGGGGAGAACGCGAACCCGCCGAACTCCCAGAGTCTGAGCACCCGGCTCGGCAAGGTCCTGCGCATCAACCCGGACGGGTCCATCCCGGCCGACAACCCGACGACCTTCGACCGGCTGGGCGGGCCGCCGACCGGGGCGAACCGGGCGATCTGGGCGACCGGCCTGCGGAACCCGTTCGGGATCGCGTTCCAGCCGGGCACGGGGCTGATGTACATCAACGACGTCGGCCAGAGCAGCTTCGAGGAGATCGACGCCGGCCGGGCCGGGGCGGACTACGGGTGGGGCCCCCCGGCCTCGGTCGAGGGGCCGAGCCCGCCCGGCGTCCCGGGGGTGACGTACCCGGTGTACAGCTACCCGCACGCCGGCACCCAGCCGTTCGCCGGGATCGCGATCACCGGCGGGACGTTCTACGACCCGGCGACCGCCCTGTTCCCGGCCGGGTACGTCGGCAGCTATTTCTTCGCCGACCTCACGGCCGGGTGGATCGACCGGCTCGACCCGGCCACCGGTGCCGTCGCCAACCTGGCGACGGGCCTGACCGGCCAGCAGGTGACCGACCTGGACGTCGGCCCCGGCGGCCAGCTGCTCTACCTCGCCCGGAACGGGGCGGCCGGGACGGGGGCGGTGTACCAGATCACGTTCAGTCCGCCGGCGGGCGGATCGGCCCAGCTGCTCGCCGTCGGGACCGGGGCGGGCACCGCCGCGGTGGCGAAGCTGGTCGACGCGACCGGGGCGGCCCAGCTCACGGTGTCCCCGTTCGGCACCGGGTTCACCGGCGGGGCCCGGGTCGCGGCGGCGGACGTGACCGGGGACGGGGTCCCGGACCTGATCGTCGGGGCCGGGCCGGGCGGCGGGCCGCAGGTCTCGGTGTACGACGGCGCGACCGGGAAGCTGATCCGGACCTTTTTCGCGTTCGACGTGGCGTTCACCGGTGGGGTGTTCGTCGCGGCGGCGGACTTCAACGGGGACGGGCGCGCAGACATCGTTGTCTCGCCGGACGTGGGCGGGGGGCCGCGGGTGGAGGTGTTCAGCGGGGCCGACGGGTCGGTTCTGGCGAACTTCTTCGGGATCGCCGACCCGAACTTCCGCGGCGGGGTGCGGGTGGCGACGGGCGACGTCAACGGCGACGGCGCGCCCGACCTGGCGGTCGCGGCGGGGGCCGGCGGCGGGCCGCGGGTGGCGGTGTTCGACGGACTGACGGTCCGGCCGGGGCAGACGCTGGCGAGGCTAATCAACGACTTCTTCGCGTTCGACGACACCCTGCGGAACGGGGTGTACCTGGCGGCCGGGAACACGGACGGCGACCGGTTCGCCGACCTGGTCGTCGGGGCCGGGCCGGGCGGCGGGCCGCGGGTGATCATACTGAGCGGGGCGATCCTGCCGACGGCCGGAGTGTCGGGAGCGACGACGGCGAGCTTCTTCGCGGGCGACCCCGCCAGCCGGGGCGGCGTGCCGGTCGCGGCCCGGAACGTCAACTCCGACCCGCTCGACGAGGTCATCACCGGGACGGCGGGCGGGGCGGCCCCGCGGGTGAGTGTGTACAAGGTGGCGAACGGGACTGCGACCGCGGCCAGCAGCTTCCTGGCCTTCGACGCGGCCTTCCTCGGAGGGGTGTTCGTTGGGTGACTACCGCCAGACCTGCCACCACTTCCTCGGCGGAAGGAGCGAGATCCGGCCGCGGGCGAAGTCGAGGGTGAGGAGCAGCCCGCGAAAGAAATCGAGCCCGAGGAGGCCGTCGATCCGAGAAGTGGGTGGAAGAGGCAGCCACAGCACCGGGTAGTTCGGTCGCAGACGCCCGAACGCGACCAGTCTGGAAACCGGGATCAGATGTGCCCGTGTACTGCCACTGCCAGTCCGAGCCTGATGCTGCCCGGTTGCATCCGATTGGCGATATCATATATGTGTCAGAACAAGTAAGCTTACGACCGTCATGGTCGCTCCCGTGTCGATTGCAAAATCGAAGTTTTCTCCGCCCCGAGGGCCGGACACGAAGACCGGCACCACAACCAGTCGGCCGGCCGGGTCGAAGGAGTAGGTCATTCGGTCCAGTCCGCGTTCAGCAGATAGTCCACATCTTCTTCGACCAACGGTCCTAGATACCGGACGGCAATATCAAACGGCTTCGGCAATTCATCAATCTTGCTATACAGGGCCAGTTTGTCGGGGCCGTGATAGACCACATAGCCGCCGAGCACTTCTTCGTAGCGCGTCTTTCTGGGTCGGTCGATCAGCACCCACTCGTTCGGGTACCGGGCTTCGATCTCGGCCATCGTCAGATACGATTCACTCATCACCCACCTCCACCGCCATTTTACCCGATCACCTCGCGGATCGGGCCGCCCCACGGGACGAGCGTGATCGGCCGCTGGAGCCGGTCGCGCAGCTCCAGGTCGGGCGGGACCCCGAGGCACTCGTAGACCGTCGCGACGACGTCCGCCGGGGTCACCGGGTTGCGGCTCGGCTTCGCCCCGAACCGGTCGCTCGCCCCGTGGACGTACCCGGCCTTCACCCCGCCCCCGGCCAGCACCAGCGAGTAGCAGAAGTTCCAGTGGTCCCGCCCGCCCCCGTTGGTGTTGATCTTCGGGGTGCGGCCGAACTCGCCCATCACGCACACCAGCGTCCGGTCGAGCATCCCGCGGTCGACAAGATCGCCGAGCAGGCTCGACACCGCCGCGTCGAGTTGCGGCAACAGCTCCCCCTTGAGCCTCTTGAAGTTGTTCCCGTGCGTGTCCCAGGTGGCGTTCGCGTCCGGGGCCCACGACACGCACACCACTCGCGTCCCGGCCTCCACCAGCCGGCGGGCGAGCAGCACGCTCTGGCCGTAGATGTTCCGGCCGTATGCGTCCCGCACCTTTGGCAGCTCCTGGTCGATCCGGACCGCGTCCCGCATGGCCGGCGAGGTGAGCAGGTCGTACGCCTTCGTCCGGGTCGCGTCCATGTCGGCGAACACGCGGTCCTCGGCGCTGCGACTCCCGCCCGCTCCCATCTGCCCGGCCAGCTGCTTGCGGGCGTCGAACCGGGTGGGGTCGATGTCCGGCCCGAGGGTGAGTTCCGGGAGGGCGAAGTCGGGGGCGTTCGGGTCGCGGAGGATGATCATCGGGTCCCGCGGCTTCCCGAGCATCCCGCCGTAGAACCCTGGCTGCGGCGGCCCGCCGGCCCCTTCCTTCGTGATGTACGGCAGCATGACGTGTGGCGGGACCGGCTTCGTCGGCGGCCGATGCATCCCGGTCACCGACCCGATGGCCGGGAAGTCGTCGGGCTTGGCGGCCCCACCCATCTCCCCGCGGTCGTACCCGGTCAGGGCGGTGTAAACGGCCGCCCCGTGGGAGTTATTCACGCTGTGGTGGGCGGACCGGATGAGGGTGCAGTGGTTCATCAACCGGGCGAACTTCGGCAGGTGTTCGCCGAACATTACCCCGGGGACGGACGTCGAAATGGGCCTGAACTCGCCGCGGACCTCGGCCGGGGCGTCCGGCTTCGGGTCCCACATGTCGATGTGGCTCGGCCCGCCGTCGAGGAACACGATGATGCACGCATCGGCGTGGGCGGCGGTCTTCCTCAGCTCGTCGGCCCGGAGCAGCTGGGGGAGGTTCAGCCCGAGGACCGAGGCGGCCCCGGTCTGGATCATCTGCCGGCGGGAAATGCGGGGGCCGGGACAGGGCGAATGCATGAGGAACGCTCGGGTGGGATGAGGGACGGCGGGTACTTCATGATCGACCACGGCCCGGACCGAATCAAGCGCGAACGCGGGCCGCCGCCCGGTTCGCGGGTGTTCGAGGGCGACCGCCCGGCTTTACTGACCCTGGCTCCCGTCCGCCGGTCACGGGATCTGAACCTCGGCCGGCTGGAGCACGAACTCGTCGGCCCCGGCGGACAGCACGGCGAGCTTCAGTTCCTTGACCCGCCAGCCGGGGTGCTGGATCTGGCCCGTGAACGGCGGTTCGCCGGTCACGTTCCCGACCACCCGGATCGCCGACGGGTCGAACCCCTTCGGCACGGTCACCGTCTCGTCCTCCTTGCCCGACAGCACCGGCTCGATCACGGCGTGCTGCTTCAGGGCGGCCTGGGCCTTCTTGTGGACCTCCCGGACCGCCTGCCCGATCTGGGCGTCGGAGTAGCCCTGCACGTCTTCCAGCAGGAAGTCGACGAGCCGGGCCTCGGCCTGGAGCAGGGCCAGCATCCGGAGCGCAGCTCCGGACGGCTTCGGCGGCGGGGGCGGGGTGAGCGGTTTGATGTCCGCCCCGGCGAGGACGGCCTTCAGCTTCTCGGCGAACGCCGGGTCTTGCTTCGCCTTCCCGGCGATCGTCAGTCCCTGGAAGGCCGCCCCGACTCCCCCGGCCCGTGCGGCCTCGATCACCAGCACCAGTACCAGCATGATCACCGCCCCAACCGCTGCCCCGATCACGTATTCCATCGCCGGCCCTCTACCTGGGAGCGCGGGCGTCTCGCCCGCTTCGGTTCCTGAGCTTCAGGAAACGTTATATCTCCAACGCGGTATGCGGAATCGAAGGCAGAAGATGAATCTGTCTTTCATTCCGCGTTACGAGTTTCACGCATCGCCCGGGACCAGCCCGTCATCGGGTCGTGTGTTACCTGCCTCTGTGAAGGAATTGTGTAGGTTGGGTTCGTTCTGCAAAACGGCCGGTGTGGGAGGTGTCGGTCCGACGTCGGGCACACCGTCATCCGGGAATTGGGTTCGTTCCGCAGAACCGACCGCGCGACAGGCGCGGGGCAATTGTGAAGATTGGGTTCGTTCAGCAGAACCGACCGCGCCACAGAAGCGGGGACAGGCCGAATTGTGAAGGAACGATGGAGATTGGCTTCGTTCCGCAAAACCGCGCCTCCTGGTTCGGGAGCGAAGCCGGCTCTCCGATCCGCCCGCCGGGTCGGTGGCAGGTTCTGGCAGGGTTTGACAGGTCCCAAGGGCTTTGTCAGGATTCGCGTCACAAATCGGTCATTTCCTGACAGAACGGGGGAAGAGAAACCGATTGCGGCCATCCGGGCGGTACTTGTATGGTACTTGTTTAGCGCCCCTCCCGGCACCCGGTGCAGTTGAACAGCGGCTGATCTGGTAACATCGCGGTATGGACGAGCCCGCGTGTCCCGGTTGTCGGGATCTCCTCCAGCGTGTCGCCGAACTCG
>JAQGHQ010000511.1 GCA_028288765.1 Gemmataceae bacterium | reverse complement strand
GCCGACGTGACAAATCTGCTGCCCGACGTCTGGGCCAAACAGCACCTCCCCACCAACTCCTGAATACTCAACCCGCCGCGCCGCCCGAACTCAACGCACACCCGCGGCCACTCAGTGGACGCTTACTCTGCAAGTCGTGTCCGCGAGTGTTTTGGCCCGACATCGAAACAGGGGTTCTGGAGGGGTGTGAGGCGGTTTTGAGGTCAGGGGTGCGGCTGTGCTGCACCACCTTGACCATCCCGTTCGCCAAGTACCATGACGTGGATACTACACCGCGGGCGGTTCGCCAACGCGTCGGGGAGTTCGTCAGATCCGCTCTACCGGACTGGGCAAGGCCGATCAACCCGCCCGCCGCCGTCTCGCGCACGTCAACCGCCACGGCGCTCGCGGTCGGCATCCACGTTGGCAGAGCGTTCGATCGGCTGCCGATTCTCGCGGACGCTCTCGAGGATGCCGGGTGCGATGACGCGATCGTCCTCGACCACCTCCGGACGTGTCCCGACCACGGCCCGAGTTGCTGGGTCGTGCAGTGGCTTCTGGGTGAAGCGTGACCCATCTGCGGCCAGGCGGACGAGAGCCGTCACGCCGCCCGACGTTCCTCGCGTTTGAGCCACCGCTGCATCCCGGCCAGTTCCGCCTCCCACTCCTTCCCGAAACGCTTCTTCCCGAATGCGTCGTAGAGGAGGTCCAGCGTCTCGACCAGCGCCCGGATCTGGGTCGCCCGCTCCTCCAACTTTGCCCGGGCTTCCGTCACCTCTTCCGGGGGGGCCGGCAGCTTCGCGCTGCTCACCGCCAACGTCTCCGCGTGGATCGTCAGCTCGTATTGCTGGTCGTGGCGGACGAGCGTGAGCCCGACCTTGCGGGGCAGCTTCCCACTCTGGATCGCCCGCCGGGCCTCCGGGAGCCGGGTCGGGCCTTCGTGACTGATCGTCTCGTGCCCGGTCTGCCCGCGCGGGCACTCCAGCATCAGTGTCCGGGCCAACATCACGGTGACGTCCGAGTTGTCCGCCAGCGTGAACGTGTCGGATTCCACGTCGGTCTGATACCACAACCACAACAGGAATTCGTTGCCGATGAAATCCCGGCTCGACTCGTCCGCGATCCACGTCACATCCTCTGGCGTCACCCCGGGTACGAACGCCGACGGCGCGCTGTCGTCCACCTGCCGCGTCCGGTCGTTCAGCTCCGCCAGGTGGTACGCCCGCCGGCCGGCGGTCACGCACTCCAGTTCGGCCTGGAACGTCTGCTCGAACAGGCTACACAGCCGGTCCACCTGCGTCAACGACGTGGCCCCGAACATGACCTCGTTCGTCAACCGGTCCCAGAGCACAGGGATGCATTTCCGCTTTCGGAACCGGCCGTCCTTCGCCTCCTCCTCGAGCCGGTCGCGGGCCGCCTCCTTCGCCTCCCGCTTCTGCCGGGCGCTCGGGAACCCGGTCCGGTTGTCCTTGGTCAGGGCTTTCAGCTCGACCGCGTAGTACGCCCGCAAGAGGTCGCCCGGGAGCTTGTCGACGTCGACCCGGATCTCGAAGTGGAGGGCGTCGTTAATGATGTTCTTTTCCAGCCCGAAGTCGGTGTCGAGGATGTGGTCGCCGGCCGTCCACCCGGTCTCGACGCCGTCGGCCGACGCGATCCGCTGCCGCCCGGCCTGACGGTCGGCGAGCCGGTCGATGTGCTCGTCTCCGAACATCCGCGGGGCCGGCCCGTTGACCTTGAACCGGAGGAAACTGACCCGTCCCGAGAAAAACCCCATCGATGCCTCCGAGCCTGTGCGGCCAGGTGTCAGCGGCCAGCTGCCGGTCGACGGGTGACCCGAACCGGTCGTCGACAGGAGCGGTAGCATCAGCTCGCGACCGCGGACGGCCCACGACTGGCCACTATCAAACAGAAGAGCGTGCCCCACCTTTTTCAGGCTGGGACACGCCCGCGGTTAACCCGACAGACGGGTGGGATCGGCGTGCGGTCAGCTGACCAGCACGGCCTCACTCACCTCCCCGTCCTTGTGGCGCATCTCCTCCAGGATAATCGGATGCCAAGCCCGGTCTCGTTCATCTGCGGGGACGTAATTCTCCCGCGCCCAGCGGCGAAGACGCAACTCCTCAATGAAGTCGACGTCGATGAGTAAAGCACTGCCCATGTTTCCACCCTTGAAACCCGCTCGTCCCGGCGGAAAGGAGAGGTGCTGCCGACTATCCGGCAGCGCCTTGCAAATATATCGACCGCACGAACATCGGCAAGCAAATGCCTGGAATTCAGCCCGACCTGATGCCGAACGGCCGATTTTTGAGGTCGGACCAATTACCAGGTTTGCGCAGCCGGTGCGAGTTGATGTGGCGGATGAAAGGTGGGAGGGGTGGGATCGAAACGACCCCGGTCCAACTTGGACCGGGGCCTCGCGTTTTTTTGGGCAGTCGAGAGTGCGGCCGCGGGGTCGTTACACCCCCCCGACGGTGAGTGTTACCTCCCGCTCTACCTCGTCACGGAGGTACCGCACCTGCACCTGCTGTCCGGGCTTGAGTTTGGCGACGACCCGCTGGAAGTCGTCCACGCCGGGCACCTCCTCGCCGTTGATCGCGAGGATGATGTCGCCCGGCTCGGCCTTCCCGGTCTCCGGGTTCCTCCGCAACCCGTGCAGTTTGGCCCGGTCCGCCGACCCGTTGGGGATGACCTCGGCGATCATCACCCCCTTCTCGTATCCGGCCCGGCGGAGCTTCTTCTGGTCGTACAGTCTTACCCCCAGGTCCGGCCTAGCCGTTCGCCCGGTCCGGACGATCTCGGTGACCACCTGGTTGACCGTGTCCGACGGGATCGAGAACCCGATCCCCACGTTCCCGCCGCTCGGGGTGGTGATCGAGGTGTTCACCCCGATCAGCTTCCCGGCCCGGTTCAGGAGCGGGCCACCACTGTTCCCGGGGTTGATCTGGGCGGTATGCTGGATCGCCCCCGGGATCGGTGCCCCGGTCGGGGCCTCGATCGTCCGGTCGACGTTGCTGATGATCCCGGTCGTCAGGGTGAGCGAGAGGCCGAACGGGTTCCCGATGGCGAACACCTTCTGCCCGACCTTCAGGTCTGTCGAGGTGGCCACCTGGATCGGCCGGAGCTTCTCCTTCGGCGGGGGGTTGAGCATCTGGACGACCGCGAGGTCGTAGTCCGGGGCCGTCCCGACGATCCGGCCGTCGTACGCCCGGCGGTCCGCCATGACCACGCGGATGGCCATGTTGGGGCGCTTCGTGGCGTCCTCGATGACGTGGTAGTTGGTCACGATCCGGCCGTCGGCGTCCCAGACGAACCCGGACCCGGTCCCGGTCTGCTGCTCGGCCGCCCGGTCGTCGAATTGGCCCCGCTTCAGGAGGACGGTGTCGACGTTCACGACGCTGTCCTTGTCCCCCTCGAACAGGGCGTGCGCCTCGGTCTCCTCGCCATCCAGCGGGGCGTTCGCGACCGCCTCCTTCGGCTTCGCGTCCGGGTTCGTCGCCGCCGGCGTATCGCGGCGGGCCTTGTTCAACAGCTGCCCGCCCAGCCAGAACACGCCCATCCCCGCCCCGACGCCGAAGACCACGAGCAGGACGTACAGGAGCGGCCGGAGCGGGAACTGGTCCGGCCCGCGCCGGGGCCGTCGCGGCGGGGTGTCGTCATCGTCGTCGTCGGACCGGGCGCGACGGTCATTCACGGGCATGGGAGGTTCGCCTGGGTGGGTCGGACTCGTGGGCCGGGGGCACACGGCTATCTATTGTAGCGCGAAACGGGTAAGCCCAAGGGGCTGACCACCAACCTTGCAGGATACCTGTCGACCAGGCCGATGGGGGGAGAAAAAGGGGGCCCGCCGCGCCAGCTGCCGGTAAACCCGGCCGCCCGGCTCGCACACTCATCGCGGTTTGGTTTACACTGGAACGTTACCCCCTCTGACACTCGGAGATATACCCATGTGGACGCGAGCTCTGACGACGGCGTGCGTTCTTGTCGGCGGACTGAGTTTCGGGGCTACATCGGCGGCCGACACACCGCCCCCCCGGGCCGTTCCGCTCCCGGGGGGGGCTCCTCCGGCGGCCGGCACCCCACTCGACCGGACCGAACTCGACAAGCGGACGGCCCAGGTCGCTTACGGCGCCGCCCTCCTCGGCAGCAAGCTGTGGGAGGCGGCGAACTACGAGGGGTGTTTCCGGCTTTACCAGGGCACCCTGATGGCTCTCCTGCCGGTGCTCGATCACAGACCCGAGCTGGCCGCGCTGGTCCGGGACCGGCTGGACAAAGTGGCAACCCTCGACCCGGTGAAAGGGGCGTTCGCGCTCCGGGAGGCGCTCGACGCGGTCCAGAAGGAGACCGCGCAGTCGCTCGTCCCGAAAAAGACCCTTTGGGAAAGACTGGGAGGAGAGAAGGCGGTGCGGGCGGTGGTCCACGACTTCGCCGTCGCAGCCGCCGCAGACCCGAAAGTGAACCTGGCCCGCGACGGGAAGTACAAGCTTGACGCGAAGGGGGCAGAGCGGCTGGAACAGTTACTGGTGGAATGGATCAGCAAGGAGACAGGTGGGCCGCTGAAGTACACCGGGCGGGACATGAAGACCGCACACGCCGGGATGAAGATCACCGAGGCCGAGTTCCGCGCACTCCTTTCGCACGCCGTCGACGCGCTCAAGAAACATAAGGTCCCGCTGGACCTGATGGTGGAGGTGGTGGAGATCCTCGGCAAGACGAAACTTCAAGTCGTCGGGCAGTGACCGGGCCCGCGCCCCCGAAACAACCGGGTGACACCTTGATTTCCGGGCGGGTCGATGTCACCGGCCCGTGTCGAACTCCCACAACCGGCACGGGATCTTCCCGTTGAAGAATGGCAGGCTCGTCTTCACCGGCAGCCCGATCTGGCGGGCGAGCCAGTCATTCCCGGTGAAGACCAGTACCCGCCAGCCGGCCCAGTACGTGCCGAAGGCTTTCCCGAGGGTGCGGTATAGCCCGACCAGGTCCTTCTCGTCGCCGATTCGTTCCCCGTACGGCGGGTTGCAGATGAGCGTGCCGGCGGGGCCGGTCGGCGGTCGGGCGTCGGTCACGTCGAGCCGGTCGAACTCGATCAGATGGCCGACGCCGGCCGTGCGGGCATTCGTCCTGGCGAACTCGACCGCGTCCCGGCGGACGTCCGACCCGCGGATCGTGGCCGGCAGTTCCTTCCGCACCCCGCGGCGGGCGTCGTCGCGGATCGCGTTCCAGAGTTCGCGGTCGAACTCCGGCCAGCCCTGGAACCCGAACCACTTTCGGGTGAGGCCCGGTGGGCGATTCAGGGCGATCCACGCGCCTTCAATGGCGAATGTGCCCGACCCGCATAACGGGTCGACGAGCGGGGTGGCCGGGTCCCACCCGCTCCGGAGCAGAAGCCCGGTCGCGAGCGCTTCGTTCAGAGGCGCCCTGGTCTGGATCGGGCGATACCCCCGCTTGTGGAGCGAGTCCCAGGAGCTATCCAGGCTGAGGGTGGCGTGGTCGCGGTGGACGTGCAGGTTCAGCCCGACCATCGGCCGCTCGGGGTCGACGCTCGGGCGAGAGCCGGTCCGCTCGCGGAACTGGTCGCAGATCGCGTCCTTGACCCGGCGGGCGGCGTACTGCGAGTGGGTGATGGCCGAGTCGCGGACGTTGCAGTCGACCGCGAGCGTGTGGGCGGGGGTGAGGAATGCGGCCCAGTCGACCGTGCGGACGGCGTCGTAGAGCTCGTCCGGCGAGCGGACGTCGGCCTCAATGACCGGGCGGAGGATGCGGACGGCGGTACGGACCCAGAGGTTCGCCCGGTAGAGCAAGGCGGGGTCGCCGCGGAACGTGACTCCGCCGCGGCCGGGGCCGACGTCGGCCGCCCCAAGACCGGTCAGTTCCCGGGCGAGGACCGGTTCGAGCCCGCGGGCGCAGGTAGCAAAGTAGCCGGTAGTCATCAGTTCGCCTGGATGAGGTATACCAGGACGCCGACAAAGACGACCGCGGCGACGATCGAGAGCTGGATCAGCCGTTGGACGAACCAGACTTCGAGCCCTTTCCCGAACTTGATCCCCATGAGCCCGGCGTGGAGCCCGGAAGAGATGGCGAGGTCGACCGGGAGGTCGAGAAACCGGGTCACGATCCAGGACTCCCACCGCGGGACCCCGACCCCCTGGGCCCCGAGCCAGACGACCTCTTCGAGCACGGTCAGTGCGATCGCGTCGGCAACGAAGTTGACGGACATGATCCCGGCGGCGGCGAGGATGGACGGCTTCGGCAGGCCGCACAGGACGCATGCCAGCCGAAAGATATACGTGAGCAAGAATAGGACGACCGGCACGAGCAGGACGAGGAGGAAGCAACAGACGAGTAAGACAA
Source organism: Gemmataceae bacterium (assembly GCA_028288765.1). Lineage (GTDB taxonomy): Bacteria > Planctomycetota > Planctomycetia > Gemmatales > Gemmataceae > Urbifossiella. Next base: position 3,767 of record JAQGHQ010000511.1, on the reverse strand, counting down.
CCGGCCCCCCCACCGCACGCACCCCTCGTTGTCGGCCTTCTTCTGTTGGGACAGGAGTAATCTTACGAGATACGGGATGAACGGTTGTCGAGCAAGCGGCCAAGTCGACCGCGGCGGGAAACACCCGGGTTCGGTCACTGCGGTAGCTTGGCCATCTCGCGGCTATGGAGCAGAATGAGTTCACACCTCCGATCCGGGCTTCGGGGAATACAGCTACGGGCCGGAGAAGTAGTGGGTGGCGTTGACAATTCCGTCCCCCCCGCTACCATACTCCTCACGATCCGCCGCTTCGCGGCTCGGATGCACGGGCTGTAGCTCAGCTTGGTAGAGCGCTTGGTTCGGGACCAAGAGGTCGCAGGTTCAAATCCTGTCAGCCCGACTCACAACCTCAGGAAATACCTGGGGTTGCGTCATTTTCTGGTTCCGACTTTGGTTCAACTCTCGGCCTGCGGGCTTTCGCTGCGGGCTTTCCAGGCCGATTTCGACCAAACCCAACCTTCTCGTTCCCCGCGCGTAACCCCCCTAATGGGATGGTCACGACCGCAGCCGGGGAAAACAGGATGCCACGCGAAGCCAAGCCGTACATCGAGCGGGAGTGGTATATCAGCCGCCCGCACGGGCAGTACCTGAAACTGTGCCCCGTCGCGGACGGGATGACCGAGGCACGGAAAGTCCTCCGAGCCAAACTGGCCGAGCATGAAGCCGACCGGGAACGGCCCGGCGGACAAGGGCCGAGCAAGCTCACAGTCGAGGAACTCCTCGCCCTGTTCCTTGAGACGATTGAGGCCGAGAAGGACCCGGACACCTTCGATTACTACAGGCGGTGGTGTGCCGAGTTCGTGGCCGATTATGGCCGCCGGCCCGCCCGGTCCATCACGAAAGCAGACGCGAACGACTTCCGTCTCGCCTTGATGAAGAAGACCTACGTCGTGGGGAAGCAGCCCCCACGCCCGTACAAGCCGAAAACCGTGAATCACGCCCTTATCACCCTCAAGAGGGCGTTCAACTGGGCGGCGGAAACCGACCGGCTGCCGCCGGGAAAGAACCCGTTTGAGCTGCTCAAGCCATTACACTGCGAGGGCCGCAAGCGGGTCGCCACGGAGGAGGAATACTGGGCGCTGCTCGCTTCACTGCACGGACGACGCCTTCCGGCACGTCCTGGTTGCGATGCGACATACATCGGCCAGGCCGCAGGATATCTACTCGCTGGAATGGCCGATGGTCGACTGGGGCGGGCGGATGTGGGTGCTCTTGAAGCATAAGGGGAGTCGGACGCAACGCACCCCGAGGCCGCGCATCATAGGCATGGGCGCAGAGGTTGAGGCGGTGCTGAGGGTGCGGCAGGAGAAGTACGGGTCAGCCGGGCATGTCTTCCTGAACGCGGACGGGAAGCCGTGGACCAAGGACGCTCTCGCCCTGCGGATGCGGCGGCTCCGCAAACGAGCCGGCGTGGAGCCGGACGAGCGGGGTGAGCAGTTCGTCCTGTATACCAACAGGCACACCTTCCTTACCCAGGCTGGTGCCGACCCGAGCATCTCGCACGCGACACTGATGGACTTGGCCGGGCACACTGACCCGCGGACGACCGCCGGATACATCCACGCGGCCCGGCAGGCCGTCGCTGCGGCCGGGCGCCGGGTGGCGGATGGGCTCAACCCTTCCGGCCAGGGAAAAACCGCTTGACCTTCTCCTTCAGTTCGGATGGGCGGGGTGGGGGAGCCGCTCCCCTGTCCCGGTCCATCCAGGCGCGGGCATCGGCCGCTCGGACCCGCCAAGCCCGGCCTTTCTGGGTCGCTATCAGCTCACCCGCCAGCACTTGGTCGCGGACGAAGTCGTAGGAGAAACCGGTCAGGGACGCAACCTCTCGAAGGGTCAGATACTCAGGTTCGAGAGGGGAAGGGGGACGGGTCCTCGTCCGTGCGGCTGGCAGCTGCCATTTCAGGTTTGTCGGTCGAAACGGGAGGCGGTCGTCCTTGCGTCCGATTTGGTGGTTAGAGGACGGCGCCGGGCCGAGTTCCGCGAGGAACTGCTCGAACCCATACTCAGGGCCGTAGGTGCGGGATTGAGCGGAAGGAACCCAGAAGTCCTGGATATTGTTCCATGCCGCCCATTCGAGGGGGTGTTTCGACGCCAGTCCCGCTCCTTTTCGAGTTGTGCAGCGCGACGGGTAGCTTCTTCGGCAGCGAGTTGAGCCCGCATCGCCTCACCAGCCGGGGAATCCTCTTCCGCAATCAGCAGTTCCTACATCACGTGCTCGTAACACCGGCTCACGGTTCTCGTTCCCTCTGTCGTCTCACGGTCTGCAACCACCCCTCTATTTGGGGGTGCCAGAACAGGCGGTAAAACAGGCGCTTTTCGGACATTCTCGCGACGCAAGCCACTACGTAGCAAGCATCAACTGAAAATCGCTTTGAGCCTTCCAGAGCGCGGCTTTCATCCCCAAACTTCGGGTGAAACTCCCCCGAAAACAGAACCTGGCGCCGGCTGAAGTAGCCCTCGTATCCCCCATGATAGACTACCCTTAGCGATGTGTCAACGACCTAGCGTCATAACTAACTGCCGTTAATGGTAGTCAAGCAGAACAGGGGTCTCAGGCAAGCCGCCGTCGAGGAGCGGCGTCACCCGCGCACCGAGGCCAAGAGGGGAAGGAACAAACCAACCCTTGACCGGCGGTCGGAGGATGCCGGTGGTCACACTGTGAAAGAAGAGCAATTCGGCAGAGAGTCGTGGTTGCGCAGGAGAGCGGGCAGGACATCCTCGTCCGACTTCCCGCTAGGGTCGGCTACCCGTCCTCCGCGGGAGCTTCGTCCAACGCGCCGAGCATCGCACCCATAGTCGTTTTCAGGGCCTTCGCGAGCTGCTCAACGACCACGATGGATGGGGCGCGTTTCCCGCGCTCCAGACGGCTTATGTAGGTGGCGTGGAGGCCCGCCGCGTGGGCTAAATCCTCTTGCGACATCGCGGCCGCGAGTCGGAGTTGGCGGACAAGTTCGCCGAATCGTTCTGGCAGGGTCTTGAGCACAGACTGGGCACTGGACCGATCTTTTCGCTCTTGTTCCAGAGCCAATTGGCAGGGAAAATTGGCGGCGATTATCTCAGAGTCACAAGGTGAACACGAACATGAAGTGCGACGGGTGTGGTTTTCCGAATCGCCGGACGGATGCGTGGTCTGTGGGACTTTCAAGGCCCCACAGGCTGCGAGTCCGGCAAGGAATCAAGCGACAACGCCACCAGAGGGAAAACCATCAATGCCTCGCCCCTCGGCATCCTGTCTGAGTTGCGGTCGGTTGATTCAGGCACACTGGACCATAGTCTGTTTGAAGTGTGGCTCGCCCATATCGTCTGAACGAGTGGAGGCGCCACTCAAGGTCGGGGAGCAGGTCACACACCGGAGCGCGAACGCACACCGGACAATAGCCCACCCGTCCCCCGACCCAGTTCACCGGGGAGCTCCTCGGGCGGTATCAACTGGCACGAGGCAAAGGATATTTTCGGCCTTACCGTCGCGGTTTGCAGTGTTATTGCGTTGGTCGTTTGCGTATCAATCAGCCTTTTCAGCTCAAAGCCTAAGCCCGCAAGCCTGTCTGTTACCCGGATCTTGTTAAGCTGGGTCGTCATCCGGCGGCCCGGCCTTGCTTGTCTGTTGTGCGAGCCGCTGTCCGTGGAGCAGGTCGATCAACCGCTGGTAACCGCGCCACAGGGTCATCCAGCCCGGCGGGCCGTCACACGTGCGGCCCAGGTATCCGCCCAACCGCGCCAGCCCGTCC
>JAQGHQ010000053.1 GCA_028288765.1 Gemmataceae bacterium | reverse complement strand
GAGGTCGCGTTCATACCCCGTTAGAGGGGGCCAACCGCCCAGAAGTTACAAAGCAATACTAGGGGCCTTCGGCCACCTGTACGCGGATGGTGATTGGGAGCGGGAGCCCCCGGTCCGTGACCTGCTGGCCTTCGTGAAGGCGCGGAAACCCACCGAGCCAGCGTCTCGGCGATAGCCCGGCGTCCCGAACAGTGCTGAGGGGGCCGGGGGAATTCCGGCCCCTTCGTGTTTTGGCCGTCGCCCTTCGGGCCGGTCCTTTTGCGGCTCGCTAGACGCTCGGCCGCTTCGCGGCTGAATCGCTCCGCCAACTGACGCGGAGGTTGCCGCCCTTGCCCTCTCGCGCGTCACAGGGGATGATGTCGGCCAACACCGAGTCGGGGAGAAGGCAGGATGACGACGAGACGGGGCAGAACCACCCCGCAAGCCGCGGACCAACCGGACCACGGGTGGCGGAAGGGACCGCCGAGCCATGTCATCGCGGACCTCAAGCGGCGGGCCGCAGGGGCGCGGGAGGGCCGGCTGTTTTGCGTCGCGTGCTGTCGACACCTCGCTGCCGACATCACCCACCCCGACTGCCTCGCCCTCCTCGACTTGGCAGAGGCCTACGCTGACGACCTGGCGGTCGGCCCGGCGATGATGAAGGTGCGTCGGCGGGTCGTCCGCTGGGCGAACGCAATCCGCCGCTCAGCCCTCTCCAACAAGGACTGGAACGCCCGGTGGAGTGCCTACGGTGCTGCCGACCCGAAGCTGACGGTCCCGGTCACCGGGTTCGTCCGCCCGCCCGCGTTCCGCGACCTCCTCGCAGAGGTGGACGGGCCGCGGGTCAGTGCCGTCGCGTTCGACCCGGCGTGGAGGACGAGCACCACGGTGGCGCTGGCCCGGCAGATGTACGACGCCCGGGACGTCGGTCCAATGCCGATCCTCGCCGATGCGTTGCAAGATGCCGGGTGCGGAAACGAAGTCATCCGCTCCCACTGCCGCTCCGAGGGGCTGCACGTCCGCGGATGCTGGGTCGTGGATCAGGTATCGGAAAAGGGGTAACCCACTCGGCTGCCCGCTGGCTGCTGGGGATCTGCGTGGCCCAGGCGGTGGCGATTGTGGCGTTATTGCTGGTCTGAGGCCACTTCGGGCGTGCGGATAGATTTGACTCTGAAACCAGCCCGTTTGATGACCCGGCGCACCTCTTCGGGACTGACGGCCTCCTCGCTCGTGACGGCAAACGTGACTTCGCCGGTACGGATGTTCGCCGTGACGGAACCGGGGATTACCCACGGGAGCGATTCGAGGTTCGACTCTACCCGAGGACCGCACTGGAGGGGGCAGTGCATCCCGGTCACTTCCAGCACGACCCGCGGGGCGTTCGGGTCGACATCTCTCGACGGTCGGGACAGATACGCCACGGCAGTACCGGCGAGGACCAAGCCGATCAGGAGAGTCGCCAGGGGCCATCCACTCCGGGGTGGCGCTCGCCGAGAAGCCGCCCCGGGACCGTGTGGGATGTCCGCGAACGGCGTGTCCGCTCCGGTTCGAGCATCCTGAGCCAGTGAGCTGGACATACTGCCTCCGGGTTTCTCACCCGCCAATTTACAGGCTCTCGGTCGTCTCCGCGAGATCTTCCCCCTTGCGCGATGCTCCCTGTTCCGGCACTCATCCCCGGATGACCGACCGCACCGAGATCCACACCGACGGCAGCTTCAACCACGGGACCGGGATCGGCGGCTGGGCGGCCGTGATCGCGCGGTCGTCCGCCGGGCGGCAGACTGCGATCAGCCCGGTGTCGTTGTATACCCGACCGGGCCACTCACTTCCGCTCCTTTGCCTCTGGCTTGACCGCGATGTGCGCGACGAAGTAGGGCCGCCACTGCCACTGCGCAGGACTCATCGGCACCTCCGTTCGCCCCAGCTCCTTCGCAGCGTCATACACCCCCTGCGGGACGCCGATCATCTCACCCGACTCGAACCCCTTGAACACACACCGCGCCTTGTACGGCATGAGGTAGTCGGTCGGGAGGTCGAACCGGGTGGCGTTGAAGTCGCAGACGCGGACCACGATCGGGACCGGCTTGTCCAGCTTCTTGCCGTTCACCGTGTCCACCAGCAGGGTGCCGGTCTCGATCTTAGCGCCCTCCATTCGGACGCCCTCGATGGTCAGGTACTCCCCGAGCCGGTCCCCGAGGAGGCCGCCGGGCTGGCGCGGGCCGGTTGCCGCGCCGGGCAGCGGAGGCAGACCGGAAGGCGTCACGCCCCAGTCGATCGACCCGTACCCGTACCCGTACTCGGACTCGGTGTACACGTCCTTCGCGTCGGTCCCGTCCGGGTTGGCGACGGTGACGGTGAAGACGGGCTTCTTCTCCTCCTTCAGATCGACCGGCCCGAACCGGTTCATCCGCGCCGTGTACGCCGTCTCCGATTCCCAGACGAACGCGATCCGCTTCCCGTCCGGCGACCAGCAGGACGCGTGAACGTGACCGCCCCCCGGCACCTTGACCGCGGTCCGCACCTTGGTCTTCAGGTCGAACACGACGAGTTCCGGGACCAGTCGGTCGCCCGCGTTACGGTACATCGTCCCGAGGACCGACCGTCCGTCGGGTGAGTACCGCAGGTCGCCCGGCGTGCTCTCCCCGAGCTTGGTCAGCGGAACCAGGTCTCCGCCGTCGGCCGGGAGTATCCCGAGCCGGTAGTCCGCCCAGGCTCCCGGGGCTCCCTTCACCAGTGTGGGAGGCAGTTCGTACCAGAGCACCAGGAACGACTTCCCGTCCGGCGACCGGTCCAGGATGGACACGTTCCCCGGCAGCTTCAACCGCTTCAGTGCCCCGGTCGGCGGGTGGAGCGACCAGTTCACGAAGTCCGCCGTCAGATCGACCGGCGGGTCCGCGGGGCCGTCGCCCCGCTTGCGCTCCGGCACCGCGAGGCCGTGGCCGTACACCACCCCGTCGGCTCCCCAGAACGCACGGCAGGGCGAGATGTCCCCGTTCGCGATTTCCTTGGTCTGGGTTCCGTCCCGGACGTAGACCCGGTCCCACTTCTCGCGATCGGACGGGCGGACGCCGTCCCGGTTCGAGACGTAGATGAGCATCTTCCCGTCCGGCCCCATCCGAATCGCCCCACGCTTGCCCTCGAACTGCGTGCCGAGTGAAGTCGTCCCCTTCGTGCCGGGGGTGACGGCGATGGGGTGCCCGTCCCGCCAGATCACGATCTGCCCTTCGCCACCCTCTCGTGGGGCGGCCGTGACCAGTTCATCCTTCAGGACGAGTTCCAGCACCCCGGTCTTGAGGTTGGGGAAGTCCACCGGGACCTGTCCTCGTACTTGCCCGGATCCTTGCCCCTTATCAGGCGGTGACACGTTCAGCCGGTCGCCCGGATTCCCCTCCAGACTGACCCGGTACGTGCCCGAGGTGAGATCGATCCGCGACCCGGGGCGAATCGCGTTCGCCGTGCCGTGTGACAGCGTGACCCGCGCCCGCACCAGCTCCTCCTCCTGTCGGAGGTGGCCCGAGGACCAACGCGGCTTGCCCGTGCCTTGTACGGACCACCCCAGGCGAAGTTCGAACCGCTCGGGGAGGCCCGCAATCTCGACGCGCCCGCCGGTCTGGTCATCCCCGACGAGGTACTCGAAGCTGACCGGGTACTTGCCGACGTTCCGCAGTACGACCTCCACCTCGACGGACTCGCCGCGGCCGAGGACACGCTTCGGGGCGCGGAGGCCCGCCTGCAACCCGTCCACCGGCTCGCCCCAGACCGTGACCGGGGCCGGGGGAATGGTGGCGACCTCGGGTGATGACGCGGGAACGGGCTTCGGAGTAGACGAGCGGCCGTCGCCGGGGCTGAAGGCCCAGACCGTCCCGGCCAGCGCCAGTGCCATAACCGCGCAGATGCCCGCCTTCATGGTTACTGCCCCGTGTGTTGTGATCCGCTGAGCATGCGACGCCAGCGCCGCCACCGCGGGGGTGGTCGGTGCCCCGGCCGCGGCGCCAACGGCCGCCGCGACGAGCGCGGCAGGCGGTGCGACGGTGAGCGCGAGCCCGGCCAGCGCACCCGGTCCGAACCCGCGGCGGGCCAGCCGCTCCCGCAATCGGGCTCGAGCCGCGTGCAGACGAGAATTGACCGTGCCGACCGGGCACCCGAGTTCGCGGGCCGCCTCGGTGTTGGTCATCCCCTCCAGGCAGCACAGCACAAACGCCGCCCGGATGCGTTCCGGGAGCCGGTCGAGTTCTTCGTCCACCGCCCCGGCAAACTCTCCGGTGTCCGCCTCCGGGCGGGTCGGGACCTCGACCGTGAGCCCCGTCGTGACGCGGCCCGCCCGCAGCTTCAGGGCCGCGTTCACCGCGACCCGGTACAGCCACCCGGCGACGGCCCGCCGCGACCCGAGCGCTCCGGCGGCGCGGGCCAGAGCGAGGAAGGCGGCCTGGAAGGCGTCCTCGACATCCTGCTGGTGGCGGAGGATGCGGCGACAAGTGGCCCAAACCATCGGCCCGTGCCGCCACGCCAGCACCTCGAACGCGGCCGCGTCCCGGTGCTCGGAGTACCGCCCCACGAGTTCGGCGTCCGTCAACGCCTCTGCCGGCGCGATGCGGCGGATGTGCGCGGCCAGCAGCGTCGGCTCGACTCTCGGCATGACCCCTCCCGCGGTCCGGGTTCCCGCCCCTAAAGATCCGATTCCCGCCGATTGCTTCGGTTCATTTTCTCCGATTCCCGGCAACGAGGTTGCTTCATGTTCCCGCTTCTACCCCGGCCGCACCAGACGGCCTTTCTCCCCGGGTTCTGAAGCAACCCATTGCCTCCCGCAAGCAGAATGGCGGTTCCTCCCGCAAGCGGGTGCCCTCCGCAATTCAACTTGCCGGATCGCTGCGCTGGCACCGGGCCGCCTCCTTCTCGCCCCCGGAAAGGCCGAGTGGTTCGGCCTCAGAACAGAAGGAAAAAGAGCATGTCATCACCCGCACACAAACTCAGGATTGGATCACTTCAAGCGACCATCTGGCGCAACCTCGCCGAGAATGGCAACCGGTACTCGGTCAAGATCACCCGCAGCTTCAAGGCCGATGAGGGCTGGCGCGAGACCGACAACCTCGGCAGCGACGACCTGCTCCCGGCGGCTACCCGAGGCGCAGCTCCGCCAGGGACGCCCGGGCGTCGCCCCCGGAGACATCCGGGACGGCCCGCAGTTCGACCGCCGTCGCCCCGTCGATCTCCACCCGGTAGTCCTCGACCTCCTCCGTCGT
>JAQGHQ010000480.1 GCA_028288765.1 Gemmataceae bacterium | reverse complement strand
CGGAGTGGGCGTGGACATCGGCCGGGTGGCATGTCCACGGCTTGGCGTGGACATGTGAGCGCCACAAAGAACCGATCAAGACCAGGGATACGCCTATTCACTCTCAATCATGTCCACGCCAAGCCGTGGACATGCCACCCAGACCAAGGTGACTGTTTCAATGGGTTCGTGTATCAGGCACGTCGGTTGGATCTCGAATCTCTGCGCTTGATTATCGACACGACCGCCGGCGCCAACCCCGGCCCCGCTCCCTCATCGGTCATTCCTTCCCCAGCAACAGATCGACCACCCAGCAGCCCCGGACGTGGGGCCCGGCGCCCCGGCAGTGGGCGAGGACGTCGGGGTGGTCGCACCCGGCATCTTGCAGGGCGTCGGCCAGGATCGGCATTGGGGAGAAGTCCCGGGATTCGTACATCTGCTGGGCGAGGGTGATGGCGGTTGAGGTCTGCCAGTCGGGGTCAGGGGTGACGGAGCGGAAGGGGTAGCCGGCAATACACCGGAGCAAGTCGGGGACGCGCAGGTCGGCGTTGGGGGTGCAATAGAATGCCAGCAGACGGGTGACTCCCCAACGGCGACCCGGATCATCAACCAGCAGATACTCGAAGGCGTTTTCTCCATCGACTGGAGATAATAGCCGTGCCCTGGCGTCCGCCCGTGCCTCGTCAAGTGTCAACCGAGCGTCAGCGACTTGTTCCGCCCACGGTTCATAGTATAAGTAGTTCTGAAAAAAGCTTTCTTGCCTTAACAGGCCGCAGTAGCCAACACCGAAAAGCCTCATTTTCCGCTCCGAGAGGCGGTCGCGGACCGTCAGCCACATCGGGCGCCAGTCCGCCCCCGCCAGCCATTCGGCCTCGGTCATCGGTCGCCCCTGGGGGTGCGGTCGGAGTCTCGATGGTAGCCGGGAGGGGGAGAAGGGGAAAGAGGGGACGAAGCCGGTGCCGGCTGACAGGACGTCTCTATCACGGGAGTCGCTGGTGGGCCGCCCCCGTGGCGGCCCGAGCCACCCGAGCCTCTCGACAAAGCAGGATCGCGTCAAAGCTCCGCGACCATGTCCGGAGTCGGGCCGCCATCTCGATGAAGAATGAGGGGCGATGCGAGTTCCCGTGCCACAACATGGTGGTGATTCACCTGTCGACGAATGAACCGGGAATCGAGGGGGGGAGAAGTCGGAGGGAGTGGAACCCCAGGCGGGGGTGAAATTCCCGAAGGGGGTGACCGGGCTTCACGCCCCGGGTATCATCGACCAGCGGTTCCGGGGGGCGACCGATGACCGAGGCCGAATGGCTGACGTGTGCCGACCCGATGCCGATGCTGGCGTTCCTGGAGGACAGGGCGAGCGACCGGAAGTTGAGGTTGTTCGCCGTGGTGTGCTACCGGCGGATCAGGCGTCGGCTGGCCCGTGAACTGGACGGGATGGTGGTGGACATCGCGGCGAGACACGGGTGCGCGCGCAGCTCCCTCTTTCGCTTCGCCGTGGGTGCCGCCCGGTTGCTGTCGGAGGACGACCAGGAGCGTTACCCGGCCGAGGGCGCGTGCCCCGCCGATCTCGATATCGTCACGGTGGCTCGCTACGCTCAATTCAGTGGGGACGACGTCGGGGCCCAGACCGCAGCCATCCGCGACATCTTCGGCAACCCCTTCCGCCCCGTGACCGTCAACCCATCCTGGCGGACCCCGCCTGTCCTCGCCCTCGCCCGCCACATCTACGCCGACCGCGCGTTCGGCCGCCTCCCCGTCCTGGCCGACGCGCTTCAAGATGCCGGGTGCAGCCAGCCGGCCGTCCTCGCCCACTGCCGGGGCGCCGGGCCGCACGTGCGGGGGTGCTGGGCGGTCGATCTGATGTTAGGCAAGGCACAGACTCCCTCCGCCCGGTGTTGTAATCTCGTGCCGGGATGCGCTTGCCGGACCAACTGAATAATCGTACACTAGCTTTTCCGCCCCACATCACGAGGCACCTTGACATGACCGAGCAATTCGACTCGAAGCGTCTGGTCCTGGACATGCTCAGCAAGGGGTGGCGGTGGAGCGACGGCGACCCGGACGTGCTGCTGCACCCCGCGGACCACGACCTCTACGTCCGGTACAACCGCGCCGCCGGCACGCTCAGCGTTTCCCCGGCAATGGCGACCGCCCTCGACCTGGTGATCCCGACGCCGGCATGCCGGCCCAAGCGGTTCTGGCGGGACGAACAAAAGGCGTTGAAGATCAAGACTGTTTAATCTCCCCCACCCTCGCCCCCAGCTCCTGCCCGAAGTCCCGGCGCGATCCTCCCACGAGTGTCATGCGGTGGTCGCGTAGTGCAGCGTCGGCAGGGCTTTGATACGGGATAGGGCTTTTCACCTCATCGCCCCCCTACATACCAAAGCGGCCGACTGCACATCATTAGGTTTGCATACCCGATCGCTCAAGGACGATCCCCCACCCGGTGCTTTCTCCCCTCTCGGACCGCCCCCCGCCCCCCGGTACCATCGATACTCCGACCGCCCGGTTTTATGCCCCGGCGAACGACACGCAGTGCGTGCCCTACAAGACTGCCGGACCGCGCCGAGTGGCCGCTTTTCACGGCCGATTTGGTCCAGGTATGTACGGTTCGCCCGGTCCCGGCTAAGTAGGTATCCAGAAGTTTTCCAAAGAATGGTCGGGCCGGCTCCCCAGCCGACCAGGTCAGCGACCGAGCCGTCCGGCCCGACTCCGGGTAGGTGCCGCGCGACCCGCGAGCGGGTACCCCGGCCGGACTCGCTGTGCCGCCGGGGTACCCGCT
>JAQGHQ010000051.1 GCA_028288765.1 Gemmataceae bacterium | reverse complement strand
GGTCCCGCTGGTGGTCGCCACGGGGGCCGGGGCCGAGATGCGGCAGTCGCTGGGGACGGCGGTGTTCAGCGGGATGCTCGGGGTGACGCTGTTCGGCATCTTCCTCACCCCCGTCTTCTTCTACGTCCTCCAGTGGCTGGGCGGCCGGCGCGGGACCGGCCAGCCGGCGTCGGGACCGGGCACACCCCCTGCGGGGTCTACTCCAAGGCACTGAGGTAATACGATGTTCAGCCTCGCCCTTTCCTTTCACCCGCAACCGTCCCGGACCCATTCAGCCGGCAGCCGCTGGCGAAGGCCTCGCGGCTGCGCGGGGCCGCCGTCACCGTGAGCGTCTGCCCCAACTGCGCCGTCGGCTGCGGGCAGCAGCTCTACACCAAGGCGGGCAAGCTCATCGAGATCGAGGCGACCCGCGCAGCCCGATGGTGCCCCCTGATCATTGAACGGTGTAATGTACCGGCGTATAATCAGTTGCGACGTCCGACCCGTTCCCCCACGAGTGATATTGCCGACGATCTGACCCGCTTCTGCTGCCAGAACCTCTGGAGTTCCCCACGAAAAATGGACATCGGTGGACTCCTTGCTCCGAGTCTACACCGTTAACCTCGTGTCCACTCTTCTTGGGGAACCTCACATGTCTGCCCGCGAGGAATTCCGAGCTCTGGTCCCGGCCCTCGGGGTGACGCTCCTGCTCCCGGTGCCGCTGCTGAACTTCGTCGCCGACGGGGCCGGACGGGCGTTCGCGTTTGCGTACCTGTTCTTCGGCTGCGCCCTCGTGGCGGCGGAATGCTTCCGCCCCGATCGCGCCGGGCCGTGGGCGGCGAAAATGACAGCGCTGGCCGTTGCGATGACGATCGAGGTCGCCACTTTCTGCGTCTGCTACTGGGCCGTGAGCGAGGGACTGGCCGCGGACGTTGTCGTGCTGGCGGCCCTCGTCGCGGTGCCCGCGCTTAGCGTCGTCCCGTACCTCGTGCAGCTCGACGGGCGGCCGTACGTCGCTGTGGCGTTCGCGGCCCTGCTGCTCGTCAGCGTGAAGCTGGCCGGGTGCGTGGTCGCCCGGGTGGTGTACGGCCCGACCGCACAGGCCGACGGGGAAATGGCGATGAGCTGGCGGGAGCCGAACCTGCTCGTCTGGTTCTGCCTCGGCGGGGGCCTGCTGGTGTCGGCCGGGGCGGCGGTCCTCGGGTACCGGCTTGCCTCGTCGCGGTCGCGGGTCGTGGCGTAGGCTCCCCCGGAAACGACAACAGCCCCGTCCACGCCGAAGCGCGGCCGGGCCTTGTTCGTATCGTGTTGGTTCACTTCGCAAAGACCCCCCACCCCGGGGCGGTCTTCTGGGGTCTCGATCTAGAACACCAGGCCGGGAACGTCGAGCACGGTGATCCGCTCGACCGGCCAGCGGGCCAGCGCGGCCGCCCCACTCGTGACGCACTCGTCGAGGGTCACCGCCAGTTCGGCCAGCATCCCCTGGACGAACACCCCGGCGGCCGACCCGACCCTGTGCATCCAAGGCTCCGACGGTCTTGTTACCTCCTCCATCGCTCGGATGGCTACCGGCTGGAGCGACCCAGTTGCCGAGCGGGACGTCCACCCGCAAGAGCTCAACGACTTTCCACGGCGCACTTCGAAGAGTGTTCGCTCTGGGAGGGGGAAGTTTCCGGATGATGCGCGTTGCACGCTCGATCTGATCGAAGGCTTCGACGGCATCAGGCATCAGGTGGAACCCGATTCCGCACCGTGCTGGTCCCCGGCCCCGACTTCTGACATTCGATCCCCCGTTTTGCGAAGTTTAGAGCGGATCGAGGCTGGCGCAAGGGGTTATGGTGCGCGGGGTTGGAGGAACACCGAGGCTGCCCGCCTGCTATCGGGATCGCTGCCGTAGGTCGCCCCCGATAAGCTCAGAGTCCTAGACAATTCGCATTCGCACTCTATGCTTCGGTCGAGAGCCACGGTCACACTTGCAGGCAACGCCAGAGCCCACACCGAGAACGAAGCCTATCCGGGCCGGATCTGCCCGCAAGGAGATCGAATGGCAGACATTAGCCAGTTCTTCACCTCCCCGCGCGAATTCCTGAACATGAATCACCTCTACATGCGAGGTCAGGGGCAGCCTGCGCCGGGCATCTACAACTTTGTCAAGACGCCACCACCAATTACGGGGCGCAGTGTATACGCAAGTCGAAGTACTGGTGGAAGAGCGACTCCAGCATCCGCGTATGGTACTCCTCGGCCACCGGGACCGAGGGACAGATGGCCCCGGTTTTCTGGCTACCTTTCGCTCCGAATGAAGTCTGGCGCTCCGTCCTCAGTAAGGACGCACCTTTCCTGCTCACGGCCGCCATGACCGGATCCACGTTCGGGTCTGTGAAATACCGTGGCGGCGAGGTCGAGGTCTGTCACGCCAACTATCAGACCGAAGAGGGCTCCCTCGACGAGGGCTGCATGGCCCGCGAAACCGCCCGGTTCCAGAAGCGGCGCGACCAGAAGCAGTCCCGCGAACGGCTCCACGGCAAGGCGGTCAAAAAGGTCGATCGGCAGGCAAGCATGGGCGCGACGATCGTGGGGGTGAACAACGTGAAGAAGGGTGGGACGTTCTACGCCCAGCAGTGGGAGAATCTCGACGGCACGAATTTTAATTACCGCCAACGGATCGAACCGTGAGTCCCGCCACGCTATCCTTATCAACGCCGAGGTGAATTATGGGCCTCCTCGACTGGGTTCGAAAGTACTCCAACGGAGACACGCCGAGCCAGGTACAGGCTCGCGCGCAGAGGGCCAACGCACGGTCGACCGACTACATGCAGGTTGTGCAGTGGTCGATCGAGAATACGGATCATCTACCGCTCGAACTTACCAGCTACGCCGACGCGGGCGCGAAGTGTACGTTCAAGGCGGGGCACACTGCCAAGCTCTTGGGGTACAAGTCGGACATAGAGCGAAAGACCGGGCACCTCGCCGGACGGCAGGAACTGGTCATGAAAGGATTCCGGCGGGGCGACGGCACCGTGTTTTGCATCTACGTCGGCATCCGCGACAACACGCAAAACTTCGTTCTACTCAAACCGTACTGGTTTCTCGCCAGCGGCGAGACGGAAGCCGGGTTCCGCTCCGACCCGGTGAACATGATTAACGTGGTCCGCCGCTGACCCGCCTCTCGGCTCGGCGGGGACGGATTTATGAGTCGGGCCAGAGCCGCAAATACCTGACTGGCCGTCTAGAAACCCCGCTTCCACTGGGGTCCGGTGCGAGATTACCCTCCGGTCATGAACACCACCGCGCGGAAGCGATAATCGCCGTGTCTTTGCACTCGTGACGATCGGGCGTTTGGTCGCTGTAGGTCAGGTGGACGTACCAGGCTGGCGCGGCGGGGTTGCCCTTTCCTTCCACCGCAAAGCCGACGATCTGTCGTCCGTCGGGTCCCGGCGAGGTGGCCCGGAGGGCGAGCTCGCTCAGCACCCGGGATACCGTTGCTGGTACGCGATCAGTCCTCGTAAGCTCGTCGCGCCGCTCATGTGCAGATCTGTTCGCCGTCGTAGTCGCGTGTTCTCATCCGCCTCGGTCCTGCCCGCGACCGGCAGCGTGGGAGTGATCGAAGGGCAACTTCACGCAAAGAGTCTACCGCAATCTCGGCCGATCGGCGTAGCTCGGATGGCAGACCGACACTGGCCATGCCCTACACGCCGCGTCATCGGCTCGCCTCGTTCAGCTCCTGCACCGCCTCGGGCTCGAGCTGCAGCTTGGTGGCGTCGAGGAGGTCGTTGAGTTGCTCGACGTTCGTCGCACTTGCGATCGGCGCGCTGATGCTCGGCCGGGCCAGGACCCAGGCGATCGCCACCTTCCCGGGGGTGGACTTGTACCGGGCGGCCACCCGGTCGAGGGCGGCGAGGATGCGGAGCCCGCGGTCGTTCAGGTAGCCCTTCGCCTTCGCCCCGCGAGGGCTCTTCGCGAGGTCGGCCGCAGACCGGTACTTCCCGGTCAGGAACCCGGCGGCAAGCGAGTAGTACGGGATGACGCCGAGCCCCTCCCGGACGCAGAGCGGCTCGAGGGCGGCCTCGTACCCGGCCCGGTCGTAGAGGTTGTACCCGGGCTGGAGGCACTCGTACCGCGGGACCCCCGGCTCGCGACTCAGCCGGAGCGCCGGCGCGAGCCGGTCGGCCGAGTAGTTCGACGCCCCGATCGCCCGCACTTTGCCCTGCCCGATCAGCTCGCCGAACGCCCCGAGCGTCTCCTCGAGCGGCGTCGCCTCGTCGTCCTGGTGAGCCTGGTACAGGTCGATGGTGTCGACCTGGAGGCGGTTCAGGGACCGCTCGGCCGCCTTCAGGATGTACGAACGGGACAGCCCCTTCTCGCCCGGCACCACCTCGAGCCCGACCTTGGTGGCGATAACTATCTTGTCGCGGGTTCCGGTCTTCTTCAGCCATTTCCCGATGATCGTCTCCGACTCCCCGCCGTTGTTCCCGGGTGCCCAGGCGGAGTACACGTCGGCGGTGTCGACCAGGTTGAAGCCGCCCGCGACGAACGCGTCGAGCACGTGGATCGACGTCGCCTCGTCCGCCGTCCAGCCGAACACGTTCCCGCCCAGGGCGAGCGGGCCGACGTGGAGTCCCGAGTTGCCGAGCGGTCGCGTCTTCATCGTCCACCTCCTTTCCGGCGCGGGGCCGGTATGCTCGATCTTCCCAGGCGGCGGCAAGTCGCACAACACCGCCCCCACCGCGACCCCGAACGGCCGCAATTGCCCCACCGCTGGAGTAACACCCCCGGAGTGGTACGCCCCCGGCGCGTCCGATGTGTCCGTCCGCCCAGCGTTACTCCGAAGGAGAACGACCTTGGAAGAGAATGTTGAGCGGCTGAAGCGGAGGATCGCCGACCTCCGGCACCTGCTGACACAGCTCGCGCTGGACCGGATCGAGGTGACCGCGGATCAGGGTGAGCACCTGATGTCCACGCCCGAACACGACCGGCATGGGCTGCGGCTCCTCGCCCTGGACGTCCGCGAGGAGGAACTGTCCGCGCGCCTGCGGGCGGTGGGGATCGGCCTCGCAAACCTCGCGGTTCAGGCCGAGGTGTAGCGACTCCGGAGACTCCAGCCGTGCCCAGGCGCGCGTGAACTCGAGGAGTACCGCGCGCGGTTCAATCAGGTGTTGGCGCGCCATAAGGAGAACGCCGAACGCCCGATCGAGGAGTCCATCGCCGTCGGGCTCGCGGTCGAGCGGTCGAACGCGGGCGTCACCCGTGCGCCGGTGCCCGAGCACCGCACGCGGCGGAACAGCCTGGAGCAGGACCGCGACGGACCCGACCACGGATACGCCGGTCCGGAACGCGGGTATGACAGCCCCCGGATGGGACGTTAACCCGCCCCGCCATGTGCGGAAATTCTGTCCACGGCAAGCGGCGGGGCGGTCAGTGGTTCGGCCGCGGAGTCCTTCATCGGGTCATCATCACGCCGCCCGAGAGGATAGGCCGGGAATCCCCGACCGGGTGCCGACCGCGACCGCCGACCGGATCGGTCGGGGGCAACTGAAGCAGACGTGGGTTGGGGCCAGGACGATCAGGCGGCTCTGCGGTGATCGATGTCCGCGGAGGAGAAGGTGCGCGAGTCGCGCGCATCGAGCCCGAAGGGTGCTCCGCTCGGGGAGGCTCGAGCCGGGTCCCCTTGCCCCCGGCCAGCAGGACGGTCAGCACGCTGTCCACGGCACACCTCTTCCGGTCCGGTCAGCTACCCGAGGCGCAGCTCCGCCAGGGACGCCCGGGCGTCGCCCCCGGAGACATCCGGGACGGCCCGCAGTTCGACCGCCGTCGCCCCGTCGATCTCCACCCGGTAGTCCTCGACCTCCTCCGTCGT
>JAQGHQ010000465.1 GCA_028288765.1 Gemmataceae bacterium | reverse complement strand
GTGGTTTTCGAGCCCGAGCGTCACCCCGCACTTCTCGGCCGCCTTCAGGCACGCGGTCAGCCCGTCGACCACCCACTTGAACCCGTCCTCGTCGGTAAACCCGGGCTGCGGCGGCTCCACCCCGCGGTTCTTCATCAGGTCGTCGAAGTTCTTGCTCGTCCCCCAGGTGCCGGTGTTCACAGGACGGGTACGGTGAATCCGCAAGAGGCACGAGCCAACCTCGCGAAGTGAAAGTGGAGTAAAGGAGTACTGTTTCGATGGTATCCCCTCTGGGGCGAATAATGTCCCAGCGGCCTCGCCCGGAGGGACACCATGAAGCCCCTTTCGGAAATCCCCTTCTCGGTCCTCGACCTCTCTCCCATCCGCGAGGGCGGCACGGCGGCCGAGTCGTTCCGCAACACCCTCGACCTCGCCCGGCATGCCGAGCGGCTGGGATTCCACCGGTTCTGGGTGGCCGAGCACCATAGCCTGCCGGGGATCGCCAGCGCGGCGACCGCGGTGGTGATCGGGCATGTGGCCGGCGGGACGTCCCGCATCCGGGTCGGGTCCGGCGGGATCATGCTCCCGAACCACGCCCCGCTCCTCATCGCCGAGCAGTTCGGCACCCTGGAGTCGCTCTTCCCCGGGCGGATCGACCTGGGTCTGGGCCGCGCGCCCGGCGGCGACACACAGACGGCCCGCGCCCTCCGGCGGCACCTGGGGGGCAGCGGCGACAGGTTCCCGCAAGACCTGCAGGAGCTGATGGCCTACCTCCGGCCGGGCGGGCCGGGGAACGGGGTCCACGCCGTCCCGGGCGAGGGCTTGCACGTGCCGATGTGGCTGCTCGGGTCGAGTGACTTCTCCGCCCGGCTGGCGGCCGAACTGGGCCTGCCGTTCGCGTTCGCGTCGCACTTCGCCCCGGACTTCCTGCACGAGGCCCTGGCCCTGTACCGCCGGTACTTCGAGCCGTCGGAGCACCTGGACCGTCCCCGCGTCATGGTCGCGGCGAACCTGTTCGCGGCCGACACCGACACCGAGGCGCGGCGGCTGTTCACATCCGCCCAGCAGCAGTTCCTCAACCTGGTCCGCGGCACCCCGGGCTTGCTGCCGCCACCGGTCGAGTCGATGGACCGGGTGTGGTTCCCGCACGAGCGCGCTCACGTAGAACGCATGACCCGGTGCTCGGCGGTCGGCTCCCCGGAAACGGTCCGGCGGTGGCTGGAGCAGTTCGCGGGGGAGACGGGCGCGGACGAGATGATCCTCGCGGGCCAGATCTACGACCACGCCGCCCGGCTGCGATCCTTCGAGATCGCGGCCGCGATCCACGAGCGGACTGTTCCGGTGGCGACGCAGAGCGTTTGACTGGCCCGCCGATAGGCCAGCCCGTAAGACTCGGGTGCGGGGGTGGAGTAGTTAGTCAACCGGTCGGGCTAATCTCACCGAAGCCGTGGGCGCGAACCCCACCCCCCGTGCTAATCCCGGTACGACGTCATGATCCTCGAAGTTGCGATCCTCGACGTGCGGCCCGGCTCGGAGGATGCCTTCGAGGCATCTTTCCGCGAGGCCAGACCGATCATTGCGTCGATCGACGGCTACCTCGGGCTCGAACCGCAACGGTGCGTCGAAAAGCCGTCCCGGTACGTCCTGCTGGTCCGATGACGAAAGCTGGCGGAGCACACGGAAGGGTTCCGCTGGTCGCCCCAGTACCTCCGCTGGAAGAAACTGCGCCACCACTTCTACGACCCGTTCCCAACGGTCGAACATTACCGATTGGTGGCCGACGGGCCGGGCTGATTCGTTCCCTGAAATACGCCCGGTCCGGCGGCGTCAGTCGGAGGGCCTGAGCCACACCGGAGCGCGCCATGTCTGCCCGCGAGGAATCCCGAGCTCTGGTCCCGGCCCTCGGGGTGACGCTCCTGCTCCCGGTGCCGCTGCTGAACTTCGTCGCCGACGGGGCCGGACGGGCGTTCGCATTTGCGTACCTGTTCTTCGGCTGCGCCCTCGTGGCGGCGGAGTGCTTCCGGCCGGGGTCCAGCGGCCACTGGGGCGCGAAGATGACGGCGCTCTCGGCGGCGATGGCGATTGCTGTCACCACCTTTTGTGTCTGCTACTGGGCGGTCAGCGGCGACCCGGACGCGGGCGTCGTCGTGCTGGCGGTCCTTGCGGCAGTGCCCGCCCTGTGCGTCGTCCCGTACCTGGTGCTGCTCGACGGGCGGCCGTACGTCGCGGTGGCGTTCGCGGCCCTGCTGCTGGTCGGCGTGAAACTTACCGGGTGCGTGGTCGCGCGCCTGGTGTACGGCCCGACCGCGCTTGCGGACGGGCAGATGGCGATGAGTTGGCGGGAGCCCAACCTGCTCGTCTGGTTCTGCCTCGTGGGGGGCATGTTGGTGTCGTCCCGGGGCGGCCGTCCTCGGACACCGGCTTGCCACGTCACGGTTGCGGGTCACAGCGTAGTCTCCCGCCACAAACGACAAAAAGCCCCCGCCCGGCCAGTTGCCGGGGGTGAGGACGACGCGGGTCAACCGGAACCCGTGGCGTCGCCGACCCCGCCGTGAACAAGGACGATGGACGGCCTGGACGTCAGCAGCACACCCCTCCCCGGACGTTGTTCGGTTTGGCTGATCATGAGCAGAACCCCTCTCGTTTGTGGATCGAACATCTCTCCCGTCGCGGGCTGCTCCACCTGCTCAACACCCACCACGCGAGGAACCCCAGCACGGGAATACCCGCCGCCGCGGCGAACGCCGTGGTGTAGCGGCCCTGATCGAACATCCGGCCGAAGAACGGCATCGTGACCGCAACGAGCATCGCCCAGGAGGAGGAGGCCAGTCCGGCGACGAGACCTGAGTTCGCGGTGGGCAGGGCAGTGGTCCCGTAAGCCAGGCCGACGATAACGAACCCGCCACCGACGAACATGGCCAGGAACAGCGCCCCCAGCACCAGTCCCAGCGAGCCGAGCCAGCCTGTGAACGCCAGGGGCAGGCTCAGCACCGCCAGCAGCGCGAACAGGCGGCCAGCCGGGAGCGATCCGCCGCGGGCGGTAAGCCGGTCCACCACCCAGGCCCAGAAGAAGAGCCCCACCTCCGCGCCCAGCGGCGGAATCCACAACACGCGGCCGAGGTCGGTCTGCGACATCTCCAGCCTGTTGGCCAGGTACAGCGGCGCCGCATACAGAACAAAGGCCACCGGCAGCGCGCCGGTCGAGCAGATGCACATGAATCTCCACAGCCGCCGGTCCGTCCAGCGGAGGCCTCCTCCCGTCTTATCGCCGGGCGATGGGGGCCTCGGCGGCGCGGACAGTTCCGGACGGCGGCCCTGGAGCAGCCAGGCCAGCACCCAAACCGCGCCGACGACACCCGTGGCCCAGAACGCGCCGCGCCAGCCCCACTGGGTGGCGATCGGGATCACAACGAGTGGAGTGGCCAACGTGCCCAGTGATCCGCCACTGTAGGCGACGGCAATGCCGCGCGATCGGCTGGACGCCGGCAGCGTCTGAACGACCGTCCGCACCGCACCGGGGAAGGTGGCGCCCTCCGCCAAGCCGAGCAGGCAGCGGGCGGTCGCGAAGCCGATGAACCCGGAGGCGAACGCGTGCGACGCCGAGGCGGCGCTCCACAGGGCGACGGCGGCGGCCATGGCCCAGAGGACGCCGACCCGGTCGAGCACCTGGCCCCAGATGAGGTTGCCGATCACATAGGCGATCGAAAAGACCGAGACGAGGAGCCCGTACTGTTCGGCGGAAAGCCGGGTCTCTCGAAGGATGGTCGGTGCCAACAGGGCCAGCGTGTTTCGGTCGGCGTAGCTGATCGAGGTGGCCAGCATCATCGACAGCGTGGGCAGCCAAAGCCAGACGGCGCCACGAATGCGGGCTCCCCCCCGCCAATACGTTTCGGTTTGACTGGGGAGCACGACCCGGTCCTCGTGTTCCAAGGGAAAATGACGATAGCTGGATTCGCTCCTTGCTTTCAGGCCGGCCGACCCTCGATCACGGAGACGTCGCCCGCGGTGGTGGTGCTGCGGAACCTGCGAACCGGGGGGGGGACCCAGCCTTCGACCTGCGCCATGTCGCCATCGACGAACTGCTCGATGCCGGCAATATAGCGGCTCGTGCCGAGCCCGTTGACGTCGTAGAGGTGGGCGAGCTGCTCCGCCGTGAAGGCTTCGGCCGGGCCGAAGACCATGTGGCCCGCGTTGTGGGCCACCCCGTCCAGGCGCCCGGTGTCGGCGACAATCGTGTTGCCGGCCGCGTCGGCGGACGGCTGGGAGCCGACGCCCAGCTCGACCGCGCGTAAATCGGCGCCGGGTTCGGCGGCGTATTGTTTCGCCTCCGTGATCTGGGGCGCGTTGCGCCCCATCGTGTCACACATGCTGGCGTGGACGGGGTGGCCGGCGCGGGCCAGGGCCCGCGCGGCGAGGGCGCCAAAGACGCTCGCCGCACCCGTGATCAGAATGACGGTTTTCATGATGGACCTCTCCGTTCCAGATTTTGAGATGCATGGATCGTTGACCGTGGAAGCCCACCGTGACGGTCACCGCGGCCCTCCAGATGCTCATGCCCGTCTTTGGATCCGCAGGAAGTCTTGGTGGAAGGACATGCGGTAGCTGTCACCATGGCGAAAGTGGTCCCTGACGTACCGTTCCAGTTCCTCGCGCCGCGGAGGATGGGAAAGCGGGAGAACGTTCAGGACGAATTCCGCGATGATGTACGCAGACCCGAACGAGTCCGTCTGGACGTGAGCGTCCACGGTATCTGTCCGCACGTCGAACTGACCCTGCGCCTCGCCCGCGAACACTCGCGCCAGTGCCCCCAGGTCGAACTCCTCCCCCGTGAAATGGCGGAGCATGCGCATGCAATCGGTCTCGTGGTTCTGCAGCGCGACGGAGAGGACGCCCGCCGGCTGGAGCCAGGTCCCCAGGTAGCGGAGGGTCTCCGCCCAGCGGGCCCGGTCGATGTAGTAGAAGACGTGGGAGCAGAGTACGAAGTCGGCCCGTGAACTCGGCCGCGCTTCCGCGATCGGCACCGGGAGAAGTTCAGCGTCCGGACACGCTTGTTGTAATTCGTCCCGGAGGGAAGGGTTCGGCTCGATGGCGATCGTCTTGCGGAACCGTGGCTCCAGCCAAGCGGTGAGTTTCCCGGTGCCCGCGCCGGCGTCGATGAAGACTTCCCGCGTTGCGAGTCCGTTTACCTCTTGCTCCAGCCAAGCAGTCGCCTTGACCTTCTGGTCGGTGTGAGCAAGGAACACACCGAATGCTCTGCTGTACTCACCGCCTTGGGAATCGTACACCTTTACCAAGTTCGGGTCGGACACGGCGTCCCCCGTCCCCTCGGTCGTTGCCGGTCCCTCGCCGCTGGCCGCAGTCGCCTGAACAGCCATAACCTGTGGCCGCATGATGGACCCTCCCTTTTTGTTTGAGATTTCGAGATACATGGATCGCTGACCGTTTGAGCACATGGTTGACGGCGCGAGACGCGTTACGCGAAATCGCCGTTGGGGCGCAGCACCTGGCCGGTGCCCGTGAGGGCTGTTCGGGTAACGGGGTGTGAGTATGTCTCGCCGGCCACGGGAAGGCGCCCGCTCAGCCGGCCACCAGCAGCCGGGACGCGAACTCCCCGATCATGACCGCCGGCGCCTGGGTGTTGGCCGAGGGGATCGTCGGCATGACCGAGGCGTCGGCGACGCGCAGGCCAAGGGCGCCGCGGACGCGCAGCTCGGCGTCCACCACCGCTTCCCGGCCCGACCCCATCGCGCAGGTGCCGACCGGGTGGAAATAGCTGGAGCACGACCGGCGAAGAAACGCCACGCTGTCTTCCCGGCTCATTCGCTCGGGCGGGACGACCCGGCGTTTGATCAGGTCGCGGAACGCCGGCTGCGAGGCGATGTCGAGCCCCAGCTCGACGCCGGCCACCAGGGCATCGACGTCGGCCGGTTCCGCCAGGAAGTTGGGCTGGATCTCCAGCGGGCCGTTGGGCTCCGCGGCCTTCATCCGCAGATAGCCTCGACTCCGGGGCCGCACGAGGGCCGGCACGATGGTGAAGGCGTTTTGCGGGATTGGATACTGGGCACCGATCGCGTCCGAGATATAGGGGATTTGCACGGGTAGGAACATCAGGTCCGGCACGGCGAGTTCCGGCCGGCTACTCCAGAAGCCGGCGCTGCCTGCGAGGTTGTTATTCGGCGGGGGGAGTGGGCGCTTGGCCTCGAAGCAGAGGCCGGCCAGCAGGATGTGGTCCTGGAGGTTCCGCCCCACGCCCGGGAGATCGACGACGGTCTCGATGCCGATTTGCTCGAGGTCCTCCTGCGGGCCGATGCCGGACAGCAATAGGAGGCGCGGCGTATGGATCGCCCCGGCACACAGGATCACCTCCCTGGACGCGCCGACGGAATGCCGCTGGCCGTCCCGCAGGAAATCGAGGCCGGTGCAGCGCGTCCCGGAGAGCGTCAACTTAACTACCTGGGCCTCGGTCAGGACCGTCAGGTTCTGGTGACCCATCACCGGCCGCAGGTAGGCGCGCGACGGGCTGCAGCGCGTGCCGCCCTTGACGTTCAGGTTCATGGGGCCGACGCCCCCGGGCTCGGGGACGTTCACGTCGTCGAGGTACGGCATCCCGTACGACCTGCCGGCGTCGACGAGCGCGGCCGCCACCGGGTGGAGGTCCCGGGCGCGCTCGACGCGGATCGGGCCGCCCGTGCCGCGGAACGCGCTGGCCCCGCCCTCCCAGTCCTCCGACTTCTTGAACAGGGGCAAGACGGAGTGGAAGTCCCAGCCGGCGTTGCCGGCCTCCGCCCAGGCGTCGTAGTCGGCCCGGTGACCGCGGGCCCACACCAAGCCGTTGATGCTTCCCGATCCGCCGAGCACCTTCCCGAGCGGCAAGGGGATGGAGCGGTGAGCGACGTGCGGGCTCGGTTCGTAACGGTAGGCCCAGTCGTAGCGCGAGCCGAGGTTCTCCACCCACTGCGGCGGGTTCGAGAGGCTGTTGACCCCTTCGTCCGATCCGCCGGCCTCGAGCAGGAGGACGGTGGCGTCGGTGCCGTCCAGCAGGCGACGCGCGACCACGCACCCCGCCGACCCCGCGCCGACGATCACGTAGTCGAAACTTCCGGCGAGCACCTTGCGGCGCTCCGCCTCACGATGAAGCTCAAGCACAGTCGAGGTCTCCCTGTCAGAGCCAGCGTGGGACGTCCCAGCTGCCGGTCATCGTCACGGCGCAGGCGAGCGATAGTCAACGGGCGAGCTGCTTCCGGTCGCGGTCGGGTGTCCAACTCGACAAGCAGCGCGGGCGGTCCACGGAACGTGGTGTTGGGCTGGAACCGCAGCGTCTGCCCCGGCACCAGGCGCAGCGCGGGGCGCGACGGGCCGAATCAAAGAGCCGTGGAGGCGCGGCCGCGGCTTGCCGCCCGGGCGCCAGCCTCCAACACAGCTTTGCTATTCCGCGCCACCCATGCTCGGAGGGTCAAGGGCTTGCGGCCGATTACGTCCTCCACCGTTGTCGTCGTTACAGCCGCGAAATCCATTCGGCCATCGTACGTCTGACGCGCCCACTCAAGTATGCCTGCAGCGTAGTTCGCCTCGATGTTTGGCGGCAGTTGCACGGCGCCAGAGGCGACGAGCGCAACCAGCTGATCCGGCGTCATCACGACACACTCAACCTTCTGCTGGAGCGCGCGTGCGATCTCCGCCGCCGCCTCCACTCCATTGAGCACCTCCGTCGAAAGCCAGTACTCTTTACCGGCGTGCTTCTCTGGTCCCTCCGCCAAGACGCGTGCGGACAAGGCCGCGAGATCATCGGCCGCAATCCAGCCCACACGTTTGTCTCCCATAAACCAATGGAAGGCTCCATTCACCACGGGAGCCGTGGTCAGCAGATTGTCCATGAAGAAGTGCGGGTGAAGGTGGCTCCAGGAGACGCCGCTGCCTTCGATATAGCGCTCGACCATCTCATGCCAGGCCAAGACCGGATTGGTCATGCGGCCGTTGCCGAAGATCCCGAGATGGACGATGAACTTTACGCCCGCGTCCGCGGCGGCATCCACGATCGTCTTGCTCTGATGGACCATGTGAATCGTGTACCCGGTCGCCAGGAAGAGACGATCCACCCCCCTGAGCGCCTCCGGAAACGTTCTGGCATCATCGAGATCGAGATAAACCGCATCCTTCCCTTCCCTCCGCCAGACATCGACCTGCTCACGATTGCGCGAGGCATAGACGGCCTGATGAGAGCCCGCCGCTTGCTCCAATTCTGCGATCACGGCCTTGCCGGTGCGACCGGTCGAGCCGAGGATTAGAACTCTCAAATTCTTGCCTGTGTGGTGGTTGCGATCCATTTCATGCGCTCCCATTATCCAGTAGTTTCTCTTGAACCCTCCATCTCCAACCTCACTTGACCTCTGTCCAAACCGCCCCCGCCGGCGTGCCGCGGGGGGCCCCTCGGTCGCGTCTTTTACCCGGTCTTATGCCTAACAGGGGCTTCCCTCGGGTCACATCCCGTTCGGTTGCCTCCCTCACCCCCCGACTTTTCCCTCGTTGTCCAGCCAGTCCGCCAGACAGCGCTGAATTCCGTCCCGGTGTTCCCACAACAGTCGTCCGACATCCCGAACACCCGGCCGCGCCTGGCGTGGGTGCCACGGCGGGTGCAACCACCACTCATCCCCCACACGGACCTGCCACTCGAACGGCAACAGACGCAACGCGGTCATCGTCAGCAACACCGCCTGGGTGGTCCGCTCGATCGGATTCCGGGTCCACGCCCGACACTCCCCCCACCCCAACCGCTGCTTCAGGTCCCGGAACCCGTCCTCTTCCCGGAATCGGGCACAGAACATCTCGACCACCTGCAACCCGCTCAGGTCGGTCGCGGTCGTCACCCGGGTGAACCGCTTCCGGTCGCCCGCGACCTTGGCGACCACCGCCCGGGCCGGGACGTCGGGCCCGAGCACCCGCCACCGGCCCCCCACCGCCTTGTCCGCCACCTCCCGCCGACGCCCATACCCGAACGCCCGGCCCTTCTCCCAGGCCCCCGGCCACCGGCCCCCGTGCCGGGGCGGCGCCAGACGCTGGCCCCACGTCGGGGTCGGCCCCGGCTGGTGGGGCTTGCGGGCCGTCGGGGCCGGGGCGTACAACCGGGCGTCCTGCCGCAGACGGGTCAGGAGGTCGATCCCCCCGCCGCGGCAACGCCTGCCGCACGGCCTGCCCCGAGAGCCGGGGGGGGCGGGGCTCGGCCAGCGCGTCGATCAGCTCGCGGTTCACATCGTCGATCCGCTGCCGCAGCACCACCAGGCTCGGCGTGCCGGCGAAAGGCCCCTGGTTGTTCGCCTTCCAGCGATCGAAGTCGGCCTGCTGAACGAGCCGGGCCGCCGCCATCTGCGCCGCGAAGCAGGGGCGCACCAGGTCCGGGTCCAGTCCCTTGTCCCGGCCGCGTTCGACGATACTTTGCAGCAACTCGCGCTCGCGTCGGGGGTCCGTGATGGGTTCGCCCGCATTCCATTTCCACCGCGCGACCTCGTGCGTCAGGGCCAGCCGCCGCCCCATGAGGCGCAACAAGCGGTCGAGGGTTGCCAGGTCGCGCCGGGGGGCGACGGGCACGTCCGCCGGTCGGCAGCCGCTCGCCGCCAAAGCCGGGAGCTGGCCCCCGACACCCACGCGAGGAAGCGGGGACAGAAGGTGTTTTCGCACCGTGTCACTCCCGGCCGTGGCTTAGACCTGGGCCACGCCGCCATCGACGAACAGCTCGATCCCGGTGACGTAGCTGCTGTCGTCCGAGGCGAGGAACACGGCGGCCTTCGCCACCTCGTCCGGCGTGCCCATCCGGCCCATCGGC
>JAQGHQ010000459.1 GCA_028288765.1 Gemmataceae bacterium | reverse complement strand
AACCGCTCCCACCGCCACCGGGGCAGGGCGGCCAGGAACGACAGTAGGCCGAGCCCGAAGAGCGGGTAGTAGGCCAGTCCGGCCGGGCTGGCCTTGAACGTGGACAGGTAAGCCCGCTCGAACGGCGATGTAATCGGTCGAGACCCGTACTGGGTGGCCGTCCCGTGCTCGGCCGGCGATTCGAACTCCGCCGGCCACCGGAAGCCGGTCACGTGAGCGGGGCTGGCCGCGGCCGCCGCCGCCAGCACCATCACCGCCGCCGCCCGCCGGAGAAAGTAGCGCCCGCGACTCCCCCCCTGTCCGTCGAGCGACCGGCCGGCCCATGTCAGCGCGACCGTCGCCAGTCCGAGCACGAACTGGGGGGCCACATTCGCCCAGACGGCGAACAGCAGGACGAGCGGCCATCCCGGCCACACCCGGTCCCTGTGCGGCCCGGTCTCGCCTTCCCGCCGGAGCAGCCAAATGGTCAGGGCGAGGAACAGATATGAGAGGGTCGCCGGCTGGAGCAAGAGGCGGGTTCCCATGGCGAGTACGGCCACCCCGGTGCAGACGACCGGAATCTGCCACCCGCCGATCGTCCGGCTCGCCCGGAGCATGACGACCGACTGGGCCCCCACGGCCGCCGCCTTGGCGGCCACCAGTCCGGCCCCCCCGGCGGCCAGGAACACCCCGTAACTCACCAGTCCGTACAGCCAGGTCGGGCCCCACCCACCGGGGCCGCCGTGGGCCACGTCCCGCCCATCGGCCAGGTACTTCCACACGTCGCCGTTTCGGGCCGGGAACGAGGCCATGAGGAGCCCGAACACCGCGACAAACAGGACCGCCGCGACCGTCACCCCCCGGGGGGGAGGAGAGGGGGCCCCAGTTCCGGCTGGTAGGGCACTCGGTTGGGGGGAAGCAGACGGTGGGGAAAGACTGTCGAGGGCCATGAAGAAGGCGACCGTGCAAAGAAAGAGGGATACGGAGGGCGCCAGGGTGGGGCCGCGTGAATATCACGCGGCCGAGTCAACTCCGGTGGGTGCGTGGGTCGTGGGCACCCGCTTGTATCTTCCCGGCGAACGTCACCGGCCAGCTCGCGGGAGCCGGCCCGGCGGTCCCCGCGCCGCGCCCGACCGACGGCTGCCGACCCGGCAGGATCGTCGCTACGGCCGAGCTGCGAGGGCTACGGGCGGCCCCCGGCGGGACCCGCACCGGATCCGGTGCTCGCAGTGGTTTGACGGCGGTGCTTCTCGGCTTTCTCCTGCTCGCCCTTCCCCTCATAGTACTCGGCCAGCGCCCGGTGAGCCGGCTCGTGCCTGGGGTCGCGGATCAGGGCTTGGTCCAGCCAGTACAGCCCCAACCGCTCTTGCCCGACGCGGATGAGGATCTCGCCGATCCGGGTCGGGACGTCCGGGCCGGTGGAGGGGTGATCCGCCTCGTCCCGCAGGAGCTGGTTGGCCCGCTCGAGCAGAACCTTGTTCTGCTCACTCCGCCGGAACATGGCGGCCGCCTCGTCCTGGCGGCCCTGGAACTGAAGGCTCGAGGCGAGGGTGTACTGCGCCTCCGTATCGGCCGGGTCCA
Organism: Gemmataceae bacterium; assembly: GCA_028288765.1. Taxonomy (GTDB): domain Bacteria; phylum Planctomycetota; class Planctomycetia; order Gemmatales; family Gemmataceae; genus Urbifossiella. Next base: position 30,316 of record JAQGHQ010000459.1, on the reverse strand, counting down.
CCGTCAACGCCCGCCGCAGCCACGATTCGGCCTCCGCCGCCCGGCCGTCCTGAAGGTCGAGCTTGCCGAGGGTCAGTAGCAGGGCCGGATCGTCCGGCAATTTCTCCACCGCGGCCGTCATCAGCCGCCGGGCCTCCTCCCGCTCGTTCTGGCCGAGGAGACACTGGCCCAGCCGCGCCTGGATGTCCGCGCGGTCGGGGAACTGGGTCCGCAACCGTTCGAGGTGGGGGCGGGCGTCGGCCGGCTGATTGTCCGCCAGCATCATTTCCGCCAAGCGCAGCCGGACGGCGGTGAGGTCGGGGTCGATGTCCAGCGCCCGCCGGTAGTCCTTCGTCGCCTCCTTGGCGTTGTTCAGCCGCTCCACCACCCACCCCCGCCAGTGGTACGCCTTGGCCGCACCGGGGACCCGCTCGATCCAGATACTCAGGCACTCGTACGCGGGGCCGTAGCGGAGCTCGTGCATGTACGCCCTGGCCATGGTCTCCAGGATCAGTGGCGACTCAGGGTGACCTGCTAGAACCAACTCGCGCAGCGCGGGTGCGACAACGTCCTCTTCCCCGGTCTGTGCCCGCATCAGGAGGAACTCCAGCTGCGTGGCCTCCGACGCCCCGTGCTGGAGTTTCATGCATTCGTTCAGGTGGGCCTCGGCGGCCGCGTAGTCCCCGGTCAGCCGGGCCACCCGCGCCGCGAGCAGGCGGACCTCGGCGTTCTGGGGCCAGATGAACAGGCAGAAGTCGAGTTTCCCCCGTGCCTCGTCTACCCGCCCATCCCGGACCGCACTCTCTGCCGCGCGCCATTGGTGCAGGGCGTAGCGGTGGAAGCCCACTCCAATCCCGGCCAATATCGCCAGCGTCACGGCGGCGGCAGTCCGGGGGTGGCGGGCGGCAGTCCGGGGGAATCGCAACACCCACCTCAGCCGGCCGAGGCAGTGCAACATGATCTGACCTCTCCACCGTGCGAGGCCGGAAACGGGGCGTCAGGGCGAGGCCGGAGGCGGGGAGAACCCGGCCCGGGACCAGAGGGTCCGGGACGATCCGTGTCGTCCCCGCGCCGGGTTCTCGTCGAGGGCGGGCCGGCCGCGGTCCGGAACCGGCCCGGGTTTAGAGGGGCATTCCCCCGGGGCCGGACGCAGGTGATCCCGGAAATCGACGGCGGTCATTTCTTGTCCGTCAACTCCAGGTTGAACTTCTGGTCCCCTGGGGTCACGGTCAGCTTCAGCGGGGAGGTGGCCTTATCGGAGTAAATCCGCGAGATTTTGACATACCCGCCCGCTTCCACCGGCTGAACCCCCTCGGGGATGTAGTTCATCTGGGGCGATTTCCCACTGAAGTCGCCTTTGGTTTGCCCCCCCTTACCGCCGGCGCCGTACTTGGCGGCCATGTCTCCCTGGCCCCCCTGGCCGACGTATGTCGGTTGCTTGCGCTTCGGGTTGAGGGCTTCGGTGTCGACGGTCACGACCATGTTCCCGGTGGGCAGATCAACGGCCGTATACGTCCCGTCGGATTGGATCGAGGCGGTGTACACCCCGGAATCGGAGTGGAACATCAGGCTACCGCCCGTGACCGTGGTCCCGTCGGTGGTGACCGTCCCGGAGACATTGGCGGGCGCATTTGATTTCTTCCCACACCCCACCCCGAGTGCGAGGAGAAGGAAGAGGGTGAGACCCAGGGTGCGTCTTGCGGCCATGTAATGCGTTCCTTGGGGAGAGTATGTCAATCAAGCAATCAAAACGAAATGGCGAAAACACGAGACTCCCACGCGGGGGTGACCCGGTGGGTGTCTCAAGCGTCGAGGGACGATCGTTATCCGGGGGCTGGTTACCAGTCGCTGCCGAGCGTGAGGCCGTCGTTCGGGACGATGGCTCGCGCCCACGTCTGCTGGGAAACGCCAGTGCTAACCCCGCGGACACTGCCGTCCATCAGGAGCACTTGAATCCCACCCGCCGAGAAGGACTGAAGCCGCTTCGGATCGCACTGGGCGATGGGCGGCGCTGCCTGCGGAAGGGGCGCCTGGGCGAGCGGGTAGCCGGCAGGGGCGGCCGACATCGGGTCGAACCCACCGACCGATACCCAGTAGGACGCGATAAAGAAGACGTTCGTGTTGTATTTCTCGGCGATCGGACCGGAGTTCTGCCCGTCCTCACCCCAGATGTGTTCGACGTAGCTCGTCCCGGTAGTCGACCCGTTCCGTCCGCAGACGGCGTACCGCTCGAAGTACCCGATGGTGTTCGAGGTACCGTCCGGGAAGGAGGCCGGGATCCGGGCCTTCCCGCCGATCTGCCAGTCCTCCCCCCACCCCCCGCCGAACGCATGCCAGTTGGAGGCGTAGCTCGTCGCGCCTCGGCCGCTCCATGTTTGCCCACCTGCCGGCAGGGTCGGGTCGGCCGGGGCCTGGAAGGTCTTGACAATGGCGGACGACGTCCACGAGTTCTTGGCCGTGGCCTTGAACACGTTGTCTTGCTCCATGTAGGGGAGCAGGAAGTATTGCTGTGTGCCGAACCGGGACGGTTGGGAGTTCAGGTTCCAGTCCGTGCCGTTGGCGTCCTGCGGGAAACAGCCGTGGGTGGTAGGTAGCTTCTGGTTGACGTCGTGACAGGAATGTAGAGCGATACCGATCTGTTTCAGGTTGTTCTGGCTCTGGGCGCGGGCGGCGGCCTCGCGCACCTTCTGGACGGCGGGGAGGAGCAAGCCAATGAGAATCGCGATGATGGCGATCACCACCAGCAGCTCGATCAGCGTGAACGCGCGGGCCCGATGAAGGGAGAGGATCCCTCGCATAATGTTACCCCGTTGATTGATCCGACGTGAACTGGGAGTGCGAGCCCCCATAATCTTTCAATCAGAATCTATTCATCGCCTCTTCTCATCCGTCCGTCAAGACAATTCGCAAAAAAATTCCCGCCGAGCTTGACTGGCGGGTGAACACACATGTGATCGGGGCAGCCGGCGGATTTGGCCCGCAAGGGTCGAACCCGGGCTGTATAATCGGCCCAGGGCGACAGCGATTTTTCCCTCCCCCCGAGCCCCAATCCTCCGGGTAACGATGACCGCCACGACCCGCCTTTTCCTGGCCGCCGCCTTCGCCGCGGCCGGCCCGGCCGCGGTCGCCGCCGACCCGCACAAGCCCCTCGCCCTGCACCCGGACAACCCGCATTACTTCCTGTTCCGCGGCAAGCCGGCGGTCCTGGTCGCTTCGGGCGAGCACTACGGGGCGGTTCTGAACCGCGAGTTCGACTACGTCAAGTACCTGGACGAGCTGGGGGCGCACGGGCTGAACGTCACCCGGCTGTTCACCGGCGTCTACGCCGAGGACGCGAAGGCGTTCGGGATCACCCGCAACACCCTCGCCCCGGTCGCGGGTCAGCTCCTCTGCCCCTGGGCCCGGTCCGACACCCCGGGCTACCCCGGCGGCGGCAACAAGTTCGACCTCACGAAGTGGGACCCGGCCTACTTCGACCGGCTCAAAGATTTCCTGACCCGGGCCGGCGAGCGGGGGGTCGTGGTCGAGCTGGCGATCTTTTGCCCCTTCTACGACGACTCGATGTGGAAGCTCAGCCCGGTGAACGCGGCGAACAACGTGAACGGGATCGGCGGGGTGGCCCGGGACGCGGCGTACAACCGCGAGAAGAACGGCGGCCTCCAGGGTATCCAGGAGGGGCTTGTCCGCAAGCTGGCGGACGAGCTGAACGGGTTCGACAACCTGTACTACGAGGTGTGCAACGAACCGTACTTCGGCGGGGTGACCGACGACTGGCAGCGGCGGATCGTCGACGTGATCGTCGCGGCCGAGAAGCCTCTCCCGAACAAGCACCTGATCGCGCAGAACGTCGCCAACGGGTCGAAGAAGGTCGACAAGCCGCCCCCGGCCGTGTCGATCTTCAACTTCCATTACGCCAGTCCGCCGGACGCCGTGACGGTGAATTACGGGCTGAACAAGGTGATCGGGGAGAACGAGACGGGGTTCAAGGGGACGGCGGACACCCACTACCGGATGGAAGGGTGGGAGTTCCTGCTCGCCGGCGGGGGGCTGTACAACAACCTCGACTACTCGTTCGTAGTCGGGCACGAGGCCGGCTCGTTCGTGTACCCGGAGAAGTCGCCGGGCGGCGGGAACCGCGGGTTCCGGCAGCAGATGAAGGTGCTGAAGGACTTCCTCCACGGGTTCGAGTTCGTCCGGATGAAGCCCGACACCGGGGTGGTGAAGGGCGGGCTCGCGCCGAAGGGCCGGGCCCGGGTGCTCTCCGAGCCCGGCAAGCAGTACGCGGTCTACCTGTTCGGCGGGCCGGAGGCGAAGCTGTCGCTGGCCCTGCCCGCCGGGAAGTACAAGGCGGAGTGGGTGAGCCCGCTCACCGGGAAGGTGCTGAAGGCCGAATCCGTGACCGCGGCCGGGCCGACGACGGAGCTGGTCTCCCCGAAGTTCGAGACCGACATCGCCCTGCGGGTCGTCGCGGAGTGACGGGCCGGACGACCGATTCACTTTCCCTTCAGCAGCGGCCCGAGTACTTCGGCGAACGCATCCGCCTGGCGGAGGAACCCGAGGTCGGTGGGGTGCGACCCGTCCACGGTCCCCTCGCCGTCGTCGCCGAGCAGTTTGTCCCCGGGCAGGTAGTGCAGCCCCTCTACCCCGGCCGCCGTCAGCGACTCATACGCCTTCCGGAAGGCCGTGTGGTTGTCGGCGTGGAACTGCTTGGCTCCCGCCCGCCACTGGGCGTTCGTGAAAACCCGGTCTTCCACCATCACGACCGGGACGCCCGGGCGGGCTTTGCGGAGCGCCTTCACGAACGGCTCGGTCCGCTCCGCCACCTGCTTCGGCCCGAGGTTCGGCAGGCAATCGAGCACGTACACCGCGGCGTCGATCTCCCCGAGCAGGTCGGCCATCTCCCGGTCGAGCGTGCCGTTGCCCGAGAACCCGAGGTTGATCACCGGCACGTCGAACCGCCGGCCGAGGATCGCCGTGTGAACCATTCCCGGACGCGACGCGCACCCGCCCTGGGTAATCGAGGTGCCGTAGAACACCACCGGCTTCCGCCGGTCGGCCGGCCGGTCGTCGGCCTTTTTCAGCTTCGCCCCCTTCGGCAGCCCGATTTCGACCGACGACACGCCGTTATAGAGCGGCAGATAGAGCAGGTACTCGCGCTCGCCGGCCGGCAGCCCGCCCGCGAGCGTGGTCGTCGTCGTCTCCGCGGCCGGCCGGCCGTTCGCAACCCAGCTCCACCGCCCGTCCGCCCCGCGGGCGTACAAATCCAGGCCGCTCACTCCCGTCGCCGGCATGTGCGGCATGGCGAGGGTCTTGTTCGTCACCGTCCACCGGGCCTGGACGGTCGGGGCGTCGGTCACGAACCGAACGCACAGCCCGGCGGAATGCCGGCTCAGCCCCCAGACCGGCGGCCGGACCAGCTTTTCGGCCTTCGCCGGCAGGCGGTCGAACGGGGCCTTCGTGTCGGCCCAGCCCTGCCCCTCTATGCCGAGCGGCCGGACGTCGTACCACAGGACGTTCCCCGTCTCGTCCGGCTTCGCGGCGGCCGGGTCGACCACCGGCCCGGCGGCGAAGAGCGACAGGGGAAAAACCGCGAGAGCGGCCAGGGAGACGGGTCGGAGCACGGGCGCACCGTGGGAACGAGAAGGAAGGTCAGGAGCTACCGATCAGCACCCCGGTCGCGAACACGAGGGCCCCGCCGATCACCACCTGGAGGAGACTCCGGCCCCACGAGCTGTCCATGTACCGGTGGCGGACCCAGGCGATCAGGACCAGTTCGACCAACACCACCCCGACCGCCACCCAGGTCGCGACGCGGATGTCGGGGATGAGGTACGGGAGGGTGTGCCCGATCCCGCCGAGGGTGGTCATCAGCCCGCACACGACCCCGCGGGCGAACGGCCGGCCGCGACCGGTCAGGCTCCCGTCGTCGGACAGGGCCTCGGCGAACCCCATACTGATCCCGGCCCCGAGGCTCGCCGCCAGCCCGACCAGGAAGGTCTCGAAACTCTGTTTGGTGGCGAACGCGGCCGCGAACAGCGGGGCGAGGGTGGACACCGACCCGTCCATCAGCCCGGCCAGCCCCGGCTGCACCACCTGGAGGACGAACAGCCGGCGGCGGGCGGCCGCGTCGTCTTCCGGGGTCGTGGTCGGGAGTGCTTCCGCCGCCCGGACGTGTTTCCGTTCCTCCTCCGCCAGGTCGCCGAGCAGCTGGCGGGTGCGGGCGTCGGTCGCCCGGGCCGCGGCGGCCTCGTAGAACCGCCGGGTCTCGATCTCCATCACCTCCGCCCGCCGGCGGGCCTCGTCCGGCGTGTACGGGTGGTCCGGCCAGACCGGCTCCCGGTGGACGAACCCGCGGACGTGCTGCCGGCGGATCAGGGGGACGTGGTCGCCGAACCGCTGGCGGTACAGGTCGAGCAGCTGGTGCCGGTGCCGGTCCTCGTCGGCCTGGAGCCGGCGGAACTCCTCGGCCGCCTCCGGGTGCGTCGGCAGGAGGGCGGCGGCGAGGTCCTCGTAGATCCGGGCGTCCTCCTCCTCGAGGGAGATCGCCAGGGCCAACACCTCGCGTTCCGATAGACTGTCGAAAGTCCGCACGAAATCTCCCGGCATGCCGCGGGTGTTCCGCCCGCCGCGGGCCGCCCAGGACACCTTACCGACGCCCGCCCGGAGCGGACACCGCCCGCGGCACGCCGGATGCAACATGCCCCTGGTGCGCCGGTCGGTCCTGGGGCCCCGGTTCCGGAGGACAGTCCATGCCCGAGACGCTCCAAACCTTTGCCGACATCTACGCCGTCCACGGGTACTGGGTGCTCTTCCTCGGGGTGATGCTGGAGAACGCCGGCATCCCTCTCCCGGGCGAGACGGCCCTGCTGGCGGCGGCGGTCCTGTCCAGTCCCGAGGGCGGCGGCCGGCTACACCTGTGGACGGTGATCGCGGTCGCGGCGACCGGGGCGGTGATCGGGGACAACCTCGGGTACTGGGTCGGCCGGGAGTGGGCCCGGGCGCGGATCGAGCGGGGGAAGCGGTTCCTGTTCCTCACCCCGGCGCGGGTCGCCCGGGCCGAGCGGTACTTCGCCAAGTACGGGGCGGCGACGGTCTTCTTCGGCCGGTTCGTCGCGCTCCTGCGGATCGTCGCCGGGCCGGCGGCGGGGGTCGCGGGGATGCCGTGGTGGCGGTTCTTCCTGGCGAACGCGGCCGGGGCCTTGGTGTGGGCGACGGCGATCAGTTTACTCGGGTACTTCCTGGGTGGGGCGTGGGACGCGCTGCACCGCTGGCTCGGGTGGGGGGCGTGGGCGATCGCCGGGACCATCGTGCTCGTCGCGGTCGTGTGGCACTTCCTCCCGTATTTCTCCCGCGGACGGGCCGCGGGGGATGCCCAGCCGGCCGCGCCGAAGTCGGGACCGTAGGGCCGGCTGTGCCGGCCGTCGGAACCAACAACACGGCCGGCACAGCCGGCCCTACGAAGATCTGGCCGCATTAATGCCGGAGCAGGAACTCGTTCAGGTTCAGTAGGGCGTGCTGGACGTCCTGGAGACCGGCGGTTTTGTCCCCGACGGTCGCGAGGTGTTTGGCCACCAGATCCCGCTCGCGGGCTGTCGGGCGGCGGCTCAGCGTGGCGAGGTAGACCTGCTCCACGATCCACTCCGGGCTCTTCCCGTCTTTTAGCCAGCCGGCGACGTGCCCCTTCGGCGACCGCACCTTGGCCAGCACCCCGGCGTTGTTCAGCATGTGCAACACCTGCGGCAACGACGGGTCGTCCTCCCGGGCGCACTCGCACGTCACGTCCCGCACCGGCCGGGAGAATGCTTGCAGGAACGGATGATCAATCCCGCCCTCGGGCAGGTCGACCGCCCGCGTCCCGGTCGGGAACCCCTTGAACGTCTCCGGCACCCCGGTCGCCAGCGACACCGCATCCAGCGCCTGCTCGGCCGAGAGCATCCGGACCATCGCTTTCGTGAAGTACCGGTCCGGGTTCGCGGCTTGCGGCGACTGCGCCGGGCCGTCGCCCGCGAGCTGATAGGTCCGCGAGTTCAGGATCGTGCGGATCAGTGGTTTGAGCCGGTAGCCGCCGCGGGCGAACTCGTCCGCCAGGGCTTTCAAGAGTTCCGGGTTGCTCGGCGGGTTCGTGTCCCGGAAGTCGTCCACCGGGTCGACGATCCCCTTGCCCAGGAGGTGGTACCAGATGCGGTTCACGACCGACGGGGCGAAGAACTTGTTCGCCGGGCTCGTGAGCCAGTCGGCGAACGCCCGGCGGCGGTCGTCGTCCGGGGTCGACCGCGGGGCCGGGGCCCCGAACGCGACCGGCGGCTGAGGCTTGCGGGTGAGCGGATTCTGCACCTCCCGGCCCGGGGCGAGGTAGACGATCTCGTCGTCGAGCCCGAACTGCGTGCCCTTATACTGCACCTGGGCGAAGTACGCCGCGAGCCCGTAGTAGTCAGTCTGCGTGATGCCCTCGAACGGGTGGTTGTGGCACTTCGCGCACTGCATCCGCACCCCCATGAACAGCTGCGCCGCCGCCTCCGCGGCCTCCTCCGGCGTGCGGGCCACGCGAAAGAAGTTCGCCGCCGGCTTGTTCAGTGTGTTCCCGGACCCGGTGAGCAGGTCGCGGGCGAACGCCGTCACCGGCCGGTCCTCGGCCACCATCCGCACCAGGTACCGGTGGAAGCTATGAACTCCCCGGTCGCTGATCGTGGTCGGGCTTCCCCGGAGGATGTCGGCCCACTTCAGGGCCCAGAACAGCGCGTACTCGTCGCGGCCGAGCAGCTGGTCGACCAGCTTCGTCCGCTTGTCGGGCTCCTTCGAGTCGAGGAACGCACTGGCCTCCTCGGCGGTCGGGAGGGTGCCGATCACGTCGAGGTACACCCGCCGCAGGAACACCTCGTCCGAACACACCGCGGCCGGGAGGAGTTGCAGCTCCTTTTGCTTCGCGAAGACCAGCTCGTCGATGTAATTCGCCGGTCGCGGGCCGCGGAAGGTGAACGCCGTGTCGGGCTTGATGTAGACGAGTCGGGCGCTCGTGATCCCGTCCAGGTAGCGCACCAGGACCGCGGCGTCCGCCGTCCGGGCGAAGCGGACCAGCCCGCCGGGCGTGACCGGCGCGTCCGGGTCGCTGGAGCTGAAGACGGTCAAGTCCGTGACGTCGCGGACGGACCCGTCGGCGAAGTGGGCGCGGACGGCGAGCTGGCGTTCGGGTTCGTCCAGCCGGCCGGCGCCAGGGATGACTTCGAGTCTGGCGAGGGCGGCCGGCTTTTCGTCGCGACAGCCCTCGGCGACCCACCGGGCGATCATTCGATAAGCCGGGTCGTTCCGGCCGAAGACGGCCCCGCCCTGGTGCAGTACCCGGCCCGAACCCTTCAGCAGGATCAGGCTGTCGTAGGGTGTCTGCCGGTTCACCCGCCGCCCGCCCTGCTCTTTCGTGAGGGTGAGAAAGTCGAGATCCGGGTCGCCCCCCCGGAGCGAGAGCCGAAACCCGTTTTTCCCCTGGGGCGAGCCGTGGCACGCGCCCTGGTTGCACCCGGCCCGCGACAGCGCGGCGATCACGTCCCGGCGGAACTCGACCGGGTCCGCGGCGGATGCCGTGACGGGGGAGACCGTGAGGGCGAGGATGACGAGAGCAGTTCGGGACACGTTCGACTCCCCGAAACCGCCCAGGGCTCACGCCCTGGGCTACGGACGGCCGCCGCTCCGCGGCTTCAGATTTCCCAGCCCCGGAGGGGCGTTCGTTCTTAGCCCAGGGCGGAAGCCCTGGGCTTACTTCTTCGGCAGCTCGACCTTCTTCACCTCGACCTCGACCGGCGATCCGCGGACCTCTTCCTCGAATCCGTCGACTTCCGCCGTTGCCATCACCTGGATGCCCTGCTTTCGCGGCTGGGCGTCCGGTGCCGCCGCGATGGCGATCTCCACGCGGGTTTGCCCCTTCGACACGGTAATCGTTTCGGGCAGGGTTATTCCTTGCATCGGCTGTAAGTGCAATACCACCGGCCCGTTAAATGTCTTGACCCGGTTCAGCACCAGCTGCGCCTTCGCCGACTCGCCGGGCAGGAGCGACACCTTCGCGGGCTCCGGGCCGAACTTGAAGGCCGGGGTCAGGTCCAGGTCGAACGCGCGAGTCAGGGTGACGCGGCGGCCCTGGTGCGTGCCCGTCGCGGATACATCGATCCGCACCTTCCCGATGTTCGCCAGGATCTTTGAGACGACCACGCCGGTCACGGCCGGCTGCGTTGTCGTCGCTTCCGGGAACTCGGCGTACACGCGAGTGCGGCCTTCTTTTTTGTCGGCGAGCTGGCCGCCCGTGGCGGTGAACGCGATCGGGCCGTCGAACCCGGCAACGCGGGTGGTCACGATCGGGATATCGGCCTTCTGGTAGCGGGCGAGGGTGATCTCCTTCTCCGGCAGGTCGAAGGTGAACGGGGCGGGAGGAGTGACCTGTACGGCGAACCGATCGGTCAGCGAGGGCGGTAACCGCACCTGATCGTCCCGAAGGGCGATCGGGATCAGGTCGATGTTCATGAGCTTCTTGTCGATCAGCGGGCGGGTCTGAACGAGTACCCGCTCCGGCCCGGTGGGGCCGTCCATCTCGGCAACGATCTGGATTGTGTGGACGCCCACCGGGGCCGACCCGTCGGCCGCGAGCTGACAGACGACCGCGTTGTCCTTCTCCCCGATCTCGTCCGGGGTGAGCTGAACGCCGAGTGGGGCCCCGATCAGATGCAGCTTGATCGGCCCGGCGGTGCCGTTCCGCGCGACCAGGATCGGGATGGACTGGTACGACCCCTGCGAAACGGTGAGCCCCTCGACCTCGGCAGTCAGCTGTGGCGGGAACGGGGTGTGACGGACGGAGACGCGATAGGCGAAGGCGTCACCGCCGTCGCGGATCACGTCGCGGACGATCAGGCCGTAGTCGCCGGTCGTCGGGGCGGTGAAGTCGAAGTTCGCTTCCTCGCGGGAAGTATCCCCGGACCGGCGGACCTCCCGCCCGGACCGGTCGATCATGGCGAGCTCCACGTCGGCCGGCGAGTTCAGGCCCTTCGCTTCCGCGCGGACGAAAATGCGTTCGCCCCGGGCGAGCCGGAGCCGGAACGTATCGGCCCGGCCGGGCTTCCCCAGCACCCCGCAGAGCGTACCGGGCACGACGGCAGGGGTGGCCTGGTGTCGGCCGAGGACCAGATGGCGGTCGAGTGAGAGGAAGGGGTTCAGGCGGGTCGGCGACGCGAAGAAACCGACCATCGCCGGGGTGGCCGTCGCCTGTGCGAACGCGGCGTCGCGGGCCTCGTCGAACTCTTCTGCCACCGTCACCGGGCCGCTGGTGGTCGTGATCGGCACCCACGTCGACCCGTCGTCGCCCGGCCGCTTCACGGTGGCGAAGAACGAGCTTCGGGGCTGGGTCCGGGGGACGGCGACCGGGAGTTCCGCCCCGGGTACTTCCGGCAGCCGAACGACACCGGGGAACCCGACCTCGACGGCCGCCGGCACCGCCACCCGCGCGGCCGGGAAGCGGCCCACCCGCAAAACGTAGTGGTGGTGGGGGGATGCCTTGTAGCGTGAGTCGCGGAGATCGATGGTGTAAGTACCCGCGGTCTCGAAGCGGTGCTCGAACCGCATGTCGAAGTACAGGCCCGGGTCGTTGTCCCGTTCGGCAACCCACCGCCCGGCCGCGTCGCGGATCGTGAGCAGCGGGTCGGCATCTTTCCCGAGCCGGTTGCCCACCACCTCGAAGCTCACCCGCTCCCCGGCCTTCACGTCGAGCCGGTAGCGATCGACCGTCGCCTCGCGGAAGGTCCCCCAGACCGCCGCGGGCGGCGTGAGTGACTCCGGACTGTCACCGGCCCCGCGGGGCCGGACCGGGAGGTCGTCGACGAGCACGAGATGGGTGTTCGTCAGCCCGTCGCGGGTGGCGACCCGTACCCCGCACACCCCGACCGGCGCGTCGGCCGCGACCGTGACGTCGAACACGATGCGGTCCGGCCGGCCCTCGACCGGCACGGCCTTGATCGTTCCGGCCGCCAGCGAGTGCCACACGCCGGGCGCGGGGCTCAGGTCGCGGCCGACGAACGTCACCCGGGTCGTCTTTCCCCGCTCGATTGCGGGCGGCGAGAGGCTTTCGACGAACCCTTGCGCCTCGGCGACGGCCGGGAGCGCGAGCAGGGCCACGGCGGAGAGAAGTAGGTATCTCATGGGACCGGCGGGGGCGGGGAGCGCACAGGTTTCCGGACCTGTGCCACGAAGACAAAAAGGTAAACTCGGCGGAGGGAACCTCTGGCGGGATGAACGAAGATTATGGTACACTCGGTTCCAGTTGATTGCACGCGCGATTTGCCTACCTGCCTCGTTCTCCCGCCTACCGCCTGCTCACTTGCCTCGGAGCACCTGTCATGCTCAATCTCTGGGGATCGTCGCCACTGGACCGCCGTGAAATGCTCCGCGTGGGCGGGCTGGCCCTCGGCGGGCTCGCGCTGCCGATGCTGCTCGGGCGGTCCGCGGCGGCCTCCAGTTCGACTGGCGGCAAGAAGGGGAAAAGCTTCGGGAAGGCGAAGAACTGCATCATCCTGTACCTGTCCGGCGGCCCCGCCCAGCTCGACACCTTCGACCCCAAGCCCGACGCCCCGGACGACATCCGCGGCGAGTTCTCGACCATCCAGACCACGCTCCCGGGCGTGCGGTTCTCGGAGCTGGTGCCGCACACCGCGTCGTGGATGCACAAGGCGGCTCTCGTTCGCACGATGTACCACGACCACAACGACCACGGCCGCGGGTCGTACTGGATGTTCACCGGTCAGCCGTACCTGGGCTCGGTGCCGGACGTGAACAACATGAATCGGCAGGACCTCCCGCACATGGGGGCGGTCGTGTCGAAGCTCGCCCCGGGCAAGAGCCCGCTGCCGGCGTGGGCCCTCATCCCGCACCGGATGGACGTGGCCGGCGGGCGGCGGGCCGGGCAGTTTGCCGGCTCGCTCGGGCCGAAGTACGACCCGCTCCTGACCGGCGGGAACCCGAACGACGAGCACTTCAAACTCGACCACCTGCCGCTCGTCGCCAACGAATCGCCGGACGTGGTGAAGCGGCGGCTGGGCCTGGTCGACCAGCTCAACGCCGAGACGAAGCCGCTCAACGAGCTGGCCATGAGCGGGACGATCAAGGACGGGCAGGCGAAGGCGGTCGAGGTGATCTCGTCGGACGCGGTCCGGAAGGCGGTCGACCTGTCGGCGGTGGACCCGAAGGAGCGGGAGCGGTACGGGCGGAACCTGTTCGGCCAGTCAGTGCTGCTCGGCTCCCGGCTGCTCGACGCGGGCGTCAGGCTGGTGCAGTGCAACTGGCAGCGGACGCAGGGGATCAACGGGTTCGCGTGGGACACCCACTGGAATAACTTCTCGGCCCACAAGGAAGACCTGGTCCCGCCGTATGATCGAGCGTTCCACGCGCTGATGACCGACCTGGAGCGGACGGGCAAGCTTGACGAGACGCTGGTGGTGGTGGCGGCCGAGTTCGGCCGGTCGCCGAAGATCACCCGGAGCAACAGCGGGCGGGAGCACTGGCCGGACTGTTTCAGCGTGCTCTTCGCCGGGGGTGGGATCAAGGGGGGCCAGGTGTACGGCCAGTCCGACAAGATCGCCGGCCGCCCGGCGACGAACCCGACCACCCCGGCCGAGTTCACCGCGACGATCTACCACTGCCTCGGGCTCGACCCGCACACCGAGGTCACCGACGTGGGCGGCCGGCCGCTCGTACTGTCCAAGGGTGCTCCGATCGGGCCGCTGGTGGATTGACTCCCGGGACCGCGGCCGTCCCGGCCGCTCTTCTCGTCTCGTTCCCACTCTCCGCGCGGTGTTCAGTGCCGGGACATGGGTAACACCCGTTCAGCCACGTACCCGTCCTCACCGCCCGCTTCTCCACCCGCTCGCGCCCCTGCCGGTGGTCATTATCCGCCGCAGGTCGGCCCCGTGTGACCGATGCTGGTAAGGGGGAAAAGCCGTCCCGTCGCGCCTCGAACACCGCCTCGGTTTCGGCCTGGAACGGCCGGCGATTGATCTGGACGCGGCTTTCCGCCCCAGCTATTTGCGCCCAGACCCCGTAGGTTACCTGCGGGGAAGGAGCGCACCATGGCCACCACCGAATCGACCGCGGGCACCGACATCCGCATCATCACCGAGCCGGCGGTCTACGTCATCGGCCGGCAGACGATCGACGACGTCGAGCTCGACCGGTTCCTCTCCGACCACGGGGTCAGCTGGGCGAGCGACAGCACGGTCGCGGCCGAGGTCGCGACCGAGACGGCCGGGCGCGTGTGTTACATGAGTTTCGCCAAGCCGCGGCCGGGCGGGAACGCCGCGTACCTGAACCACATCAAGGAAGTCGGGCACGGGTCCGTCCTCGAACACGCGGTCTGGAACTTCCTGTTCACCGGCGTGTCGCGGTCGCTCACGCACGAGCTGGTCCGGCACCGGGCCGGGATGGGTTACAGCCAGCTGTCCCAGCGGTACGTCGACGAGTCGGTCGCGGAGTACGTCGAGCCGGACATCATCGCCGCCGACCCGGAGCTGCACGCCCTGTGGCTCGACGCGGTCACCCACGCCCACACCACCTACGTCAAGCTCGCCGAGAAGCTGAACGCGAAGCTGACCGACCCGCAGGCCGCGGCCGCGGCGATGATTCCGCCGGGGGCGGACCGGACCACCCGCCGCAAGGCCGCCCGGCAGGCCGCCCGGAGCGTCCTCCCGAACGCCACCGAGACGAAGATCTTCGTCACCGCGAACGCCCGGGCCCTGCGGCACTTCCTCGAACAGCGGGGGGCGGCCGGGGCCGAGCCGGAGATCCGCAAACTCGCCGGCAAACTCCTCGACGTCCTCCAGAAAGAAAGCCCCAATCTGTTCGGCGATTACCAGAAGGTCCCGCTCCCGGACGGGACGTTCGAGGTGACGACCGCGTTCAAGAAGGTGTGACCCGGGCCGGCCCGCCCGATCGTCCAAGGAGGGACGTATGACCGGTTGCCTTCATTTGCTCGCAGCCCTGACCCTGACCGGCCCCGTTCCGGCCGCCCCGGTGCCGCCCGGGCCTTCCCCGCCCCTCTCGCCCGCGAGCCTACCGGCGCCGGTCCCGCCCACCCCGGCGGCGCCGCCCGCCGGGGTGAACATCTCCTGGAACTTGGAGTTCGGTCACATCTCCGGAACCCCGGACGAGTGCCGCCTCAAGGCAGTTGCCGCGATCGCCGCGCAGGACCGGTTCCGGTTCGCCGAAATCGGCCCGGACGGAGCCGTCTGGGGGTACACCGATACCTGTCGCATCAAGGTGATCGCGGTGGTTACTCCGCCGCACGACGGGGCGGTGATGTACGTTATGGTCGTGAGTCGCGAGCCTGGCGCGGAGCGGGTCGGTCTCGCGGTACACGACCACCTCATGAAAGCGCCCCGCGACCCGAAGACCCCAGAGCGGGCCGGGACGCGGGCCCCCGATGTGGAGAAGAACCTTCTCCACATCGCCTGGCACCTCGAAGCCCGGGCGGTCAACCGGCTGAGCCGGCACTTCGGGTCCGCGGCGGAGTTGGTCCTCGACAAACGGGGCTACACCGCGCGTCCCACACCCGCCTCTCCGACCATCAGCGGGGCGTTCGGGGGCCGGGAGGGGCACTTCACGCTGGCCGTCGCAACCCCGGGGGTGCCGGGCATCTCGACGAACGTCCTGGTGGCCTCCGTCGGGGTGGATGGCGAGGCCGCCGCCCGGGAAGCGAAGACGGTCTGCACCGCGATCCTCAAGATCTTGTTCGATTAATGGCGGTGTACCCGGCGGGCGGGGCTTGATCGTTCCATCCGCCGCTCCGCACGGCCGCAGAGGGGTCGGGGGCCGGGAGATCGACATTCGCCGCCCGCCGGCACGGGAACTGCATATCTCCCGCTGCTCCTCGACAGGACGATCATGGCAATCCGAACGAGCGCCTGCGGTGGTTTTATCCCCTTTCCCGGGTTGTGGCCGGCCGCAGGCGAGCTCGGATGAACACCTCCGCGCAGAGGCGTTCGGCGGTCCGCGCAGCGGGGTTCCCGGTCGAGAGCTTCCACACGCATACAATCTCGTTAGATAGTGTGATAGAAAGACTATATTAGCCTTGTTTGGCCGGGATGAGATCACTCGGAGGGGCTGGGTAACGGCCGCACCGCCTCCTTCCCGTCGTCCGGGATGGGTTCACCCGCGAGAGCCGGCGCGAAAAAGGATGAAGGTCATGGGGACCGTCGGTCAGATACGCCAGGCGGAATCCACCCCGTCCAGGAGCGACACCGAATTCCGCCGCCTGCTGGAGATGCTCCCCGCCGGGGCCTACACCTGCGACGCCGACGGGCTCATCACTTATTACAACCAGTACGCGGTCCGGGTCTGGGGCCGGGAGCCGCGCTTGAACGACCCGGTGGACCGCTTCTGCGGGTCGTTCAAGCTGTTCTCGGCCGGCGGCGCGCCGCTCACCCACGACCAGTGCTGGATGGCCCTGGCGCTGCGGGACGCGGCCGGGTACAACGGGCACGAGATCGTCGTCGAGCGGCCGGACGGCACCCGCCTGACCGTCCTGGCCCACGCCAACCCGCTCCACGACGACGCGGGCACTCTTCTCGGGGCGGTGAACGTCCTGGTCGACATCACCGACCGGAAGCGGGCCGAGGACGCGGTGCGGGAGGCCGACCGCCGGAAGACGGACTTCCTGGCCCTCCTGGCCCACGAGCTTCGGAACCCGCTCGCCCCGATCCGGAACGGGTTGGAGATCATCAAGCTGGGCGACGCCGACCGCCCGGCGGTGGAGCAGGCCCGGGCGATGATGGAGCGCCAGCTCGGGCACCTGGTCCGGCTGATCGACGACCTGCTCGACCTGTCCCGGATCACCAAGGGGAAAATCGACCTCCGCCGGGACCGGATCGACCTGGCCGGGCCGGTGCAGGACGCGGTGGAAGCCTGCCGATCTCTGGTCGAGGAACGGGGCCACCACCTCGCCGTCACCTTCCCGCCGCGGCCGGTGTACGTGGACGGGGACCGGACCCGGCTGGCCCAGGTGTTCGCCAACCTGCTCAACAACAGCGCCCGGTACACCCCCCGGGGCGGGCACATCAAGCTGGCGGTCGAGCGGCAGGGGAGCGACGTGGTCGTGACCGTCGGGGACGACGGGGCGGGCGTCCCGGCCGACGTGCTCCCCCGGGTGTTCGACATGTTCACCCAGGCCGACCGGTCGCTGGAGCGGTCGGAGGGCGGGCTCGGGATCGGGCTGGCACTGGTCAAGGGGCTGGTCGAGCTGCACGGCGGGACGGTGTCCGCCCGCAGCGACGGCCCCGGGCGGGGGAGTGAGTTCGGCGTCCGCCTGCCCGTCCTGCTGGCCCGCGGCCGGGGGTCGCAGCCGGGGGACGGCGGGGGCGACGCGGCGCGGCCCGGCTCCGTGCAGCGGATCCTGGTCGTGGACGACAACCAGGACGCGGCCGTCAGCCTGGCCCTGATGTTGAAGATCCTGGGCCACGACTCGCGGACCGCCTACGACGGGCTCGAAGCGGTCGAGGCGGCCGGCGCGTTCCGGCCGGATGTGGTCCTGCTGGACATCGGGCTGCCGAAGCTGAACGGGTACGAGGCGTGTCGCCAGATCCGGGCGCAGCCGTGGGGGGAGCGGATGGTCCTGATCGCCCTGACCGGGTGGGGGCAGGACGAGGACCGGAGCCGGTCGAAAGAGGCGGGGTTCAACTTCCACATGGTCAAGCCGGTGGACCCTGCCACCCTACAGAAGTTGCTGGCCGGGCTGCTCCTGACCCCGGCCTGATACAGGACCCCGGTGCGGGGGTCGCAGTTGGTTGGGGCGTAACCGGCCGGGCTCGGACGAGTGGGGTTGCCGCCTCGTCACAGGAGCGACCGGCAAGAGATCGTGGTACGAGTCTTAATCTATACAAATGTATAGTTAACGAGTTAACGAGAGTTAACCACCTCCGGGTTGAGTCGTCCAGGGGGGATCGGCGCCGGTCGGAACCCCGCAAATCTTAACCAATCTTAACTCGTCAACTTGGTTATTGTGCCGGAAGGCGTGTTCGGGCCGGAAGTTCCGGAATCGATTTTGGGACAGCCGCAGGTGTGGCCCATTCGCCCCGCGAGCGGTTTCCGACCGACCCGCCGGCTCCGCGGGTTACTCTGAAAGGCCCCGGGAAGCCCCTCGCTTTCCCCGCCGGGTCGGTTACAATCCGCCTCGTGACCGTTTTCCACCTCGAGGCCCGCCTCATGACCCGCCTGCTCTCCGCGGCCGCCCTGTTCGCGGTCGTCGTTGCCGGGGGACTCACCGTCCCCGCCCCGTCCGCTCGCGCCGCCGACAAGCCCAAGTCCACGACCGCCGCCGCCAAGGACTTCTTCTTCAAGCCCGGCGACCGCGTCGTCTTCCTCGGCGACAGTATCACCGAGCAGTACCAGTACTCGTCGTACATCGAGCTGTACCTGACCACCCGCTTCCCCGAGGGCAACTTCACCTTCCTGAACGCCGGGATCGGCGGGGACACGGCGAACGGCGGGGCGAACCGGTTCCAGGCCCACGTCCTCGCCGAGAAGCCGACCGCCGTCACCATCAACTTCGGGATGAACGACGGCGGGTACGGGAAGTTCAACCCCGGGGCGAACAAGGCGTTCGTCGAGAAGACCGCGGCGATGTTGGAGATGGCGAAAAAGGCCGGGGTGCGGGTCGCCCTTCTGTCCCCGAACGCGGTGGACCGGCGGAACAAGAGCAACGGGGCCGAGTACGTCGTGACGCAGAAGCAGTTCTACGCCCCGCTCAAGGACATTGCCGCGAAGTACGAGGTCCCGTTCGTCGACCAGTACGCGATCACCAAGGCGGCGACGGACCGGATGGAACAGGACGACCCGATGGCCAAGAAGGCGGTCCCGTACCCCGACGGGTTCCACACCGCCTCGCCCGGCGGGCTGCTCATGGCCCACACCATCCTCACCGGGCTGCACGCCCCGGCCGTGGTCAGCGACGTGACCGTCGACCTGACTAGCAAGAAGGTCGACGCCGTCGGGGCGACCGTGGGGGAGGTGACGAACGACCCGATCGACGGCGTGTCGTTCACCCGGACCGACGCCGCCCTCCCGCTCCCGGTCCAGAAGGACTGGCTCCCGATGCTCCCGTACGCGAACGAGTTGAAGGACCTGAACTGGTACGGGCTGACCGTGAAGGGGCTCAAGGACGGCGACTACGCGGTGAGCATCGACGGGAAGGAGGTCGGCAAGTATTCGGCCAAGGACCTCGCCGCCGGGGTGAACCTCGGGAACCTGACGGCCGGGCCGGTGTTCGACCAGGCGAACAAGGTGCTCCAGGCGGTCGCCGCGAAGAATCAGCTGGTCCACCAGCGGTTCCGCGGGGTGGTGATGTTCACCCCCCCGGACTGGCTCGCGGACGTGACCGCCGAGCGGAAGCCGCAGGAACTGACGAAGCGGATGGCGAAGATCGACGCGGCCCAGGCGGAAATCTACAAGCTGGCCAGGCCGCAGCCGCGGAAGTTCGAGATCAAGCCGGCGAAGTAAGGGGAGAGCGGCCCGTGCGCTGGCTGACCGGCCACAAAAACGACGTCCGGGCCGTGGCCTTTACCCCGACCGGTCAGCTCGTCTCCGGCGGAAGCGACCGGACCGTCCGGGTGTGGGACCCGGCGTCCGGCGAGTGCCTCCGGACGATCAAGGCGAAGGCCCCGGTGTACGCGGTCGCCGCCGCCCCGGACGGCGCGACGATCGCGTACGCGGGCCGATATGCCTCCCGGGCCGAGGCCAATTTCGTTTTCCTCTGTGACCCCGCCGGCACGCCGGTCGGCCGGTACGAGCTTCGCACGGAGGGAATCGTCCGCCGGCCCGTACCGGGATCTAGCTTCTTTGAACGGATTCCCGGTCCGGTACCGCGGTCGATCTGGGCACTGGCATTCTCGGCCGACGGCCGGTACCTCGCCGCCGCGTGCCGGGTATTAGGGGGCGGGAACTTCCCCAACGGCGGAGGCGGGTGGGTGTGGGACATGACCCGGCCGGGCGGCGCCCGCCCGCTCCCGGGCAACGACATTTACACCACGACGTTCGCCCCCGACGGCCGGGCCCTTGCGGTCACGCGCCTCAAGGTAGTCGAGTTCCGCGATGAGCCGTGGAAAACCGCGGGGGTGAGCTGTCGCACGCCCACGAACTATTCCCCCGCTGTGGCGTTCGTCCCCGGCCACGACCTCGCGGTCATCGCCTCCGGTCGTAGCCTCGTCTTCGTCAACCCGGTCCGGCGGGAGAAGGCGGTCCAGGTAAAGACCGATGTCCGGACGGTGTCCGCCGTCGCCTCGGCCCCGGACGGGCGGACGGTGCTCGCGGGCGGTCGGTCGGGGGCGGTCGAGGTGTACGACCCGGCCGCCCGGGCCCGGACCACGACCTACGACTTCGGGATCGGCGGGGTCCACGGGCTGGCGTTCGCCCCGGACGGGCTGACGTTCGCGGTCGCCGGGGACAACGGGCTGGTGGTGTGCGACGGTCCCGGGTGACCGGCCGGGTGTGCGGACTCGCACTCGCCTTTCCCACCCCGACCGGTTAAAATCCATCTGATCCCCCGACCGACGCCCGACCACCGACCGCACCCGTCCCGACCGTCGCTCCGGTTCTGCCCGTGTTCGCCACCCCGGCGGCCCCCCCGCCCCACCCCCGGACCCGCCGCCGTGCGGGCCCGGCACAGGGCCGCCCCAGAAGGGTTCCAATGTCCGACCACCGCACCGCGTCCCAGGGCGTGCTGGAAATGCACCCGAAGGGGTACGGATTCCTCCGCAACCCGGCCCGGCACTACGCCCCGACCCCGAACGACCCGTACGTCCCGGCCCCGCTGATCGACAAGCTGAAACTCGCCGAGGGGCTACTGTTGGCCGGGCCGATCGAGCCGCCCCGCAAAGGCATGTCCGGGCCCCGGCTCGCGGCCGTCGAGCGGATCGAGGGGGCCGACCCGACCCAGTTCCGCCGCCGGAACTGGGACGAACTTACCCCGGTCGACCCGTCCCGGTGGATCAAGCTCGAGACCGGGCCCGAGCCGCTCACGACCCGGGTGATGGACATGTTCACGCCCATCGGGGCGGGGCAGCGCGGGCTGATCGTCGCCCCGCCCCGGACGGGCAAGACGGTACTCCTCGCCCACATCGCCGCCGCGGTCGTCAAGAACCACCCGGACATGCACCTCATGGTCCTGCTCGTCGACGAGCGGCCGGAGGAGGTGACCGACCTGCGGCGGACCGTGAAGGGCGAGGTGGTCGCGTCGAGCTCGGACAACGACACGGCCAACCACATCCGGGTCGCGGAGCTGGTCCTCGAGCGGGCCAAGCGGCTGACCGAGCAGGGTCGAGATGTGCTCGTCCTGCTCGACAGCCTGACCCGGCTGGCCCGGGCGTACAACAAGGTGGCCGGGAGCGGGCGGACCATGTCCGGGGGGGTGGACGCGAAGGCGCTCGACGTCCCGAAGCGGCTGTTCGGGAGCGCCCGGGCGTTCGAGGAGGGGGGCACCCTCACGATCCTCGGGACCGCCCTGATCGAGACCGGGAGCCGGATGGACGACGTGATCTTCCAGGAGTTCAAGGGGACCGGGAACATGGAGCTGGTGCTGAACCGCCAGCTCGCCGACCGCCGCATCTACCCCGCGATCGACCTCGCCCAGTCCGGCACCCGCAAGGAGGAGCGGCTGATCCCGCCCGAAGACCTGGAACGGATCACCCTGCTGCGGCGGAGCCTGATGCAGCTGCGCCCGGTCGAGGCGATGGAGGGGCTCGTCAAGCAGCTGGCAAAGACGGAGTCGAACCAGGAGTTCCTGATGAATGTCGGGAAGTTCGTGAAGTGAGAAGCCGGTGTTGGGCGAGCGGGGGGCGTGAGCCCCCCGAGTAACGTCAACGCACCGGGTGCGTCTGACGCCGCTCGGGGGCTCACGCCCCCCGCTCGCCGGGAGACCTCATCCCGGCGGCCCGGCCGGTTATTGGGACTTGCGGGTCAACGACAGGTCGTAGGTGTGCTGGTCGGCCGTGACCTCGACCTTCAGCGGGGTTTTGGAGACGACCGTGTAGGCGGTCGGGACGGGAGCGGCTTTCCCGCGGGCGGCCGCCTTCGCCTCATCCTCGTCCGCCGCGCCGCCGCGCCCGGGGAGGACGACCACGTTGTGCTTCCCGATCAGGGCCCCGGGCTTTTTGTTGTCGCACGCGAGACTGAAGTGCCCTTTCTCGTCGGTGTACCCGCTCGACGGCGGGGTCTGGGTGCTCTGGTTGACGTCGGGAACGAATTGGACAACGGCGTTCGCGACCGGGACGCCGTCGAGGGTGACCGTTCCTTCGACCGATTCGTTCTGGGTGTAGCTCGGGGTGCGGGAGCACCCGGCCAGGACGAGGACGGCACCCAGGCCCAGCCGGGCCACCGCGCGCGCCGCGCTCCGGGGTCGGTACATGTCTGCAAACCCGTGAGGAAAATGGGAGACCGGGCCCGGCCCCGGGGGGCCGGGCTCTGCCGGGATGATGTCAGTACTGGCTGGCGTCGATCACCTCGCCGCCGGCCCGGGTGGAGAGCTGCTGGAGGGTAACCAGCGGGAGACCGTCCCGGAGGAACCTGACGGACCCGTCGGCGAAGCAGAAGTTTGCCCCGCCGGTGTGCTGCGAGCCGTAGGTGGAGAACCGCTGGTCCTCGTACACGAACCCCGGGTCGGAGGTCAGCGTCGGCGGCATCACCCAGTTGATCGGCTGGACCGCCCCGTACAGGTAGTCGAACCCGGGCAGGGTGTTCGTCCACGCCCACCCGCTCCGCTGGCCGAACGCGCCGGCCGTGCCCCCGCCGTAGATCGTGTCGTAGGTCTTATCGAGCCGGTTCCGCTCCCCGAACATGAGCGTGTTACTCGTCCCGTCGGTAATCCCGGAGATGGTAACGGAGCTGTTGATGAAGAAGATCCCGGTCTGGTCCATGCTCGAGGTGTAGAACCCGACCACCCCGGGGTTCCCCCCGTAGGTGTTGGCCCCGAAGTAGTACGTCTTGCCGCTGCTCACATAGGTGGTCTGCTGCGGGGCCGTGTCGGACGGGCACAGGAGGGTCGGGACGATCGTCGCGCCCGGGCTGGTCTGTCCCAGGGCGTTACTGTACTGGTTGGCCGCGAGGTTCAGCTGGGCGTACAGGTTCTGCTGCTCCATGGACGGGAACAGCGACTCGAACAGGCTCACGTACTTCCCGGGCAGCACCGGCCCGGCCGACTGGCCGCCGGCGACGGTGGTGGTGAACGGGAGGTTGACCCCGGGCGGGAACTTGCCGTAGCTCCCCTCGTAGTTGAAGGCGCCGAGCCCGAGCTGCTTGAGATTGTTGATGCACTTGGTCCGGGCGGCGGCCTCGCGGACCTTCTGGACGGCGGGGAGGAGGAGGCCGATCAG
Source organism: Gemmataceae bacterium (assembly GCA_028288765.1). Taxonomy (GTDB): domain Bacteria; phylum Planctomycetota; class Planctomycetia; order Gemmatales; family Gemmataceae; genus Urbifossiella. The sequence goes on along the minus strand of JAQGHQ010000459.1, from coordinate 6,959 downwards.
GATCGCGATGATCGCGATCACCACCAACAGCTCGATCAGCGTAAAACCGGACCGTTGAGAACGGTGACGCATGACAATCCCTCTCGAAGAAAACGACGTTCGATGAATACCGAACCCGGATGACTCCGGAACACGTTTCCCCGTCGGGGGCCGGGCGGCGTGGGGGCCGCCCGGCGGTATGGCGACAACGATTACGGCAACTCGGCTAACCGGCTCAACGCCGCGTCGATCTCGCGGACGTACTCCCAATCCTTCTCGTAGTTAACCGGGGCGAACTTCACCTTCCCTTGCCGGGCGTACTTCCCGGCCGACGTCCCCTCGAATTTGAACTCGCGGAACACCTTCTCGACGTTCCGCCGGACGTCTTTCGGAAGGTCGTGCGGGACGCCGAAACAGAGGGGAGGGAACGAGTCGGACGTGAAGACCACCCGGAGCTGGTCCGCCTTCAAGGCGCGGGTTTTCCCCTCGCCGCGGCGCCGGACCTCGCCCTCGGCCACCGCCCGGTCCATCAAGTCGCCGGCCACGCACACCGCGTCGTAATCCGACCCGTACACGAGCTCGGCGATCGAGGCGAAGTGGTCCCCGGTGAACCGGAACTGGTAGTCCCGCCCGGGGAGCATTCCGAACTTTTCCTTGAGGGCGAACATGGGGGCCTTGGCCCCGGAGTTACTCGACAGGGCGACGAACCCGACCGTCTTGCCCCGCAGGTCTTCCGGCTTCCGGACCGGGCCGCCCGCCTTCACCAGGATCCGCATCTGGTAGGCGAAGTTCCCGGCGGCGTCGGCCGGGGCGAACAGGGGGACGAACCCGGCGGTGTTCACGGCGGGCGGGACGGCCCCGGTGTTGAACGCGGTCACGTGCAGCCGGCCGCCCCGGAGGGCGGCCATCTGGGTGTCGGGACCGGGTACGTCCGCCAGATACTTCACCTTTTTCCCGGTCGCCTTCTCCAGGGCGGCCATGACGTCTTTCCAGTCTCCCTGAGCGGCCTTCAGCCGTTCCGGGTCGTCGGTCCCGACGGCCGTGAACCCGATCTCCTCGACCGTCAGGAACTTGGCCGGGTCGGTCGGCGGGTCGGCGACGAGGTCGTGGTCGGCGTCCGCGTACCCGTCGGCGAGTTTCTGGGTCTTCCCGAGGGCGACGAAGAACGGCTTGAGGGCGGCGAAATCGTCGGGTTGCGGGTGGGTCAGGTTCTGGGCCTTGACGTACAGGTAGGCCCCGCCGATCGCCGCCGCGAGGAGGACGATCAGTCCCAGGGTGGACCGGAACGACCCGCTCCGCTTCGGCGGAAAGGCCGACGTTGATTATGGGCTGTGCATTGCGAGTCGATCGCGCGGTCAACCGGTCGCCGGCGTTGGAGGACGATGCCTCTATTCAATCCGTCCCCGCGGACGGGTCAAACGAAGATTGAGTGAAGGCCCGATCGGGAGAGGGGTTTAGGACGGCCGACAGCAAAGGCCAGGGTGGAGAGGATGAAGATATGATCAGCGACAACCCGGTGTCGGGGAAGCCCGAAAACCTGGTTCGATCGAGGAACCGGATTTCCGGGCTGACCGAATGACCGACGAGCTCGGTCGTCACTGACCGGTACCGAGAGTGGTGAAGTCGACGACCACCTGTTCCCCGGCCCGGAACGCGACTTTCTGCATCACATACTCCGGCTGCCCGTTCCGCACGACCTCGGCCCGGAGCAGGTAGCCGAACTCCCGCCCGGCCGGGAGCGGCGGGGTGGTGAACCGGCGGACCGGGTCGGCCGACGGGCTCTTCCGGTCGTCCACGTACAGGGTCGCGCCCGCCGGCAGCTTCACCGTGATCGTCGCCCGCTCGGCCCGGCCCTGCGGGTCGCCGGCCCCGGAGCCAGCCGTGGCCGGCGGGCCGGCGGGCGTGTGGCCTCCGGCGGTCCCGGGGTTGACCCCGCCCGGCAGCACCGACGGCACGACCGGCGTGGGGTCGGGCTTCGAGATCGATACCGGGGCCGCGGCGAGGGACTCGCTCTTGCCTGCCGGGGCCGCGGGTCCGTCGGTGGGGACCGGCTTGGTCGCGGTCAGGTCGGCGAACTCGACCACCCCGGACCCGCCGGCCCGGACCGGCACCTTCTTGGTCACGCTCACGACCTCCCCGTTCCGCTCGTACTCGACCGTGAACCGGTAGGTGAACTCCATCCCGCCGGGCAGCTCGGGGGTGACGAACTTCCGCTCCCCGCCGGTCATCCGCAGCGGCGTGCCGTCGGCGTAAAGCTTGGCATCGGCCGGGAGCCGGACGAGCACCGTGGCCCGGTTCGCCATCCCGCCCGGGTTCGCGACCACGGTCGCCGCCGGCGCGGAGTAGCCGGCCGGTCGGGGGCCCGAGGTCGAGCGCTCGATGTTGATCCCCGGGCCGCCCGGGGGCGGGGCGGGGACCGGCTCGGAGTACGGGATCACCGGGGCCGGGCCTCCGGGGTAACTCGGGGAGCTGGGATACGGCTCGAACACCGGGGCCGGGGCGGACATGATCGGCCCACCCTGGCACGACACCCCGCCGTTGAACACCGGGGTGTACGCCGCGACCGGCCCCCCGAAGCACGAGTAGGCCGCCGACCCGTAGCACCCGTAGCTGACGCCCGAACACCCGATCGACCGGGCGTAGTTCCCGCCGCAACAGCCGCCGCAGCACCCACCCGCGTTGAACCAGCTCCGGACCCGGCTGCCGAACCCGGAGAACAGGCCGCCGCAGCACCCGTTGCAGGAGGAGTAGTCCGAGGACCCGGAGCACCCGCCGTAACAACTGTATCGGGCTGACCCGCCGCAACACCCGGTGCATCCCGTACAGCCCGAACAGTTGCCGCCGCGGAACAGGTCGCGGAAGTACCCGTTGAACTCCGCCGTGTTCGGGGCGGTGCTCATGGCGGACATCAATACGAGACTGTACATCGAGAGTGCCCTGGTAGAGAAAATGGGCGGTCTGCGGGCTCTGCAAAATGAGGATAAAGGGTACTTCCCGAGCGGTCAAAACGACTTGAGGGAAAGACGGCGGGAGTTTGTTCATCAAGGGCTCGGCTCCCGCGCGTCGGGCCGATTGGGTATAATCCGCACATCTAGCGCGGGATAGTCTGACCGGACCTGTGCCGGCCGCTGTGGGTTGTAGGGCCGGTCCGCCGTGGGGAACAGGGAATAGCAGACGGGATGTAGGGCCGGCTCTGCCGGCCGCCGCGGGCAACGAGCAAAAGTGCAGACGGCCGGCACAGCCGGCCCTACCCAGGGGCGTTTCGCATGCCGCTTCGGAATCTGGTCTGGCTGCTGGCGGTGCCGGCGGTGGTGCTGGTCGGCCTGGCGGTCAGCTACAGCGCCCCAGCCCCGGATAAGGACTACAAGCTCGTCCGGCAGGTGGTGGACGTCCTCGCCGAGGTGGACTCGAACTACTACCGAGAGCTGTCGGACGACGAGCGGCAGAAGTTCGTCGAGGACATGATCAACGGCGGGCTGCATGAGCTCGACCCGCACTCCGAGTACCTGAACGAGAAGAAGCTCAAGGAATTCAAGACGAGTAGCGAGGGGAGCTTCGGGGGCGTCGGGATCAACCTCGCGACCGACCCGAAGACGACCTTCCTGAAGGTCGGGTACCCGATGCCCGGGACCCCCGCTTACGACGCCGGGCTCGTGGCCAACGACCTGATCGTGAAGGTCGGCGACCGGTCGACCGAGGGGATGAAGATCGAGGAGGCCCGGAAGCTGATCACCGGGGAGGTCAAGTCGACGGTAACGCTGACGATCCGGCGGGAGGGCCGGACCCCGCCCGAGTTCGACGTCGCCCTGACCCGGGCCCGGATCGAGATCCACCCGGTCGCCGGGGTGGCCCGGCGGAAGGACGACCCGACCCGGTGGGAGTGGTTCATCGACCCGCAGCAGAAGATCGCCCTGGTCCGCGTCCTGATCGGGTTCAACGACCTGACCACGAAGGAGCTCCGGACGGCGATCGGGGAGATCGAGGCGGCCGGCGGGCGGGGCCTGATCCTGGACCTGCGGGACAACCCCGGCGGGCTGCTGAACGAGGCGATCGACGTGGCTAACCTGTTCCTGGCCGAGGGGAAGAAGATCGTCAGCACCCGGAACCGGCGGGGCAGCGAGCGGTCGTTCTCGGCGAAGAAGGAGGGGGCGCTGTTCCTCCCGACCCCGGACAACCCCCGGGCGATGGCCGTGCTGGTGAACCGGCACAGCGCGAGCGCCAGCGAGATCGTCGCGTCCGCCCTGCAGGACCACGGCCGGGCGGTGGTGGCCGGGGAGCGGACGTACGGGAAGGGGAGCGTACAGAAGCTGCTCTACCTGAAGCCGGACGAGGCGACCGCGGTCAAGCTGACGACCGAGACGTACTGGCGGCCGAGCGGGAAGAACATCCACCGCTCCCCGAACTCGAAGGAAACCGACGAGTGGGGGGTGCGGCCGGACGAGGGGCTGGAGGTGCCGACGACGGAGGAGGAGCGGATCCGGTTCATGGTCGAGGCGCGGAAGCTGGACTACGTGGCCGGGAAGCCCGAGGTGGTGGGCCAGCCCCCACCCCCCCCGCCGCCCATCCCGAAGGGCCCGGACGGGAAGCCGGTGGTCGACGACAGCAAGCCGTTCGAGGACCGGGTGCTCAACCGGGCCGTGGACACGCTCAAGCGGAAGCTGGCCGGCTGAGCGGGGCAGTTCAGGTGCTTTGAACGCTGAAGGCGTTCTAGACCAGAGCCCAGGGTCGCGCTTCGCGCACCCTGGGCGCCCCTCCGGTTCGTTCGGATGCGCTTGCCCGGCGACCACCCCGGGTGCCCGCCCAGGGTGCGCTCGCTCCGCTCGCGACCCTGGGCTCTGGTCTAGAACGCCTTCAGCGTTCAAGCCAAGAACTGGTGGCCCGTCGTTGTTATTGAAGTGCAACAATCGGAAGCCGGCAGGCGAGACGTGAACCCCACCAACGAAGCCGAAGCTGTCAGCCCATCGACACCCGAGGCGGGGCCACCCCCACTCCCCGCCGCCCAGGACTCGGCACTCGGCACTCAGCACTCAGCACTTAATGTCCTCCACGAGGACTACCATCTCATCGCCGTGAACAAGCAGGCCCCGCTGCTCACCCAGGCCCCGGCGGAAGTCCCGAGCCTGGAGGCGATGGTGAAGGCGTACATCAAGGAGAAGCACGCCAAGCCGGCCGGGGTGTACCTCGGCATCCCCCACCGGCTCGACCGGCCCGTGTCCGGCGTCGTGGTGTTCGCCCGGAACACGAAGGCCGCCCGGCGGATTCATGCCCAGTTCCAGGAGCACAAGGTCCGGAAGGTGTACTGGGCGGCGGTCGAGGGCGAGGTGACGCCCGCGGCCGGCGTCTGGAACGACTGGGTGCGGAAGATCGCGGAGGAAGCGCGGGTGGTGAAGGCGGCCGAGGGCGAGCCCGGGGCGAAGCTGGCGATGCTCGAATACCGGGTTGTCCGGCCGCTGCCCGGGAACGCGACCCTGATCGAGTTCGCGCCGCTGACCGGGCGGATGCACCAGCTCCGGGTGCAGGCGGCGTGGCGGGGGCACCCCGTCTTCGGGGACGTGATCTACGGCTCCGCGCGGCCGTTCGGCCCGGCCGGGGAATACCCCCGGGACCGGGTGATCGCGCTGCACGCCCGCCGGCTCACCCTCGCCCACCCGACCACGAAGCAGGACCTGACGCTCGAAGCCCCGCTGCCGGACTACTGGGCGGCCGCGGGGGTGGGCCCGACCGGGGAGCCGGTGTGAACGGGGACGGGTTGCTCGCCGAAGTCTTCCGCCGGTCCGACCAGCTGCTCGCGGCCTGGGCGGTCCACGCCGGGGTGGCGGTCGCGGTCCTGGCGCTCGTGCTGGCCGCCCCCGCGGTCCGGGACGACCGCCGGGCCCGCCGGGTGCTGGCCGCGGCGTTCGCGTTCCTCGCACTGGCGAACCTCGAAGGGATGCTCTGGGTGCTGAAGCAGTGGCGGGCGGTCGCCGACGCGCTGCGGGACTCGGCCGCGTGGGAGGCCGGCCGGCGGGTGCAGGCCGACCTGGCCGAGGTGGTCGACGCCCCGCACCCGCTCTGGGTGGTCCCGTTCCACCTGGTCCTGGACGCGTTCGTGGTCTGGGTCGTCCTCCGGCCCGGGCGCCCGCCGGCCCGCTAACCCGACCGCATTTTTCGAGACTTCTCGCTCGCCGCGACAATCGCTCCCCCCGCACCACGGCGTCGACAGCTCTTTACTCTGGAGGGGTTGTAGTCCACCGCCCGGGGTCGCGCTTCGCGCACCCCGGGTCGGGGGATCGCACCCCCGGGAGCAGCCGAGGGCGCGTTGGTTGACCTCGATCGCCCGCCACCCAGGGGTTTCCGTGTCGGCCGCCCGCGGGGCGAGCGGTCCCGACCGGGGCGGCGACGCCGGCCGCTTCTCCGACACGCCGGCGCCCCGCCCGCGGGGGAGCGGCCCACACCCCCGGCCGAGAAATACCCCGTGTCTTGTATTGCACTACGAATGGCCTTGCATTACTATACCTATTGTTTAGCCGTTTCGCCGGTCGGCCCGCCCGCCGCGGACGAGACCCCCGCCACCCGGAGGGCCCCCATGCCCACCCCGAGCAAGGAGTACGCGGACGAGGTCCTGATCCGCTCCCTGGCCCGCGGGAAAACCATCCCCGACGCCGCCCGGGTCGCCAAAGTCAGCGAGCGGACCGTCTTCCGCCGGCTCGCCAACCCGACCTTCCGGGATCGCCTCAGCGCGACCCAGGCGGCCGCCCTCTCCCCGGCCTACGGGATGCTCACCACCGGGCTGACCGACGCCTGCCGCCGGGTGACCGACCTGGTCTGGGACCCGAACCCGCACGTCGCTTTCAAGGCCGCCAAGGCGGTGGTCGACCTGACCCTCAAGATGCGGGAGCAGGTCGAGGTCGAGGACCGGGTGACCGCCCTGGAGCGGATCACCAAGCACAAGGCCCGGTTCGGGCAGTACCCGCCACCCCCGGAGGACGACCCGGGGCCCG
>JAQGHQ010000411.1 GCA_028288765.1 Gemmataceae bacterium | reverse complement strand
CTGGCTGCTGGCGGCGGCCGGGCGGGAGGACGGGACGGTCCGGTTGTTCGACCGCCAGGGCCGAGAGGTCCGCACCCTCCCGGGACACACCGGGGCGGTCCACGCCCTGGCCGTCAGCCCGGACGGGGCAGCGGTCGCCTCGGGCGGGGCGGACGACGCGGCGTGCGTCTGGGACGTCCCGACCGGGTCGATGCGGGCGCTGCTCCGGGGGCACGACCAGGCGGTCCGGGGCGTCCGGTTCGGGCCGGACGGGCGGACCCTGGTCACCGCCTCCGACGACGGGCTGATGAAGACCTGGGACCTGACCGCGGACCCCGAAGGACAGGCGGCCCTCGGCCTCCCGGCGGCCGTCTCCGGAGTCGCGCTCCACCCGGACGGGCGGGGGTTCGCGGTCGCGTTCGCGGACGGGACGGTCGAGGTCTACCCGGACCGGGGCCGGGCCCCCCGGCGGTTCCCGGGCGACGGCCGCGGGGCGGTCGTCGGGCTGCGGTTCCCGGCCGCCGGCCCCCCGGTCGGGGTCGAGCTCACCGGCCGGTCGGCGGTGGTATGGGAGTTCGGGGCCGCCCCGCGGGCGGTCCTCCGGGCCGAGGCCCCGGACGGGTCGGCGGTGACCGCGGCGGCCGTGTCGGCCGCGGCCGGCCGGCTGGCGGCGGGGGACGACCGCGGGCGGGTCACCGTCTGGTCCCTCGCCGACCGCACCCCGCAGGCCCGGTTCGACACCAACCTCCCGGCCCCGGTCCGACACCTGTGCTTTTCCGACGACGGGACGTGGGTCGCGGCGGAAACGGCCGGGCACGCGGTCGGGGTCTGGCGGGCGGGGGAGCCGGACCCGGTGTACAAGGTCTCCGGGCACGGGGACGGGATGTGGCTGGTCCGGTTCCTGCCCGGGGGCGGCCGGCTCGTGACGGCCGGCCGCGGGAGCTCGATCAAGGTCTGGGACCTGGCCGCCGGGAAGGCAGAGCTGTCGCTCCTGGGCCACGTCGGCCGGGTCACCGGGCTGGCCGTCTCCCCGGACGGGCGGACGCTGGTGAGCGGGAGCGGGACGGGCGAGGTGAAGTTGTGGGACCTGCGGACCGGGCAGGAACTGGTCGGGCTCAGGCGGCATACCGGGCCGGTCACGGCGGTCGAGTTCGCGGGCGACGGGCGGATGCTCCTGACGGGCGGGATGGCGGCCGGCGGGCGCGGCGGGCTCGCGTTCTGGGACGCCCCGCGGGAGTAAGTGGTAACGCTTCGGCCTTACGAAGTGGGTTTCTTGCGAAGTTCCCGTTTAGACGTAGCCTCGCTTTGTTGAAGCCATCAGGTTTTGTAGGGTGGGTCGAGTCTTCGAGGCCCACATCTTCCCAGCCCCGTGGGCCTCGAAGCCACGACCCACCCTACAAGAACCCTTCCAAGCAAAGGTCTCAACAAAGCCACATAGCTTCGCAATGCGCGGACGGTGGCGTCCGACGGCCCGGCGCCGCGTTGGTCGAGTGTCCGGTAGACACTCGCCAACACCTCCCGCGTCCGAGCCCCCGCCTCACTCCGGGTCCCGTAGCCCCCCTCCCGCGTCGGCTCCGCCGGCACCCGCAGCCGCTTGACGAACGACATCAGCCTTCTGCCCCCCGGTGCCGATCCCGCCCTCGGCCGGATCGGGCCGTTCGCGAACGGCCTTCCGACCCGGGAAATTATCCCGGTAAAGCGGGAGGGGTGAAGGCAGTCCAGATCAACCCGGGCACGCGACAGGCGCAGGCGTCGTTCACCACCCGGACCATCCGGTGGTCGATCTTTCGGCGGCCGATTTTCACCCAGAGTCGGGCCAGGCCCTCGGCGAACGTCGGCAGGCCCAGGTCCAGGGTCGCCCGGTACGCGGCCTCCGCCGGCCCGGCCCGGCCGAGCGCGTCGTGACACTCCGCGACCAGGAGGTGGCTGTCGCTCGCCCGGGGGAATTGGTCGACCAGCTCGGCCGCCACCCTTTCCGCGTCCGTCACGCGGCCGGCCCGCAAAAGCAGGTAGCCGGCCAGAAAGGTTCCGAGCGGGCTGCCCCATTTCACGCCCAGCAACCGTTCCGGGTCGCCGATGTCGGCGTACTGGCCGCGCAGGTAGTAGCGCTGGAACAGTTCCAGGGAACGGAGTTCCTGCGGGTCGAAGTCGCCCCCGTTCGGTTCGGGAATGAGCCGCGGGAAGTACTGGAACACGTGGACGTCGTCGTTGATCCGGCGGTGGAACACGATCAGCGTCAGCCGGTCCGGCAGCAGCATCACCGAGAACAGGGCCGGCGCGCGGCCGGGCGCCTCGACCATGAACCAGTAAAGGCCCGGGGCGCGCGGGGCGAAGAACTCGGCCAGTCCGCCGGCCGCGTCCGAGGGCCGGGCGACCTTCGCGGGGTAATACTCCTTCGCGTCCGGGGCGCCGCCGACCCGGGAGAGGTGGAGACGGACGTGTCCCAGGTCCGCGGCCGGCAGCCCGCTTGTCGCCTGGTCCGGGCCGACCTCGTCGCCGAACACAACATAGATGCCACTCCCCGGGGTGTCCGGGGTCTGGCCGCCAGAATGTTGTTGAGCGGCCGTCAGGCCGGACGGGCCGAGCAGGCCCAGGGTTCGCAGCCGGTGACCCCAGCCCGGGTCGAGCCCCGGGGGGTAGGTCGCCAACGTCCCGGCCAGTGCCAGGACCGTCGACAGTTCGCCCGCCGCCATCGCCCCCACCCGCTCGGACACGTGGAGCATGTTCCGATCGTCCACAGAAAAGCCGGCCGTGCTCCGCACGGTGGTCATGAACGGCGTGTCGCCGCGGGCGGGTGCGACCGGCCGGATCGGCTCGACCGGCTCACGCGGTTTCAGGCCGACGATCCGCTCCTCGGTCAGCCCTTCGGGCGTTCGCAAGCGGACCTTGTAGGCGCCCGGCGGGAGGGGCAGGTCGATCTTCCCGTGCCGGCTTTCGATCAGATCACCGCTCATTTCGAGGACGTCGACGAGCGCCAGGGAATCGCCCGGGTCGACCACCAATCGGGGCAGCGGGCCCAGGTCTCCCGGCTCGCCGCTGTCTTCCGGGGGTCCCAGCCCCTCCCCCCGGGAGCCGAGGACCTGCCCGCGAATAGCCTCGGCCGCACCCGCGAGCAGCTCGTCCCGCGACCGCAGCCCGAGCCCCTTGAACAGCGACCCGGCGATGGGGGTGTCGTCGGCCGCGTCGCCGTCGTCGGCCACGTCGTGGCCGGCGACCGCGTCGCTCACCCCGGCAGGCACGCGCTCCGCGGCCGGCTGGCCGGCGGCCCCGTTCGACGCCGCGGCCGCCCCTTCGGGCTCGGCCGGCGCCTTCCAGCGGAGGGTGACCCTCTGCTTCTTGTACAGCTCGACCCACATCTCGGTTTCCAGGGGCTCGTACCCGGGCACCTCCGCGCCGATGTTGTAATCCCGCGGCGGGAGTTTGAAGACCACCGGCAGGCCCTGGATCCGGGTCCGGGTCGCGACGGGCGTCCGGAACCGGGGGGGGGCGTACACCGACACGTTCGCCGACGCGCGGGTGCCCTCGGGGTCTAACAGGATCTCCAGCTCCTCCTGCCAGGAGGGGTTCGGGGCGTGGCGGGCCAGGACCGGGTCGGTCTCCCGGGGCCTCCCCTGAGCGTCGGTCGAGCCCCGCCCGCCCTGGGCTTCCTGGGGCACCTGGATGAGCCGGGCCTCGTCCGCCCGACCCTCCTCCTTGAAGGTGAGTTTCCGGGCGGTCACGTCCTCGAGGACGAAGCGGACGAGCCCCCCCCACCGGACGAGGTAGCGCCCGGTCCGGTAGTCGAACGCCTTGGCCAGGCCGCCGCCGGCCAGCCCCCGGAGCAGGGCGTCGGTGAAGGCCCCGCCGGCCTCTTTGCCCTCGAGGGCGATCTCGGCCGCCTTGACCCCGGGCGAGGTGGCGAACAGGGGGAACTGTTGCGCGGGCGGGAGCGTCGCCAGCCGGTCCACGGGCCGCGGGGCCCGGCCCACGTTCAGGTTTCCCTCCCGGAGAAGGTTCCGGCAGGCGTCGACGAAGAAGAACTGGTCGAGGAACTCCATCGACTTGAAGTATTCGAGAATGGAATGGAGGGAGAGGGAGTTCTCGGTGTTGGCCCACTCGAAATCGCCGGCCGTGATGGTGCCCTGGCCGGCGCCGTTCTCCAGCGCCGTGAGCCCGTGGCCGGAGAAGTAAAAGTACAGCCGGTCCCCCTTCCCCTGACTCTTCTGGTACAGACGTTCCAGCACCGAATTGATCATCGACTTCGTCGTCCGCAGGACGATGTTCACGCCCCGCGGGAGGGAGAGGGGCGGACCGGCTGGGTCCTCCTCCAGGATGACGAACAGCTGCCGGGGCGGCACGCCGCCGCCGCCCTGTGCCTCCTCCTGGAGGAGCCACTCGCACATCCGGAGGGCGTCGGCGCGCGCGCCCTTGAGACAGGCTTCCGGCCGCCAGTACTGGTTGATGCCGATGACCACGCCCCAGTAATCGCCCATAACGCCCCCGCCCGATGATCCCGGTCCCCCGCCGCGCCGGGCCCGGGCTAGAACCCGGACAGGCGGACGAGCCCTCCGCCCATGTTGAGGAGGTCGGTGCCGTCCTCGGTCTTCTCGGGGAACGCCCGGGCCGCGACGTGGCCCGCCTCGAGCGGCTTGAACGCGGTGTACGCACCGTTCTCGTAGTACAGCTGCACGGCCTGGAACCCGAACGCCAGGGGGGTCTTCCCCTGGTAGCTCACCCGGGTCGACGCCGCGTCCTCCGCCGACACCTTCACGTCCCCCTGGACCGCGCCCTGAATGGCGGGCACGCTCAAGGTCACCCCCGTCCCGCGGGAGTTCGTCCCCTCCACGATGAACTTCGCGCTCTTCACCACCCGGGTCACGACGTACACCGCGTCGGCGTCCAGCAGCTTGCCGACGGAAACGCTGGTCGGGTTGACGTCGGACCCGCCGAGGAACTTATCGAGCTGGGCGGGGGCGACCGAGTCGATGGACACGTTGCTGAACTCGAAGGTGATATTGTTGGCCTGCTTGTAAGCGACGTCGAGCCCGAGCTTGGACCCGCCCATCGCGCCGATGATGCTGCCCAGCAGAGAGACGCCGAGCCCCACCTTGAGTTGCCCCGACCGCCGGCCGCTGAACTCGCCGGCCGGTTCGTTGGCCTGGACGGCGGGTAGGCGGGTGTCGGGCCCGGGCACGAACACGTCCGACACGTCGCCGAGCCAGGTGAGGTCTTTCCCTTCCTTGGAGAGAATCTGTAGGGGCTTGAAATTGGCCCGCGGCAGGCGGATGGCGTTGAACCCGATCGAGTTGAGGTAGGTGACGAACGGATCGTTGCAGTTCCCCGCACACATGTCGGTCTCCTCGCTCGAATGGACGGAAGGGAAGAGAGAAAGTCGGTCGCGGCGCCGCCGCGCCCGCGGCGGGCCGTGGGGTAAGACTTCGACCGCCGGGCAACCCCGGGGATGCACGCGGGGGCGGACCCGTCCGCCCGTGCGGCCGTTCACCGGCGCCTCCCGGTCGACGAAACTTTCACCAAGAATGCACGGCCCCGGGTTGGCACCAGAAGGTGTCGGGGCCGTTCGGCAATTACTAGTCGGTGAACAGTGCGATCATATCCGCGAGACGAGGTGCGGCCAAGAAAGTTTTACTCGCGGCGCGTGAATTATCCGGATCTCGACTTTCCCGGCAGAGCATACCGGCTGCGGAGGGTTCGGACCTCGGCACCGGATCTCCGCCGACACAAACGTGGGGTGGAGAAGTGAAGGAGCCCGGGGACTGTCCTTTGTCGCGCGGGACACGTCCCGGCCCCGCGGCGGGTTTTTCCTGTGGCGGGTCCCCCCCGCGGGGGGTCCAATAGGTTCGCCCGATCGGCCCCGATCCTGCCGGCACGTCCACCGGCCCGGGTCGCGGGCATCAGGGGGGGGTGTACCCATGCGGAAGCTGCTGTCGGCCGCGGTCGTCCTTGTGGTTCTGGCCGGGCTCGCGGGGGCCGACGAGGTGACCGCGCGGCGCTACGACAAGAAGGCGTTGGAGCTCCTCGTCGCGAACAAGGTCGGGAAGGAATCGGTGTACAAGGTCACCGACTCGACCAAGGTGACGATCGTGGACAAGGACGGGAAGCCGATCGAGGCGAAGGCGACGCTCGAAACCCTCGCCCAGCGGGTGAAGGCGAAGGCCGACAAGGGCGGGCTCAAGGTCGACATCACCCTCGACGGCGACACCGTCACCGAGGTGAAGCTGCGGAGCGCGGGCGCGAAGTAGATACACCCGCCGCCCCTCTCCGCGGCGGCCGCCCGCCCCGGCCGGTTCGCCGGCCGGGGCGGTTCCGGGCCACCCCCCCACTCATGCGATGCGGCCGGGCCCTTTGAATTCGAAACAATCTCCGATCTCAGAGCTACTGTCCACAAACCGGGCAAGGTTTCGTTCCGTCATTCGGGAGTTGTCCGCCATTCGGGTTTCGGAATTCATTGGCCCCCGACGAGAGCCCCCGGGGACTCACGCATCCCGCTCACCGGGTCGGTTGAGTTTCGCCTCTGAAGCGACGAGGCCACTCGGGGGGCTCACGCCCCCCGGCTCGCCGGGCTCGACGATGTGATCAGCCCGGACGGGCAACGGAGCCCGCCGTGGAACAACGTGGGAAGTCAGTTTCCGAAAAGGTCGGCGTGAGCAACCAGGCCCGGGACATGATCGATCACCCCGGCGAGCGGGGGCGTGAGCCCCCCGAGAAAACGCTTGCCCCGGCGAATACCCGGACGCGAATTTCGGGGCACCGCCCCGCCTACGCCGTCCCGGCGATGATGATGAGCGGCCGCTTGGCCTCGTTCGCCTCGGCCCGGCGGATCAGGTCCCGGACCATCCACGGGACGTTCCCCTCGCCGAACAGCAGGAACCCGAGCGTCCCGGTCCACGGGGTCTCGTCCGTCCACCCGAAGTGGATCTCCGGCGGGCGGCCGACCTTCGCCATCTCCAGCGAGACCGCCGCGAGGGTGTGTGCGATCGACGCCGCCCCACTGATCTTCATGATGTACCGGCCCTCTTCCTCCTCGATCTTCAGCACCGGCTCGTTCACGAACTCGCTCGCGTCCGCCAGCTCGACCTGGACGAACACGATCATCAGGTCGCGGGGGATGCGGTGCTCGTGCCGGATCTGGGCCTCCTTGTTCGCCAGACTCCGCCGGCCCGGCCGGTGCGGGACCAGGACGGTCAGCTCGAGGTGCCGGATCGTGTCCCACATGAACCGGGACTCCGGGTCCGCCAGCTTGAACCCGGCGAACCTCAGCTCCCGGCTCCGGGCGACCCGGGAGACGAGCGAAGTGATGATGATCGTGACGATGAAGAACGCGGCGATCTTGATCCCGTCCGGCTTCTCGATCACGTTGGCCACGGTCGTGTACGCGAACACCAGGCTGATCAGCACAAACCCCCACGGGACCCGGGCGTACCACCGCCCGCCCGCCCGCCGCTGCCAGACGTCGATCACCGACGCCACGCACCCGCTGGTGATGAGCACCAGCACGCCGGTCGCGTAGGCCGCCCCCTGGGCCTCCACGCTCGCCCGGAAGATGAGCGTGACGACCAGGTTGATGACGGTCAAAAGGACCACCAGCGGGCGGGTCGCCCGGGCCCACTCCGGGGCCATCCCGTACCGCGGCAGGTACTGCGGGACGAGGTTCAAGAGCCCGGCCATCGCGCTCGCCCCGGCGAACCACAGGATGACCACCGTGCTAATGTCGTAAATGGTCCCGAAGGACTCCCCGAAGAACGGCAGGAGCGGGGCCCGGACCGGCTGTCCGTCCGGGCCGCGGACGGCCAACCCGCCTTCATCCAGGCGGGGGTTCTCGCCGTGGGCCAGGTACGCGAGGGCCCGGTCCTTGGCCTTCAGGTCGGTGTCGGTCACGCCGGGCCGGTCCGCCCCGGCCGCGTCGACCCGGCTGAGGTGTTCCGGCGGGATCAGGCACGCGACCACGACCGCCGACCCGATCAGGAACACGGACATGATCGCGGCGGCGGTGATCAGCAGTTTCCGGGTGTTCCGGATGCGGCCCCGCGGGTCGGCCCGGTCGTCCCCCGGGTCGCCCCGGACGAGCGGCATGACCGCCACCCCGGTCTCGAACCCGGACAGCCCGAGGGCCAGCTTCGGGAAGATGAGCAGGCTGATCGCGATCACGGTCGGCAGGCCGGTCCCCGAGAGCGGGGCGTCCTTCAGGTGCCACTCCCCGGTCCCGACCCGCCGCAGGAACAGGTCGAAGTACTGCGGGTGGTCGACCAGGTAGACGACCCCGGCCCCGACCACTACCGCGCTCAGCACGAGGTACACCCCGACGATCACCACGGCCAGCCCGATCACCTCCCGGAACCCGCGCATGAACGACGCCCCGAGCAGGACCAGCAGGAGCGACGTGACGTAGACCGCCTGGTGCGTCTTCTCGGCGTCGTCCGTGACCGGCAGCGGCCAGTGCGGGTTGGTGATCAGGTGGACGGCGGCGTCGGCGGCCGAGAGGGTCTTGGTGATCACGAAGTCGGTCGCCGCGAACCCGAGCAGGACGAGGACGAGGATCTTCCCGCCCCACCCGGACACGAGGTTGGCGAGCATCCCGATCGACCCCTGCCCCTCGTGCGACCGGCCGGCCACGTGGGCGTAGATCGGCAGCGCCCCGAACAGGGTGACCAGCACGAGCACGACGGTCGCGAGGGGGGCCAGGAGCCCCGCACTGTCGTACGCGATCGACGGCTGGTAGCCGAGGGTGGAAAAGTAATCGACGCCGGTCAGGCACATCACCCACAGCCAGAAGGACTGGTGGTGTTTGCCCGGCTCGCGGGCGGACCCCGACGGTTCGTTCATGGAGGTGGTCGGCGGGCCGCCCGCGGGTCGTGCGACGGGCACGAGGTGCGAACGGTCAGGGGCGATTACAGGTGTGCGGCACCGCCCCAAAACCGGGGATAGGATAGCGGAAACGGGCGGGCGGGGGAAGCTCTCCGGAGGACGGGTATTGCCGGCGGGCCTCTCGCCCCCGGCGGTCTTTTCCCGGGAGCGCGGCCGGTGTCACGCCGCCTTCAGGGCGAAGTCCGGGCGGTCGAGCCGGAAGTGGGGGCTGTAGTACGGGTCCCCGGCCTTCAGGACCGCCGCCCACTTCAGGTGGAACAGGTCGTATTCCCGCTTGAACCGGGCCTGCTTCTCGGCCGTGTCCTCGTACCCCCGGGTCTTCGATTCCAGGTGGTATAGCTCGGCGTCCGGGGTCCACACCACCCGGTAGCCCGCCTTCAAGACCGACAGGCAGAGATCCACGTCGTTGAACGCGAGGACGAACCCCTCGTCGAACCCGCCGGCGGCCCCGAACACCGCCCGGGGCATGAGCAGACACGCCCCGGTGACCGCCGCCACGTTCTGCGTGATCCGCAGCCGCTGCATGTAGCCCTGCGCCTGCCGCGGGTAGAACAGGTGCGAGTGCCCGGCCACCCCGCCCATGCCGACCACGATGCCGGCGTGCTGGATCGTGTCGTCCGCGTAGTACAGCTTCGCCCCGACCGCCCCAACCCCGGGCTGGACGGCCAGTTTCACCATCGCCTCGAGCCAGTCCGGGTTGATCGCCTCGGTGTCGTTGTTCAGGAACAGGAGGAGATCGCCCCGGGCCTCGGCCGCCGCGTGGTTGTTCACCGCCGCGTAGTTGAACGGTTTCGTCCACTCCAGGACGCGGACGTGCGGCTGCTTCCGGAGTTCCCGGTAGTAGGCGTGCGTCTCCGGCAGCCGGCTCCCGTTCTCGACGATCAGGAGCTCGTAGTTCGCGTAGCTCGACTTCGCCAGCGACTCGACGCACCGGGCCAGGAGGGCGACCTGGTCCTTGTTCGGGACGACGACGCTGACGAGCGGCTGCGTCCGGAGGTGGTACACGACCTGGTACGTCCCGAGGATCGGCCCGTCGTGGACCGCGGCGTCGACCCCGAGCCGGCCGAGGTGTTCGCCGACCGCCCGCTTCCCGGCCTCGTAGGCGTAGTTCTTGCTCCCCTTGTTCGCGGCCGTCGACTGGGCGTGCATCCGCCAGTGGTAGAGGACCCGCGGGACGTGGACGATCTGCCGGGCGTGCTCGCCCGCCCGGAGCACGAGGTCGTAGTCCTGCGCCCCGTCGAACCCGGGGCGGAACCCGCCGACCCGGTGGAACAGGTCGCGCGCCAGCACCGTGAAGTGGCAGATGTAGTTCCGGCTGCGGAGCGTTTCCGGCGACCAGTCCGGCTTGAAATTCGGCTCGACCCGGGCGCCGTGGGTGTCGAGCTTGTCCTCGTCCGAGTACAGGAAGTCGGCGTCCGGGTGGTCGCTCAGGGCGGAGACGATTTCGTGCAGGGCGAAGGGGGCGAGCGTGTCGTCGTGGTCGAGCAGCCCGACGAAGTCGCCCGTCGCGAGGGCCGCCGCGGCGGTCGAGTTCCCGACGATCCCGCCGTTCGCCGGCAGGACCGCGACCTTGATCCGCGGGTCGCCCGCCGCGGCCGCCTCCAGGATCGGGCGGACGTGCGGGGCGGGGCTGGCCCCGTCGGCGAGGCAGAGTTCCCAGTCGGGGTAGGTCTGCTCCCGGACCGACGCGATCATCGCCTCGAGGAACCCCGCGGGCGGGTTGTACACCGGCACCACGACGCTGATCTTCGGCGCCCGGGCGAACTTGTGCCCGCGCTGCCGCTTCAGCTCCGCGGCGTCGGGCTCGTACTTCCGGATCCACCGGCGGTACTCGTCCGGCGGGGTGCATTCGCTCAGGTACCGCTCGTCCGGGGGCGGCCCGTCCTTGGCCTTGCGGCGGGACCAGAGCCGCGCGGGGACACTCCCGGCCCGCCGGAGGGCCAGTTTCAATACGGTCCGGCGGCGGGTGTGGAGTGGGAACAGGCGGTCGAGCAGCTTGTTCGCGAAGGCCGCCGTCCGGAACGCCTTCGACGCCCGGATGGCGGCGAGTTCGGACTGCTTCTGTTCGAGGAGTTCGGTCCGCCGCATGAGGGCGGCTTCGAGCTGCTCGATCCGGCGGCGGGCGACGGCGAGGTCACGGGCAGCGGCGTCGGGCGGCGGCGGGGCGAGGTCGGGCATCGGGTGGCTCCGTCCTTGGAGCGAGAGTGAGCCGGGCGGTCTGCCCAGACCGGCCCGCACCATACTCCCCAATCCGCGGACCCCGCAACCCGAGTTTTCCCCTGGGAGCGCGGTCGTCTCGGCCGCTTGCCGCTCCGAAGAGCGGCCGAGACGGCCGCGCTCCCAGGGGAATCATTGCTCAGTCGGAGAGGTTGGCGAGGTAGTCGTCGAACCGCTTGCGGGCGGCGAACTCGTCCCCCATCAGCTTCTTCTGCCGCGCCGTCAGGGCGTCGATCTCCTTCTCCTGGTCGGACAGCTTCTTCAGGTACACCTGGTACACCTCGGCCTCCTTCGGGGTGGTCGCCAGGTTCTTCCGGATCCGGTCCTGATCCGCGCTCAGC
>JAQGHQ010000372.1 GCA_028288765.1 Gemmataceae bacterium | reverse complement strand
GGACCGGGTCGAGCCCCTCCTCGACGAACCAGCCCTCCACCTCCCGGATCGGGTGCCGCCACTGGTAGCGCGGCAGCAGGGTGTCGAAGCAGTAGAACACCTGGGCCTGGTACCGCTCCCGCATGCTCATGTCCCGGATGCGGAAGAACGGCAAGTCGCGGCCGATCCGGCGGTAGCACTTCCAGAAGAAGAACTGGACGATCGGGAACAGGCCGATCACGATGGCGCGCGCGATCACCCGCAGCACCTGGGTCGGCATCCGGTAGCCGTACCCCCAGGTGATGAAGTCGCGGGCGATGTAGGGCATCCGCCACTCCGGGCCCTCCCGGTAGGTCGGGTAAATCCAGATGACGCAGGTGGACTCCTCCTTGAGCAGCCGGCGGAACTTGGCGAACGCGAGCCGGGTGTTGTTCGTGTGGTGCAGCACCCCGAGGCTCATCCCGGCGTCGAACGAGCGGTCCTTGAATGGCGGCTCCAGTATGTTGCCCTGGACGTAGTCCAGGTTCGGCATGTCCCCGAAGTTGGCCACCGCCTTCTCCAGCGACTCCACCCCGAGGTCCAGCCCCACGACGTTCTGCTCCGGGCACTGCCGGGCCAGCACCCGCGACTTCTCCCCGCTGCCGCACCCGGCGTCCAGCAGCCAGTCCCCCGGGTCCGGCTTGCGCCGGCACTCGAGCTGCCCCTTCACCCAGCCGATGTAGATGTCGTCGTTGAACCCGTAGCACCGCTCGCCCTCGAACCGCCCCAGCCAGCGCGACAGCCACTGGTAGGAAAACCGCCGGCACACTTCGGCCACGTCCTCCGCGACCTTGACCAGCCGCGGCACCCCCTTCTCCACCGGGTAGTGCCGGCCGCAGGCGGTGCATTTCAGCGTCCCCCGGAGCACGCGGACGGGGGTTTCCTCATTCACCTCGGCTAGCTCGACGTCCCCCCGACACTCGGGGCAGGCGAGTTTCTCGACCAGGCACCGGCGCATGGGCGTTCTCCGCGACACGATCGATTCGTTCGGACACACCTAATACTTCCGATGTTACCCAGGTTACCCGGACTAACAAGACATTTTCCGTGCGTTGTTTCTTCCTCGGCTGAGGGGTCTGGGGGAGAAGTGCTCACGATGACGAATGTAGGGGGTGTGCCGCCCGACGTGGCTATCCCGGCGCTGATGCAACAAGCCGGGGGCGGCGTGGGGTGCGTGCGGACAGGGGGCGGTCACGGCGGCCCAGCCACCGGCGGGTCTGGCGCGGACCTGACGCTGGCGGTGAGCGTTCTTGTTCGGCCCGCGGGGTCCCGCGCGGACGTTGACATGCCGCCCGCCCTGCGGACCGACGAGGGCTCGTTCGGGGTGCTGGTCCGGCTGACGCACAAGGCCGCCGCCCGGTTGCGGAAGATCGACTACTGGGCGGGTGCGGTGTCGGTCATGGTCAGCTATCTGGACGGCCCCCGGGACGCAGGGCCAGGCGCGTACTTTGGGTAAATTTGGCGCTCTGGGTTCGAATCGCTTTTCCTTCTCCGTGTCGCTATGAGTCGTCCCCCCGCACGGAGGACGGGTCATGGCCGACGTTCGCATCGGGTTGGAGGAGATCACGGCGTACTTCCACGAGCTGGAAGACCCGCGGTCGACGATCCATCAACGGCTCGCGGGACGAGGACCTCCGCGCACGTGAGCAAGAGAAAGCCATTATCCCCCCGGGAAAGCAGGAAGGCGACCCGGCCAGGGGCGCGAACGGCGGAGATCGCATGGATTACCGGGAGCTCCAACAGCCTGGTGTAAACTTCTCGCGGCCGAGAGGTACACCGGGAATCTAACCCGCTCGGCCGCTGGTTGATCCCTTCTTCCCCCTCGGCTTCAGAATCCGGTCGATCGGCACCTTGGATCTGTCACGCGCCCTCCCCCCGTGCCGCCAAAAACGCGAAGACGACCCGGATGTCGTCGTAGTTTACTTCCTCGTTCAGCGCGAGGAACACCGGCTTGAGCCTGGCGGTCCCGTGGACCTCGGCGGCTGCCGCCACCCGCTCGCACACGTCCTCCGGCACCCACCCGAAGATCGACGCCGGCTTCTCCACCGAAATGAACTCGGCCAGGTACTCGGTGACCGTCGCCCGCGTCAGCCCGGTCTGATGGGCCACATCGGCGAGCGCCGCCTCGTCGCGGAACAGCCGGAAGGCCAGGTCCTTCTTCGGCGACATCCGGACCGAGACCTTCGCCGCGGCGGGCACCCGGCCGACCGCCGTGGGCGGCAACGGGACGTCGGTCGGGAGCCCGGTCCGGAGGCAGTG
Source organism: Gemmataceae bacterium (assembly GCA_028288765.1). Classification (GTDB taxonomy): domain Bacteria; phylum Planctomycetota; class Planctomycetia; order Gemmatales; family Gemmataceae; genus Urbifossiella. Next base: position 3,605 of record JAQGHQ010000372.1, on the reverse strand, counting down.
GACGTTGATCGCCTGGAGGAACGTCGGCCCGAAATCCGCCAGCTTCCGGTCGCCGACCCCCGACACCCGCCGCATCGCGTCCGGGGTCGTCGGCCGGCCGCGGGCGAACTCCGCCAGCACCGTGTCGGGAAAGACCTGGTACGGCGGCACCGCGAGCCGGCTCGCCACCTGCCGCCGCAGCTGCCGGAGGATCTCGAACAGTTCCGGATCGGTGCCGGCGGGCAGGACCCCGGTACCCCGATCGCCGCCCTCCGGCCGCTCGCCGCGCGCGGGCTGCCGGGCGAGCTGAATCAGCCGAACCTCAAGCTCGCCCCGCATCACCGCCCACGACCGGGCGTTCAGTTTGAGCAAGGGGTATTCGTCCCCGGCCTGGACGAGTACCCCCTGGCCGATCAGCTGGTACACCCAGTCCCGCAGGTCCGCTTTCGCCGCCTCCTTCAGCAGCCCGTAGGTGCTCAGCTGGTCGTGCCCGCGCGAGCGGACCGTCGCCGTGTTCGCCCCGCGGAGCACGTCGATCACGTGGGCGATCCCGAACGCCTCCTTCACCCGGGCCACGCACGACAGGATCTTCTTTGCCACCACCAGGGCGTCCGGCACCTCCTGCGTGTCGCCCAGGCAGATGTCGCACGCCCCGCAGTTGTCGGCCTCGTACCCCTGGCCGAAGTACCCGACCAGCGCCTTGTGCCGGCAGACGGCCCCGCGGCAGTACCGGGCCATGTCGTCCAGGTGCCGCAGGCTGGCGGCCAGGTACTCGGGCGCCGCCCCGGCTTCCTGGGCCGATTTCTCGGTGATCGCCTTGAGGGTCAGGAAGTCCGCCCCGGAGTACAGCAGTACGCACTCGGAGGGCAGCCCGTCCCGCCCGGCCCGGCCGGTCTCCTGCTGGTAGTGCTCGATCGACTTCGGCATCCCCGCGTGCGCCACGAACCGGACGTTCGACCGGTCAATCCCCATCCCGAACGCGACCGTCGCGACCACCACGTCCGCGTCCTCGCTGGCGAACAGCTCCTGCGTCCGCCGGCGGTCCTCGGGCGTCATCCCGGCGTGGTACGGGACGGCCTTGTACCCGGCGGCCTTCAGGGCGGCGGTCATGTCGTCCACGTCCCGGCGGCGGAGGCAGTAGACGATCCCGGCGTCCCCGCGGTGGCGGTCGATCACCTCCCGCACCTGACCGAGCGAATCGACCCGGGGGAGCACGCGGTACGTCAGGTTCGGCCGGTCGAAGTTGCCGATCAGGATGTCCGGCGAGTTCAGCCCGAGCTGGTCGATGATGTCCCGGCGGACCTGCTCGGTGGCGGTGGCGGTGTAGGCGTGGACCGCGGCCCCGGGGAAGAACTCCCGCAGGCGGGCGAGCTGGCGGTATTCGGGCCGGAAGTCGTGCCCCCAGTGGCTGACGCAGTGGGCCTCGTCCACCGCCACGGTGTGCGCGCCGGCGTCGCGGAGCATCCGGTAAACGTCCGTGTTGACCAGTCGTTCCGGGGAGGTGAAGACGAGCCTGACGGCCCCGCGGCGGATGTCCTCGGCGGCGGCGGCCCGCTCGGCCGCGGTGAGGGTGCTGTCGAGCCGGGCGGCGGCGACGCCGATCCGGGTCAGCCCGTCGACCTGGTCCTTCATCAGCGAGATGAGCGGGGAGACGACGACGGTCAGGCCCGTGCGGGCGGCGGCCGGGGCCTGGTAGCAGAGGGATTTCCCGCCCCCGGTCGGGAGGACGACGAGGGAGTCCCGCCCGGCCACGGCGGCGTGGATGGCCCGCTCCTGAAGTGGGCGGAGGGATGTGAACCCCCAGTGCCGGGCGACGACGCCGAGCAGCTCCGGGGGGAGCGGGGGTGAGGCGGGCATGGGCTCCTTCCGCGTCCGCGGGTGGGGCAGGGAATGCACGTTGACAGGTGTACCCTACCCACCAGATGGGCTGGTCGTCCACCCCGGGTCCGGAAACCGGTTCTTGACCGAGGGGACCCGGTCGGATCGATGGGCCTGGTCAGCGGGGGTCGATCACTAGCAATGACCGGTCCCGGGCGCGGAGGTGGCTCGGCCGGCCGGTCAGGTATTCGTCGACGTGGAGGGCGGCCTCCCGGCCTTCCGCGATCGCCCAGACCACCAGCGACTGGCCCCGCCGACAGTCGCCCGCGGCAAACACCCCCGGCCGGGTGGTCGCGTACCGGCCGTCGGTCTTCAGTGCGCCACCCCCGGTGAACTCCAGCCCGAGCGCGGCCGGCAGCGCCGGTTCCGGGCCGGCGAACCCGATCGCGAGGAGGACGAGGTCGCACGGGAAGACGATCTCCGAGCCGTGGAGCTCCTCGAACTGCCGGTCGCCGGCCTCGTCGAAATACTGGTACACCCGGACCGCGTGCAACTCCTTCACCCGCCCGGCCGCGTCCGGGACGAACGACTTCGTCTTGATCTGCCAGTCCCGCTTCCCGCCTTCCTCGTGGGCCGGGGTGGTCCGCAGGATTTTCGGCCACAGCGGCCACGGCGTGTCCGGGTTCGCGGTCTCCGGCGGGCACGGGTTGTAATCGAGCTGGAGCACCGACTTCGCCCCCTGCCGGTGGCACGTCCCGAGGCAGTCGGCCGCCGTGTCCCCGCCGCCGATGATGATGACATTCTTCCCGGCCGCGGTGAGATCGTTCCCACTCAGGCTGTCGCCGAACCCCCGGCGGTTCTGCCGGGTGAGGAACGGCATCGCCTGCTCCACCCCCGGGAGGTCCCGGCCGGGGATCTCCAGCTCCCGGGGCCGGGTCGCCCCGGTGGTCAGCACGAGGGCGTCGTGCCGGGCGTGGAGGTCCTTCGGGTCGACGGTCCGGCCGACGTCGGCGCTCAGCACGAACCGCACGCCTTCGGCCTCCATCTGCTCGACCCGCCGGGCGACGTACACCTTGGCCATCTTGAAATCGGGGATGCCGTAAGTGAGTAGCCCGCCCGGACGGTCGTCCCGCTCGTACACGGTGACGGCGTGCCCGGCCCGCCGGAGCTGCTGGGCCGCGGCCATCCCGGCGGGCCCGCTGCCGATGACTCCGACCGACTTGCCCGTCTCGCGGTCGGGCGGATGGGGCACGATCCAGCCCATCTCCCAGCCCTTGTCGACGATCGCCTGCTCGATGTTCTTGATCGTCACCGCCGCCCCGTTCAGGGCGAGGACGCACGACGCCTCGCACGGGGCCGGGCACGTCTTGCCGGTGAACTCGGGGAAGTTGTTCGTGTCGTGCAGCGCGTGGAGCGCCTCCTCCCACCGGTTCCGGTGGACGAGGTCGTTCCAGTCCGGGATGCGGTTCCCGAGCGGGCACCCGGTGTGGCAGAACGGGATGCCGCAGTCCATGCACCGGGTCGCCTGGGCCCGGGTACTCTCGCCCGGCATCGGCTGGTACAGCTCGTCGTAGTCCCGAACCCGCTGGTGGACCGGCCGCGGGGTCGGCTTTTGGAGCTCGATGTTCAGGAACCCGCGGGGGTCGGCCATGATGTCTGGGTCTCCGCCTGGCGTTGACTCGCCGCCCAAGAGCCCGGGGCGTTGCCCCGGGCTAAGTGCTCCCACCCCGTTGGGGTGAAAACCACGGCGCGGGTCGGTATTCGGTTTTCACCCCAACGGGGTGACAGCGCTTAGCCCGGGGCAACGC
>JAQGHQ010000363.1 GCA_028288765.1 Gemmataceae bacterium | reverse complement strand
GTGCCGAGGGGCTTTCGCGGGGATCAACTGCACCCGAGCTGCACAGGTTTTCCAGGCACTTACGTCGCGCCAGGGTGACTACCTTTGGGTGTCATCTGTCCGCTTTGGGTGGACATGCGGGTGCCCCGGAGCCCGGGTCGGGGTGAGGTTTCCGCCCGACGAGAAACACCCATGTCCACCCCGAGCGGTGGACATGCCACCCGAGGCGACAGGCTCAGCGAGTTCGTGTATCAGGCGAGCGGGGGGCGTGAGCCCCCCGAGTGCGCATGGCGCGCTACCGCCGGTGACCTTGCTCGGGGGCTCACGCCCCCCGCTCGCCGGGTGGTAGGCGCACGCATGCGTCGTGCGGCACCGGGGGAAAAGCGACCGCCTCACCGAGTTCCTGTGTCAGTACGACGGGATGACCTCGTTACCGGCGATAGTCGCCAGCGGCCGCCAGATGGTCAGCAGGTCCACGGAGTTGTTGACGAACCGGACCGACCCGTCGCCGAGAAGGACGTTCACCCCGCCCGTGTGCCGGCTGCGGGCCGCGACCGTGTTGTTCGGCCCGCCGTCCCCGTTGATGCAGGGAAGGTTCTGCGTCGGTTTGTTATCGCACCAGCCGACGTAAAGCAGGTCGGGGCTGCTGCTGTTCGGGGACAACTGCGTAAAGATCTGACCGTAGCCCGGCTGATCCCCCCAGGGCATGCCCCTCTGGTCGTTCGACGCCCCCTGGGACCGGAGGTACTCGCCCAGGACCATCGTGTTACTGGTGCCGTCGGCGATGTCCGCGAACCGGGCCCCGAAGTTGAGCCCGAAGGCCGCCCGCTGGTCGGAGGCGTTGGCCACCACCCCGGCCAGGTTCAGCCCCCCGAAGATGGCGTGATAATTCCCGAGCGAGAAGACTCCCCACGACTGCTGGTTCAGCAGGACCCCGCCGTCGCTGGGGCAAAGCCACGTCTGGATGACGACCCGCGTCGGGCCGTTCGGGTTGGTCGCTTCCGCGCTGAACCACGGGTACCACTGCTGCTGGCCGGCCGAGGGCGGGAAGAGGCGGTAAATGTTGTCCTGCTCGATGAACGGGAAGAGCGGGTAGTTCCACCCGGACCGGGGGAAGTCGTAGTAACTCCCGTTGTTCCAGTTGACCCCCTTCGGGAAGCGGCCATTCGTATCGTGGCAGTTGTGCAGCGCCACCCCGAACTGTTTCATGTTGTTCTGGCACTTGGCCCGGGCGGCAGCTTCCCGGACCTTCTGCACGGCCGGGAGCAAGAGCCCGATCAGGATGGCAATGATGGCGATCACCACCAACAGCTCGATCAGCGTGAAGGCGGCGGCGCGGAGACGAGATGAACGCATACTCGGCCCTCCGGCGACCCGCTCCCGATCGCCGCCCGGGGCTCTTATCGCCCTGCGGCCTTCCCGGGTTCGGGAAGATGAACGTCGAAATCGATCGTGTCGGACCCGGCCCGGACCTCCCGGACGAGGGTGCTCTTGTCGTTGAACTCCGGCGGGAACGCGGGGACCCGTTCCGTGGTCAAGGCGCCGGGCAGGCCGGTCGGGTCCTGGACTTTCCGGCCGGTCTCCCGGAAGGCCCGCACTTCGACCCGGTTCTTGCCCGCGGTCACCCCGTTGGCCCGCGGGATGTGGTATTTCCCGTCGCGGATGATCCCCCCGGTGCCCGGGCCCTGGTTCCCCTCGACTGGGATGAAGTTGATCGACCCCTCCTCGATCGGCCGGCCATTCAACGACACGGTCCCGGACACCTCAGACCGGTTGTCCCCCGAGCACCCGGGGGCGGCGAGGCAGATACAGGCCAGGATGGCACACACCTGTCTGTGCATGGGGTCGAAGCGGGCAGGACGACGGGGGGTGAATGAGAGGAAGATCACCTCCCTGATACCACACCGTCGCCATTCGTGCCAGGACCTTTTCAGGCAATCGTTCAAATGTTAGGCATGAACCCGTGAGAGGTTCGCCAGACAGGAAGAGCAAGATGTGGACCGTCGTCGTGTCGCGCCGGGTCGGTTCCGACCGGGGGCCCGTCCGTCCCGGGCGGCGATCAGACGGGAACCGTCCCGCGGTCGGGGTAGGCTTCCGGGTGGAGGGCAGTGGCAAGGATCTCCAGCGTGTCCACGACCCGGGGCCCGGGGCGGGAGAAATACGCCGACCCGTCCGCCACGTAGACCCGCCCGGCCCGGACGGCCCGCACCCGATCCCACCCGGGTAGGGCTTTGAGGAGCGGGAGGTCCCGCCGGGTCCGCTCGACCCCGTGCCCGCAGCAGGCGATGACCAGCACCTCGGGGTCGGCCGCCCGCAGGTCCTCCCATGCCACCCGGACCGAATCCTCCCCTTCCGCGGCGAGGACCGGGACCCCGCCAGCCAGCCGGACCAGCCCCGGCGTCCAGTGCCCCGCGTTGAAGATCGGCTCGGCCCACTCCATGACGAACACCGTGGGCCGGGGCCGCCCCGCCACCCGCCGAACGACGTCGGCGACACGGTCTTCCAGTTGACCGCAGACGCGATCCGCCCGCCCGGGATCGCCCATTGCGGCGGCGACATCCCGGATGTTCTGAAGGATGTCCCCGAGCGACGCCGGTTCCAGGTTCAGCACCCGGGGCCGGGTCGGGAGGGTTCGGGCCAGGGCCTCGACCGACCCGTACGCGGGGGCACACACGTCGCACAGCCGCTGGGTCAGGATCAGCTCCGGGGCCAGGGCCCGCAGGGTCGGCTCGTCGAGCGTGTAGAGCGATTCCCCCGCCCGGAGCCGGTCCGACACCCACCGGTCGATATCGACCGACGGCAGTCCCTTCCCGTAGATCTCGCAGAACGTGACCCGGGGCTTGTGGTTGGCCTCCGCCGGGTGGTCGCATTCGTGCGACACTGCCACCAGGTGGTCCATCAGCCCCAGCGCCCCGACGATCTCGGTCGCCGCCGGCAGCATCGAAACGGTGCGGACCATCGCGATCTCACAGGTTCGTGGTGACCGGGGCCGGACGAAGGGCGGGGAGGCGAGATTCCGCCAGCGCCCACCCCCCGAACAGGACCGTGGCGTAGAACGCATCGCCGAGGAAGGCGTTGCGGAAGAACGGGATGGCGGCGGTATAGCAGGCGATCAGCCCTTCGGTCGTGTGCGGGTAGGTCGACCCCCCGGCCCACACCGCAAAGTTGGAGATCACGAAGAACAGACACGACCCAGCCAGAGTGATACCGGCGATTGCGGCCGGGGAGCGGGTATCGCGGGCCGAGCGCCCGACCAGGGCGATCAGAGCGGTGATCCCGTAGACCGCCCACATGCCGCGATACAGCCCCCACTCCGGTACGAGGCCGTACCGGTACAAGGCCTCGCGGACCAAATCGCTCAGGAGCAGAGCGAGAAGCGGCGTCAGGACGGCCGCACGGCGGTCGGCGTAGCGGATCGCGCCGAACACGGCCATCGCGGTGATCGGGGCGAAGTTCGGCGGATGGGGGACGAGCCGGCTCAAGGCAGCCAGAAGGATCAGTCCGGCCAGGACGAGCGGGCGGGGCATCATAACAGTCTCCGGGGCGATCGGCGGGTATCCGAAACTTTATCGGGATCGGCAGGCGAGGCGCTACACCGCTCCAGCCCGCTGAACGACGTTCGACCCGGTGGGGGTCGAATCACCGGGGAAAAGTTCCCGGAAGGCGAACGGCTCGTGCCGGTGAATGTCCCCGGGGATGAACCGGACCGGGCGGTCGAACGGGGGCCCGTCGAACGTGAACGAGTGGTACTCACCCCGCTCCCCGCACGGGTCCACGCCCGGCGGGAGAGAGTCGCGGAAGGCCCGGTCGAGTGCCCGGCCGAGATGGTCCTCGGTCAGGCGGGCGGTGTCCACACAGATGGTCACCGCTTCGAACCCGAGGGCGACAAATTCCGCGTAGAGATCCCCGGTGTCCCGCCCCCAGAGCGGGTATCGACCCTCCAAACCGGCGTGGGCCAGGAGCTGATCCCGGTACGCCCGGAGGTCTTCGAGGAAGATGTCACCGAACACGACCACCTCGACGCCGCCTGCCGCGAGCCGGCCGAAGGCCGCGAGTACGATCGTGCTATAGACATCGTTCGGCGGAAACGTGGTGCCCGGCCCGGAGCCCGCCACGGGACAAGTGGGGCGGTCGTGGCTGGGGATCGTGACGAACTCGACCGGCAGCCCGAGGGCGTCTGCCTGGTCCCGAATCAGTTCCCGACGGACCCCGTGCATCGACACCCGGTCGTACGCCTGACTCACGCAGGTGACGAGCTGGGTAATGCGAATATCGGGGTGGCTTTGGCGGGCGTGGTGGAGGGCAAGAGCACTGTCCTTGCCCCCGCTCCACAACAGGGCGGCCGTCCTGGGTGCGCGCATGAGATGGGCCGACGGGCTGGCCGGGTGTCACCGAGGCGTGCCAGCCCGACACGCCCACAGCGGCCCTGTCGCGGGGCGGTCTGTTCGAAAAAGCCGGTGCGGCAGAGGTCGGACTGTGACCGTGGCGGACCCGTCGGGACTTTCACCCGGTTCCCTGCCTGAGAGCGAGGACCAGGACCGGCGGCGCCCGGAACCGGTCTCGCTCGCCCGCCCGTGACCGGGACCGGTCCGGGGGCTGGGTTAATGTAGCGGGCACGGGGGCGGTCGTCATTCCGACTCCGGGCGACGTTCCCGCGCCGAAGCCGGAGCTCGGATAGGCACCTCGTTTGCTCCACTCGTTCGGATGACATCCGCCCGAGAGGAGTGATACTGTGGCCATGCCAACCAGCCCTCCAACCCCGGCCGTCGATCCCGTCATTGTGCCCGACCTGACGACCGAACCCCATCCCGGCACCGAACCCGTCTCGGGTGGAGTTGGCCCGATCCCGGCTCCTTTACCGGGGCTCGGGACCGATCCCGAGATCGTAGACGGGTTCAAGCAGTTGCCCGAGATGGCCAAGCCGGAAGAGACTGAGCCCCTCGAGTAATGGGATGCGGATCGTAGTTCCGCGGCCGGTCGTGATCAGAGGGCAGGCTTGCCGACCCCGAGCGCGTCCGCAACGCGGTTGATGTAATTGAACCAGGAGGCGATCAGCGTGATCTGCAAGATGCCGACGTCATCGAACCCGACCGCCCGGAGGCGGGCCACGTCGTCGGGCGTCATCTTGTAGGCGGCCGTGGTCAAACGGGCCGCGAAGTCGAGCATGGCGCGGTCGGCGTCGGAGAGGTCGGCCCGGGTGTAGTCCCGCCGTAACTCGGCGGCGAGTTTCTCGTCCAGGCTGGCCCGGCGGAGGAACTCGGTGTGGCTCTCCGTTCAGTAGAAGCAGCTGTTCTCGACGGACACCACCGCGGCGATCATCTCCTGCTGCCGGCGGGTCAACGGGAGGTCCGGCCGGAGCAGGACGGCGAACCCGGACATCATGTGCCGCATCGCCTCGGGGATGAGGCTGTGCGCGGCGGTGATGCTCTCGCTGGTGCCGTCCGGGTCGACGAGAGAGGCGACGGGTTCGCGGTAGTCTGCGGGGTAGAGGGCGTAGATCTGTTCGTACACCTGGCGGAGGGCCGGGTCGGCCTGGTCGAGCGGCACGGTCTTGATCCAGGCCATGTCCGAAGCTCCACAAAGACGCGGGGATACTTTCGTGTGGGGGCAAGTTTCCAGCTTGCCCCCACGGTCAAACCCGCGGCATGTTGCCGGCGATCTCGGGAGCGGCCAGCACCCGCCCCGCATCGACTTCGGAGGCCGCGATGGCTTTCCGGTCGGCCGCCCGCCGCGCCCGGAGCCGGCCGGCGACGATCTCGACCAGGTTGGCCGCCGGCCCGACGGTGAACAACGCGTGGTACAGGGAGTGGACATCCTTGAACGCCAGCCGGCACACCGTTTCCGCCACCGCCACCAACACCGCGACGAGCACCTGGCTCCACTTCGCCCGGGTGGTCGTCGGCGGGTCGGTGATCATGAAGAAGATGTAGAGCTGGAACATCGGGCTCGTCATGGGGGCGATCTCCGCCTGCCACGGGTGCGCGGTGACCGCACTCCGGAGGAACGACAGCGGGATGAACGTGGCGATGAACGCCAGCGGGATGTGGAACCGGCCCAGCCGGTACATGATCATCCCGCCCAGGAACCAGATCACCGCCAGCGCCCACCCGTTGTTCCCGGCCTGCACGGTCAGACTGGCGACGTGCTGGGGGGCCAAAAACAGCATCATCGTGACCCCGAAGTTGGTCGGGTTCCAGAGGTGCCGGTTGTAGGCCCGCAGGACGTACTTCGAGGTGATGGAGATCATCCCGCACAGGACGAAGGGCCACAGGACGTTCGACTTGATCAGGATCCCGGCGCTGATCCCGGTGATGTACGCACTGGTCAGGTTCGGCCACTTCCCGTAGAAGAACCGGCCGATCACCAGCTCGGTCAGGACGGTCACCGCGATCGTCATGAATGTGGGCGAGTACGCCGTCATCCGCCCCTCGGTCAGGGCGGCCAGCCACGGCGGGGCGGGCAGGTTCTCCAGCACGTTGAACGACGCATCCCCGAGAGCCAGGATGACGGTGATGAGCAGCGGGGCCTGGAGTTTCGGGTCGCCGAGGACCAGTTTCCGCCAGACGAGCAGGAGCACCGCCAGAAGCACGGTGACGCCGATCACCCGCGGGGTCGCCGGGTCCGGGACGCTCCCGAAGAGCCGGGCGTACCACCCGACCGCCCATTCACCGAGCGGGTCCCGTATCCAGTAGTACCCGACGACGAGGACCGCGGTGGCCGCCGCGCGGAGGGCGAAGGCGACCCGCGACGAACCGGGCCCGCCTGCCGCGGGGCCGGCGGTCGCGGGGGCTGGCGGTGGGCTCATGGTCCGGTCTCCTCGACGCGATGAAGAACGCCGGCCGTCGGGGCCTCGATCGTCTGCGTGCGGCCCGACGGCCATTTGATGATCGCCTTTTCGATCCTCGCCTCCTGGCCGAGGCCGAAGTGCAGCCGGAGCATGTTTTGCGAGGCGTACCCGTCGCCGGCCGTCACCACCTGGAGCTGCTCCTGAAGCTGGCCGGCCGGCCCCTGCCGCCAGGTCAGTTTGACCTGGGCCCCGACCGCACTCCGGTTGCTCCAGTCCTTCTCACGCCCCGGGCGGGCGCCCCCCACGAGCTCGAACTGGACCCAGTCCCGGCCGGGGGCCACCGTGTTCTTGTAGAGCAAGAGCGGGCCGTTCTGGGTGGCGACCGCGACGTCTAACACGCCGCGGTTGAACAGGTCGCCCATCGACACCGCCCGGCCGTCGTACGTGTCGGTGACCCCGACCCCGAGCGCGACGTCCGTGAAGTCCCCGCCCTTGTTCATCCAGACGCACTTCTGCTGGTACCCGGACAGGCTCTGGTTGCCGATCGGCGGCCAGTTTTTAGCGTCCCGGATCAGCTGCCCGAGTCCCCCCGCGATCTTGCCGTAGTCGAACCAGTAGCTCTTGTCCTTGTCGGCCGAGATGTATCCGTTGGTCAGGTACAGGTCGAGCCGGCCGTCGTTGTTCAGGTCGCCGAACTTCGCCCCCCAGCTCCAGCCGCCGCGGGCGACGTTCATCGACCCGGCCCGGTCGTGATATTGGGGCAGACCGTCCTTCGTCCCGATCGGCACCCACAGGAAGTTGTACTGGATCAGGTTCCCGGGCTCGGTGATGTTCGAGATGTAGATCCCCAGCTTACCCTGGTTGAGCACGTCCCCGAACGAGGCGTTCATCCCGCTCTTCGGGGCGACGCCGATGCCCGTCTTGTACCCGACCTCCTCGAACCGCTTCCCGCCCTTGTTGGCGTACAGTTCCGGCACGCCGTAGTCGTTGGCCATAACGATGTCGGGATACCCGGTCCCGCACAGGTCGGCGGCGGCCACCGCGAGGGTCCACCGTGTGCTCGTGATCCCGACCCCCCCGGTCACGTCCTCGAACGTCCCGTCTCCTTTGTTTCGCAACAGGTACTTCCGCCCGCCGTTCTTCGCGTGCTCGAACGAGTCCGGCATCACCTCCGTGGTTGGCAGGTGCCACAGGTCGAGGCCGTCCCGCCAGTACCCGGCGACGAACAGGTCGAGCCGGCCGTCCCGGTCGTAGTCGAGCCAGCAGGCGGCGTTCGCGTTCACCCACGCCGGCAACCCGGCCGTGTCGGTCACCCGGTCGAAGCCTTTCCCCTGCCGGTTGTGGAACAGCTCGGGTTTGCCCCACTTGTAGACGAACAGGTCGGGGAACCCGTCGTTGTCGTAGTCGGCCCAGATCGCCCCCATGCTGACCCCGGTGCCGGGCCGGTTCACGTCGGCGACGCCCATCGCCCCGGCCACGTCCTCGAACGTCCCGTCGCCCCGGTTCCGGTAGAGGCGGTTCCGGCCCCCTTCCTTCCCGGTAACAACGTAGAGGTCGAGCTTCCCGTCGGCGTCGAAGTCGACCACCGAGACGGCCGCGCCCATCCCGGCGACGACCGGCATGATGTGGGCGAGTTTCGGGTCGAGGGTGGGGTTCTCGTGCCGGAAGTCGATCCCGGCCGCGGCGGCGGACTCGGTGAGGTAGAACCCGTAGCGGCGCAGCGCCTCGGCCGGATCGAGCCGGCCGCCGGCCACCTCCCCGTCCCGGTTCAGAACGAACACGAGGGCCATCATCCCGACGAACGGGACGGCCACGACCGCTTGTTTGAGTACCGTGCTCACGGCTGCCTCCCGACGGGGACAGGGAATGTCCGCAATCCCTTCTCGAACCGGCCCGGCGTCACGTACCGCGTGTGGAAGACGGCCCAGTCCTTCGGGTGCCGCCGGTAGACCGGGTCGTCTTCCAGCCGGCCCGGCGGTGTATCGTAGCTCGTCATGCCGTGGGCCGGCAGGGGAAGGACCGTCTTGCCGAACCGGGTGTTCAGGTCGCCGTCCTTGACCCACCCGTCGTTGACCCAGACGAAATCCCGCTTCCACCCGGGCAGCGGGCCCGGAGGCGCGGCGAACCGCAGCGCGATGTCGTCGCCGGCGGTGAGGATCGCGTACCGGTCGTCGACCTTCTCCAGCAGTTCGCGGACGTCCCCGAACCGGGTGTGGTAGCCGATCAGGTCCCGCCAGACCTGACCGCGGGCCACGACCCGGTCATAGTCCGGTAGCTCGGGCGAACTCCGGTCCGCCTGCGACATTGCCAGGATACCACGCTCCCGGAGGTCGGCGACAACGGGAAGGAGTTCCTTCTTGCTCACCCCGGCGTCGTCCCGCCCGCGGGCGTAGTGCAGCGCGTCCCAGAAGATCTCCATGTTCGTCCGGAGCCGGAACTTTCGGGCGACACCCGGCCCGTCGAGTCCGTCGAGCCGGATCAGGACGGTCTTGTTCTTGCCGGCCGGGAAGCCGATCCGGTCGCGGGCCACCTTCCACCCGCCTTTCCCGTCCGGGACTTCCAGGACCAGCCCGCGTGGCCGCTCGTGCCGGCCCTGTTCGAGGGCGTAGTTGATCGAGCTGTCGGTCGGGTGGATCCAGCCGCGGGCGACCAGCCAGACCGGCCCCTCCCGCGGGGCGTCGTCGCCGAGATCGGCCTCGACCCAGTGGTCGGTCGTGACCCCCTGGTAGACGCCCCGCCCGCACCGGTCCAGGTACACCCCGTCGACGGCCCGGACGGCGGCCGTGGCGTCGGCCCCGAGGTGGTCGGTGGCGCGGGCGACGGGGCGGGGCGGCCCGGTGAGATGGAACGTCGGCACGGCGGGTTCCAGGGCGAATCGCTCGTCGACGAACAGCTCGGTATCCGCCGGGTGGTCGACGACGTGTAGGGCCAGGTGGTCGAAGTAGTGCGTCTCCCACAAGTTCGCGTTCACCCGCACGTCGTAGTGCCCGTCCCGGGGCACCAGCTGGTCCCCGCGGATTTTCACCCACTCCCTCGTCTGCAGGAGGCCGCCCTTGTCCTGGGCGTTGATGTACATCCCGAGGGGGGTGCTCCACATGAAGTCGGCCACGAAGACGAACCGCTCGCCGTTCCAGGTGAACAGGAACGGGCACGACCCCTTCAGGCGTTGTTCCGCCGAGTAGGTCTGGTCGATCGGGGGGTGGAATTCGATCTGGACGGTTCCATTCGGCCACTGGATCCGGGCGACGTCGGCCCGCTGCCGCTCGCCGAGGCCGAAGTGGACGACCGGCGCGGTGATCGGGCGCTTCGCCACGTAGGTGCCGGTTCGGACCTCGATCTCGCCGCCGATCCCGAAGGAGTTGATCCGGTTGTCGCCTTCGAGCAGGGCCGGCGAGAGGGAGCGGAACCGGATCGTCTGCCAGTGGTATTTCTTGCTGCCGGTGCTGCGGTAGCGGATCGGGCGGCCGTCCGCGTCGAGGCCGAGCAGATCGACCCGCCCGGTTCCGTCCAGGTTCGCGGCGGCCGTGAGCCGGCCCGGGAGCGAGGCGGGGAGTGGGTCGAACTTCCCGCCTCCCGCCCCGAGCCACCCGGCCCCGCCTGTCGGGCCGGAGACCACCAGATCGGATACCCCGTTGTTGTCCAGGTCGGCGACCAGCAGCCGGAACGTCCCCGGCTCTGTACGATCTTGGACCCCCGTCCACCGGCCGAGCTCGACCGCTTCCCACCGCGCCCGCTTGTCCCGGTCCGACAGACGGACTACCGCTCCATCAGCGCGAAGGGCGACCAGGTCGAGTACCCCGTCGTCGTCCGCGTCGCCGACCGCGAGCGCCAGGTACGGACCGTCCGGAACCGGCGACGGCCACACCCGGAACTGCCCGGACCGCTCGTTCGCGTACACGTGGACCCGGCCGCGGGCGTCCAGGACCGCGAGGTCGGGCGCCCCGTCGTGGTCGAAGTCTGCCCAGGCGAACCCCCGGGCCGCGGTCACCTCGGGGGCGATCGGCCGGGGGGTGAACGTCCCGTCGAAGTTGTTCCGCAGGAGCAGCGGCGGGCCGTCCCGCCGGGCGAGGACAATGTCGAGATCTCCGTCCAGGTCGACGTCCGCCGCCAGCGCTGCGGCGTAGTCGCCGCCGAGGACGTCGGTCGGCAATTTGGTCTTTGTGGTCACGTCAACGAAGGCCCCGTCATTGCCCTGCTGGTAGAACCTCAGCCCTCCCGGCCCGGCCAGGAGAAGGTCGGTCCGGAAGTCGTTGTTCCAGTCGAGCGGGACGAGCCCGTCGCCCCCGACCCGCAGAGACGGAATCGCCGTGGCAGTTCCGAGGCGACGGACCTCCTGGGAATTGGCCACGAACACGGCGGCCGGGTCATCAACGGTCAGCCAGACCGGCACGGCAGAGTCCCACCGGCCGGGCGGGGCGCCGGCCATCGGCTCGGGGGTGAAGGTGAGATCGGTATCGGCAGCGGCCGGGGTATGCCGCACCGGGGCCAGCCGGAGAAAGGTGCGGAGCGGATTGCCGACGGCCACGGGCGGCGGGTCCACCTCTTCGGCGCTGCGGGGATAGGTGGGTTCGCCCCGAAGGACGTTCCCGAAGGTGATCAGGTGCTCGGAGTTGAGCGCCGCCTGGCCGAGCGGACCGGCCAGTGTCTTCTCCAGTTCGGCTAGTTGGGCCTTGGTCTGTGGTAGAGTCCATTCCGGGGCGAGCTGGCGGAGTCGGGCCAGGCTGTCGTTCACCGCGGCACGGTCACCCCGCCGGACTGCCGTCTTGAGCCGTTCGAGCATCACGTGCAGGTTCCCGGGCCGGACCGCCAGGATCTGCTCCATCCGCTGCTGGTACTCGGCATCGCTCCCCGCGTCGTGTTCCTGGTCGACGAGCTTGGCGAGCAGGAACTGAATTTCCACATCTTCCGGGTCCTTCTCCACGACCCGCCGCAGCCGGGCTATGGCCTCGGCAAGCCGACCCTGATGTTGCTCCAGCAGACCGAGCAACTTCTGGATTTCGAGATTATCGGGGGCGAGTCGTTCCGCCTGCCGCAGATCCCGCTCCGCCTCCGGCAGCCGGGCGGAACGGAGGTACAGGAGACCACGATCGGCCCACCCGGCCGGTTCGCGGGGCACCAGGCCGACCGCCCGGTTCAGGTTTTCCTCGGCGTCCGGCAGCATCCCGACATCCAGCGCGGCCACGCCCACCTGGAACGCCTCGACATACTCCTCGTACACCGGGCTCCCGGGCTGGGGGAGCTGGGACCGCTTCCAGAACTGGTATCCGACGATCCCGACCGCGGCGAGAAGCACGACCGCGGCCACCAGCCACCAGCGGCGCTGCCGGAAGGAGAGAGCCATGACGCATCTCGCGTGGCCCGGGGGGCGAGTCACCCCGGTGGTGATTGTTACGAGTAGGACGCGTGTGGTGTTCGTGTATTGTCCGCGCCGCTCGGGGTCCGGGCAACTCCACCCGGCCCGCCGCGTCCGCTCACCGACTGGTCTCGGTCGGGAGTGTACCGAGATACGGGTACATGTTCCGCCACCGGGGCTCGCACAGGCCGCACAGGTTGTACGGGCCCAGTTCGTCCCGGACCGCGGCCGTAAACCGGTCCGCGTCGGCCGCTGGAGTCGTCAGGGCCTGGCGGAACACCCGTGCGGCGATCTCGCGGTAGACCGGGTCGTCGGCGAGCAGGAACGCATCGTCGGGCCCCGCCCGGCCCGCCCTCTCCCGTTCCTCGCAATAGTGCGCTGCCACGAAATAGATCATCGACGCGGTCGTCATCACCGGGAATCGGTCGAAGCAGGCGAAGCAGGTCCCGGTGATCTCGTCCACCCAGACCAGCTCCCGCAACACGGCCCGGCCGTACTCGGTCAGCCGCCGCTCCCGGCCCGGGCCGCGCCAATCCTCGGCCAGGATCCGGCCGAGACGGTTCACGGCGAAAAGAGTCTGGGCGATGCCCGGGCTCAACCAGGCGTCGAGGAACCCGGCCGTGTGTGGGAGCAGTGCCCAGTCCGGCCCGGATGCCCGGGACAGGCGTCGCTGGAGCCGGCCCGTCCGCACGAACGGCCGGACCGGTTCGGCAGCTGCGAACTGCCGGGCCAGAGAGGGGTATGAGTTCAGGAGTCGGCGCCACTCCATCTCGGGCGACTCGTCCGGGCGGATCGGGTGAGCGTCCGGGTCCAGCGAGAACCCCGCGCTGGTGATCCCGTGGTCGAACCGGAGGACCCACATCCACCCGTGGTCGATGATCTGGTGTAACGCCGCGGCGTCGCACGGGAACGTGTGCCCGGCGGTCCCGGCGGGCCCCTGCTCCGCTTCCAGCACGTCGTGCCAGCGGGCGACACCCGTGAAGTGCGAGTAGATCGCCCGCGACCGGGCGCGGAGGGTCGACGGGTCGACGAGTTCCAGGCCGAGCGCCTTCGCGAGCACCTGTCCGGTCCCGGTCGCGTCGACCACGAACCCGGCGCGGATATTCACCTCCCCGTCCGCCCTCGCCCCGCCCAGCTCCCAGCCCCGGTCGTCGTGTCGGACAGAAGTCACTTCGAACTGATCGAGATACGGGATCCCATCCCCGACCGCGCGGGAGACGAGATTCGCGTCGAAGTCGGCGCGGAACCAGTGCGTGTCGGAGTGGTCGGCGTCGGGGCTGGCGGCGACGAGCAGCGAGTTAGTGTTTCCGTCCGTCGCGGCGAACGGCCGGTCCCGTTCGTGCCGGAAGAAGCTGAACCCGCGTTTCAGGCCGCAGTGGATGTGCGGGTACGCCGCCTTCCAGGGGCCGTACTTGGCGAACGGCCGGAGCCAGTCGAGCCCGAACCGGTCGGCGATGGCGGCGAGCTTGAAGTCGGCGAGAGGGGTCGATGATTCCCCGATCGCGAACCGCGGGTGGGTGCCCCGCTCCAGCAGCACCACGGAGTACCCGAGCCGGCGGGCGATGATCGCCAGCAGGGTGCCGCCGAAGCCGGAGCCGAGGATCGCGAGGTCGCAGTCGAACCGGGTCACGAGCTCACCCCTCCGGCCGGATCCGGGCGCTGGGTCAGGTTCATCCGGGCCAGCCGGTCGATCCGGGCGGCGCGGTCCGGGGCGTCGGGTGAAACCGTCCCGATGTCCCACAGGTCGAGGAAGACGCGGCCGGCTCGCAGCGACAGGCCGTACTCCAGGGACTGCTCCAGCGTCTCCAGGGACGGGGGAGCGAAGAGCCCCTGGCGGGCGAGTTCTTCCATCGCCCCGTTGCCGGCCCGGGTCGGGATCAGGCTACAGCACTCGACCCCAAGAGAGAACGCATAGTCGAGCGACCGCCGGGCCCATTCAAGCCCTTCCGCGTCGGTCAGGAATGGCGGGCGGACGAGAATGAACGCCCGCACCGGCATCCCGTCGGCCCGGAGCGACCGGACCGCTCCGGCGAAGTCGTCCAGGGTCATGCCCTTGTTCAACCGGGGCAAAACGTCGGGGTGGACCGTTTCCAGGCCCATCGCGACTTCGAGCTCACCGGCGAGCAGAGACCTGAACTCCCGGCACCGCCGCCCGACCAGCCTGGGGTGACATTCCACGACCACCCGCTCGAACCCGGCGGCGAGTCTCGCGACCTCGGCATAGTCTTTCGGGAGTATCGCCCGGGGGTCGAAGAAGCTGCCCGCGTTGTACAGCTTGAGGTGCTGGGCGGGCGGGAGCTGGGCAAGGGCCCAGCGGATCTGTTCCGGGATCTGACCGGGGGCGACGGACTCCGTCAAGGTGTTCTTCCACAGGTCGCACATCAGGCAGCGGAACGGGCACTCCCGGTTGGTCAGGAACAGGGTGGCAACGTCCACCACCCGCCCGCCGGCGGCGGGCTCGGGCTCGACGAGCCACGCGTACGGCCGGTCGCCGGACAGCGAGTTGCGGGGCGGCCGGCGGGCGACGACCCACTCATCCGGGAAGAGCGGCACTGACTTCATACACCCTCTGGAAGATCCGGCGGTAGCTGTCCGGTCCCGCCGGGAACAATGCGTCCGGACGGCTCACGGCCCCGTGCTGAAACCGCCGCTTCGGGAAGATCGGCATGTCGAGCCCGGTCACCGCCTTCACCCCCGCGGCCGCCACCTGCCCCTTGAGGGCATATAGCTTGTCGTGGTCCCAGCCGGTGAGCTCGACGAACGGGATGGCCTCGGCGACCGCGATCACGGCCGGGCAGACGAACGGGCTGAGCCCCTCGAACCCGGTCGCCGCCAGCGGGGCGTAGGTCCGGGCGTACCCCCGGCTCTGGCCACCGGAGTAGGTCAGCGAGTGCTTGATCGCGTGGACGCCCCACCCC
This sequence comes from Gemmataceae bacterium, assembly GCA_028288765.1. GTDB lineage: Bacteria > Planctomycetota > Planctomycetia > Gemmatales > Gemmataceae > Urbifossiella. Next base: position 7,965 of record JAQGHQ010000363.1, on the reverse strand, counting down.
TCCTGGTACAGCATCGGGTTGTTGAGCACGCTCCGGATGGTCAGCTCGGGGTTGTCCTCGATCGGGTAGTCCTTGAGGTTCTCGTCCCCGCCGTCCCCGTCGAACAGATACTTCCACTCCGGGTACCGGGCCCGAATCCCCCGACACAGGGCGAGCGCCACGGCCCCGGACTGGACGTCGAGCGGCTTGTAATCCTCGATCACCCGGACGGCGTCCTCGATCTTCACCTCGTCCGGGCGGACGGGGATCGGCTCCAGGAACAGGTCGAGCCCGAGCCGGCGGAGGAACTCCCGGGCCTGATCGAGGTCGGGTCCGCGGTCGCCGACGACGAGGGTGAACGCCTTCAGCCGGGCCGGGCTGTCCCCCCGGCTCAGAAGGGCGTGGTAGGTGAGCAGGAACACCGCCCCGCTGTCGATCCCGCCGGAGAAGGAAACCCCGATCGGTTCCTTCGGGGGCACGCGATCCAGCCAGCGGGCGATTTCGTGGTAGGCCGCCCCGATGTAGCGTTCGCCGATCGCGGCGACGTCGGCCGGGAGGGCGTTCCGCGCCGGGGTGAAGAACCGCGCGTAGGACGGGCTCGGGTCCGGGCAGCCGACGAGCTCGATCCGGACCACGTAATGGGCCGGGACCATGCGGGTGTAGGAGGGGTGAAACTGCCCTTCGAGGCCCAGGGCGACGAGCTGGGCGCGGATCGCGTCGATCCGGTCGGCGACAATCAGGATCGGCCCGTCGTGCCACTTGGCGATGAAGTACCGCATCAGCCGGCCGATGGTCCGGGCGAGGCAGATGCTCCGCCCGCGCTGCCCGACCAGGGCGAACTCGCCGTCGACCCGCGCCACAACAGTGGCGTCGCCGCCGGCCACGAGCTCGCGGGCCTCCTCGACCGTCATGTTGTAGATGCGGTTGGCGGCGGGATCAGTGAGGTCGATGACCCGCGACACGGGGACGGTTCGGTGCATGGCGCAGCTCCCTCGATATGTCTATGACCCGGATAATGTCACCAGTATAGGCGTGACCGCCGGATCAGCGCCGGGTTGTGGTCGGGGCCGAGCTGGCGGCTTGGTTCATCCGGCCATCTTCCGCCGGACGGCCGGATGAACCCGGCCGCCAGCCCTTGTCGTAAGCCTACCACGAGCGGGTGCTTGGAAACTGCCCCTCGTACAGAAACCCTGTGACCGGGCTGCGACCGAACTGCGGTACTCGGCGATTCCGGAGTCCCAGCAGACACCTGATGGGAGGCCGATCCGGTCGAACCCTGTTCCCACCCCTACGCTTCCTACGTCGGCGGGGTGGGAACCAGTTCGAAGGGAGCGGTTGGACGACCGGGCAGGCAACCTCCGGGCAGTCCCGTGCCGTGCCGGATCGGCGTATGCCGCGAGACGACTGGGGCAGCTACACGACCGATCGACCTGCGTACTTGCATTTACTCTCGACCCGCGGTAATGATACATCAACAGTGCGTGGCGTAGCTCGCTCGGGTGGTCCAACCACTCGCCCAACCCTCCGGATTCCGCACGGTGTCAACCGGGGCGTCGCAAACGAACCTTCGGGGCGTGGCCGTTGTGGCGGCCGCGGTCGTGGTGTCGTTCCTCGCGCCCTCCTCTGCCACTGCCGCCTGCGGCGATTACGTCCACATCGAGGGTGCCCGGCGCCCCGATGCGGTGGCCGCAACGCACGAGCTACCGGCCGAGGCCGCTTCTCGCCCGATCGCCCCGGACCGGCCGACCCCGTGTCACGGGCCTAACTGTTCGCGGGTTCCGGAGCGGGGCCCTCTTACCCCTCCCGCCCCCTCGCCTTCGCCCGTCGATCCGGTCGCGTTATTCCCTCAGCCGCCGACAATCCCGCGCGAAGGGAACGGCATCCGTTTCCCGGACCACGTATCCACCCACCCGTCCGCCCGGTGTCTCCGGATCGATCGGCCACCCCGCTCCTGACTTCACTTTCCCGTACCGAATGCGGTCGTCGCGCGACGATCAGCCGGGGGTGTGACAACCTTTTCCGCTGGTCGGTCTCGTGCGCGGGGCGCCCGGCTCAGGCCCGCGTGTAGGCGCCTCGTGCCGTTGCCCCAGACATCCGGCTGTCTGCCCGAATCGGGCTCGCGTCGGTCGTGCGGTACCGGGTCCCCCTGGCGCGCCGACACAACGAGCATCTCGACACTCCGGCTACCCTCCGGGTGGCGTGAAGAGGCGGCACATCCCGCGGCGGTCGCGGGGCCGCCGAATCAGTACGGCCCGGGATGAGCACGATAGGAGTTTCGGCCATGGCGACATCGGTTGACGAAGTCATCGCGAACCAGAAAACGATCCTGAGCAACCAGGACAAGATCCTGGCGAACCAGGAGCGGATCGAGGCCAACCAGGCCCGGCTCGACAAGCTCCTGGCCAACCAGGCGGTCATCATTTCCAACCAGGACAAGATCCTGGCGAATCAGGACAAGCTTGACGAGGTCCTGGCGAACCAGGAAACGATCCTGGCAAACCAGGACAAGATCCTCAAAAAATGACCCCCCGACCGCCCGTGGGAGAACTCCCGCGGGCGGTCCGACACGAACCGCGGGAAGAACACACGACCGGTCCGGTCGCTACTCGGAGATGATGAGATGGAAGCCAAGAACGCGCGGGCCTTGCGCCGGCGGACCGTGTTCGCCGGGCTGCTCCTGGCCGCGGGCTGTTTCGCGGTAGTCCTACCGACCGGCTGCGGCCGCGGGCAGAACTCCGGCGAGGCGGGCGACCCGGGCAGGCTCAAGGTCGCCTACCTCGGCCTGACCTGCGAAGCGCCGATCTTCGTCGCCCACGAGAAGGGCATGTTCCAGGAAGAAGGGCTCGACGTCGAGCTGGTCAAAACGGACTGGGAGGGGCTGCGGGAAGGGCTCGCGAACGGGCAGTTCGACGCCAACCACACGCTCATTATGTACCTCCTCAAGGCGATCGAGAAGAACGCCGACCTCAAGATCACCGGTGGCATCCACACCGGCTGCCTGCGGCTCCAGGTCAGCACCAAGTCCGACATCAAATCCGCAGCCGAGCTGAAGGGCAAGAAGATCGGCGTCCCGACACACATCGGTAGCCCGCCGTACATGTTCGCCAGCCGGGTCCTGGCCGCCAACGGGATCGACCCCTCCGTGGAGGCGAAGGAAGTGACCTGGCTGGCCTACCCGCCGGAGGGCATCGCCCAGGCCGTGGAGAACGGGCTGGTGGACGCCGTCGCCACGTCCGACCCGCTCGGCACCATCCTGGTCGGCAAGAAGCTCGTCCGGACCATCGCCGACCAGGCGAAGGACGCTCCCTACGCAGACGAATTCTGCTGCGCCACGGTGGTGAGCGGCCAGCTCGCCAAGAAGCACCCGAAGGCAGCCGCGAAGGTTACCCGGGCGATGCTGAAGGGGGCGAAGTGGGTCGAGGAGAACCCGAAGGCCGCGGCGGAAATGGCGGTCGAGAAGAAGTACATCTCGGCCTCCGCGGAGATCAACACCCAGGCGCTCTCGCAGTTGAGGTACACGCCCGGAGTGGCCAAGTGCAAGAAAAGCATCGAGCAGGCGGCCGACGAGATGAAGAAAGCCAAACTGCTCGGCGGGTCGACCGACCCGGCCGCCCTCGCGAAGCGGGCCTGGCTCGACCTCGACGGGGTGACGGACGAGTGGGTGGTCGCCCTCAAGGTCGAGACGGTCGAGGGCGGCGGGCGCCCCGCCCTGCTCCCCCCCGGCGAGTTCGCCGCCCTGTTCGACAAGCGCAAGTTGTGCTGCGCTTGCTGCTGCCTGAGCGAGTAATCCGCACCCCACCCCACCAGGAACGGCCTGCATGGCTTCGAACACAGTTGAGCCGCCCGCACCCGCCGCCGTGCCGGTAGCCGTCCGGCACGGCGGGCCGACTCTCCGGCCCGTGGGCGCGGTGTTGTCCCCGGCGGTTGCGGCGATCGCAGCGCTGGTGGTCCACCGCTACCTCCCCGACGAACAACTCCCGCCCTTGACCTGGGTGGACGCCCTTCCGGCCTGGCAACATCCGTATCCGGCCGTCCTGGGCTTTATCCTGGCGGTCTCACTCGTCCTCGCTGCGGTCCAGGCGGTGTGGCCGTACCCGCGCCAGTGGGTCCGGCACACCGCCCCGCTGGTCGCCGCGGCGACCGGTGTGGTCTGCCTGTGGGACCTCGTCACGCTCAAGCTGAACTGGATGTCGCAGCCGTTCTTCCCCGGGCCGGACGAGGTGTTCGGCGGCATCCTCGACGACCGCAAGATCCTCCTCGAAAGCGCGTGGCACTCGCTCCGCCTACTTCTGACCGGCTACGCGGTCGGGGTGACGGCCGGGCTCGTCACCGGCGTCCTGGTCGGGTGGTTCCCCCGCGTCCGCTACTGGGCGATGCCGGCGCTCAAGGTGGTCGGGCCGATCCCGGCCACCGCCCTGATCCCGCTGGTCATGACCCTGTGGAAGGATTCGTTCTTCTGCGCGGTCGCGCTGATCGGGTTCGCCGTCTGGTTCCCGATGACGATCCTGACCTCCTCCGGTATCTCGAACGTCCGCGTGGCGTATCTGGACGTCGCCCGGACGCTCGGGGCCGGACGGCTGTATCTCATTTTCCGCGTCGCCATCCCGGCCGCCCTGCCGCACATCTTCATCGGGCTGTTCATGGGCCTGGGGGCCTCGTTCCTGGTGCTCGTCGTCGCCGAATCCGTCGGGGTTCAGGCCGGGCTCGGGTGGTACGTGAAGTGGCAGCAGGGGTACCTGGAATACGCCAAGGTGTACGGCGCGCTGATCATTACCGCCGTGTTCTTCTCGACCATCATGACCCTCCTGTTCACGTTCCGCGACCGGGTGCTGAAGTGGCAGAAAGGGGTGATCAAGTGGTGAGCCGGCCGGCGGGCGAGGGGTCCGCCTTACAAGTCCGCGGGGTGGGCAAGACGTTCGCGGCGGCCGACGGGTCCTCGGTCCTGGCGCTCGATCGGATCTCGCTGGACGTCGCGCCGGGCGAGCTCGTCTCCCTGATCGGGCCGAGCGGGTGCGGGAAGTCGACGCTCCTCCGGCTGATCGCGGGATTGGACCCGCCGTCGGCGGGCGAGCTCCGGGTCGGCGGCGAGGTGATCACCGGGCCGAGCGCCGAGCGGGGGCTGATGTTCCAGGACCCCACCCTGTTCCCGTGGCTTACCGTCCGCGGAAACATCGCGTCCGGACTGGTGGCTCGGGGGGTTTTCCGCAGGCGGCGGCACGAAGTCGACGACTTCCTCCAGCTGATCGGGCTGGAGGCGTTCGCCGACGTGTACCCCCATCAACTCTCCGGCGGCATGGCCCAGCGGGCCGCCCTGGCCCGGGCCCTCATCAACCACCCCCGGGTGCTCCTGCTGGACGAACCACTCGGGGCACTCGACCAGTTCACCCGGATGCGGATGCAGGACGAGCTCCTGCGCGTCTGGCAAACCCGTGGGACGACGCTGTTGCTCGTCACCCACGACATCGACGAGGCGATCTACGTGAGTGACCGGATCGCGATCATGACCCCCCGGCCGGGGCGGATCGAACGGGTGATCGAAGTTTCCCTGGACCGCCCCCGGCGGCGGAACGACCCCCGGTTCTTACGCTTTCGGTCCGAGATTCTCGAAGTCCTCCATTTCACCGGCGGGCCCGAGTAAGCCCGTCTCCCCGGGCTGACCCGATCGGGGCGACATACGAGTCGCCCGCAATCGGCCCGACGACCGCGAGTTCATGATCGGGCGATCGGGTCGTACCCGGTCGCCCGATCACGGAAGGCGTTGTGTCGAAACTTCCGAGACGTTCCGAGTGGTAGTCTTCAGCCCGTCGGGCTGAAGACCCAACCGCGGGTCCCAGGGTCGGCTAACGGCTCCGGCCACCCCGGCCCCTCCGGTGGGTCCACCGGACAACTCCCCGGGCTCCCGGTCCCAGCCCTTCAGGCGGGGCGGCGGTTCGAGTTCGCTCCCCAGGGCGTTTTCGCTGGGGGGGTTCAACAACCCAAGGCCGAACGAGAACCGGGCCGGCCCTGGAGAGGACCGACCCGGTGGTCTGCGGGGCGATGTCGCACGGGACTGACGGACGACGGTGAACATCCGCCCCGGCGGATAGTGGGTAATAAGTACACTTTTTGCACCTCGGTCGTGAAAGACTTACACGACCGAGGCCCGATCAGTCCCCGCACCCAAGGTCGAGCCACCAGTCGGCCAGGTCGTCCGGTCCGGAGTCCTCGACCCCCTCCGGGAGGCGCGGGCACCGGTCATCCGTCGGGCGGGGCAGACCGTCGTGGTCGAAATGGCCTGCGGTCGTCATCATTATTCGGCCCTCGCGGGTTTCGGTGCCGGGCCGGGGAAGTCCCCGACATGGGCCCGGCCCCACTTATTCCCGCACTCGCCATGCCGCGGGTCAGAGCCTTCCACTTCCGACCACGGTTTGCCGGCCGGTGAACCCGCACTTCCCCGAACGCCGCCCTACCCCACTCAGACCCCCATCCCGCCCGGGTTCACCGATCAGCGGCCCCGGGCAAAAAGGACCACCGTTCTCTCGTTCCGGTCGCCGCCATCTCGGGTATGATGGTCCCGACCCCGGACCGCGCTCGCCCTCACCACCCCACCCGGACCCTCCGATCATGGGCCGTCCCGACCCGTCCGCACCCGTGCCCGCAGCACCACCCCCTCGGCTCGAATCGGTCGACGCATACCGTGGTCTCGTCATGTTCCTGATGATGGCGGAGATCCTGAAGCTGGCCGAACTCGCGAGGGCCGTCCCGGGGAGCGGGGTCTTGACGTTCCTGGGCGACCAGCAGACGCACGTCGAGTGGGCCGGGTGCTCGCTCCACGATCTCATCCAGCCCTCGTTCTCGTTCCTGGTCGGGGTCAGTCTGCCCTACTCCCTCGCCGCCAGGGCGGCCCGCGGGCAGTCGCGGGTGGTGATGACCGTGCATGCATTTTGGCGGGCGTTCGTCCTCGTCTGGCTCGGGATCATCCTCCGGTCGCTATGGAAGGACATCCCCGACTACGGGTTCACGGACACCCTGTCGCAGATCGGCCTCGGGTACGGGTTCCTCTTTCTGCTCGGGTTCCGCCCGGTCCGCGATCAGTGGCTTGCGGTCGGAGCGATCCTGATCGGCTACTGGGCCGCGTTCGCCCTCTGGCCGGCCCCGGGGGCGGATTTCGACTGGGCGGCGGTCGGGGTGAAGCCGGACTGGCTTTCCCAGCACGGGGAGACCGGGTTCGCCGCCCACTGGGGCAAGAGCTCCAACATCGCCGCCGCGTTCGACGTGTGGTTCCTGAATCTCTTTCCGCGGAAAGAGGATGAGGCGTTCGCATTCAGTTCCGGCGGGTATCAGGTGCTGAGCTTCATCCCGACGCTGGCAACGATGATCCTCGGGCTGATCGCCGGCGGGGTACTCAAGGGGGATCGGACTCCCCTCGGGAAGGTACTCTGGCTCGCGGCGGCGGGGGTGGTCGGCCTGGCCGCCGGCTATGCGCTCGGCGAGCTCGGGGTGTGCCCGGTCGTGAAGAGGATCTGGACGCCGAGCTGGGTGCTGTTCAGCGGCGGGTGGTGCTTCCTCTTGTTGGCCGGGTTCTACGCCACGGTGGACCTGACCGGGTGGCGGGGGTGGGTGTTCCCGCTGGTCGTCGTCGGGATGAATTCGATCGCCGCGTACTGTATCAGCAACTCGTTCGTCAAACCCGAGCTCCACAAGATGGTGAAGCGGCATCTCGGGGAGGGAGTGTTGGGAGTGTTCGGCCCGGAATACTTCAAGCTCCTGCACGGGTCGATCACTCTGGTGCTACTCTGGTTGATTCTGTACTGGATGTACCGACGGAAGGTGTTTATCCGGGTGTAACCCGGCCGGCGGGTGAAGATCGACCAGCTGGCGGGGTATCGTACCTGGCCCCCGGAAGGGGGCGGGCGCCGCTCTCTGTCCGCCCGCTGGGGGACCGAACACGCGCAAGGGTGACCCGACCGGTAGATCGGTTGAAATGCTTGGGTTTTGTGGGGTGGG